>NZ_JBQSYY010000002.1:0-412005 GCF_052379785.1 Halomonas sp. 72 | reverse complement strand
AATAGATGGGCTACTTCTCGCTGCGTATGACTACCCGACCGGTAGAGTTCAAAAGCGCACCGCGTACGCTCAGGCAGCTCATCCAACGCATCCACCACCAGGGCCAAAGCCTGGCGATCAATCGCGATCACCTCTGGAGAATGTGATGCACAAGAGGCGTTATCCCCCTCCTCTTCTTTTGCAAACAGCGCTGACTCAAATACTGAGCGGCGGCAACGATCAATGGCGAGATTGCGTACCACACGTGACACATAGGATATGGGTTGCTTAATTTCAAAAAGCGTTGTTGCTTCTGAAATTTTCAGATAAGCGTCCTGCACGACATCATCGGCTTGATCAGTATTACCCAATACCTTGGCAGCGACACAGCAGAGCCGGGGCCGCTGATTAACGAAGATATCTTCTAACTCAGCGCTCCAGGTCTGGGTATCCACTGATTGGCCTCCTGCCTCAATTAACACTACGGAATAAATAGCAATAATTATTATTTGCGTTAAGGGGCAGTAAGTCAACCAATGAGAGCTAAGCCAATTTTCATAACGATATACTTGCTGATTTATCTAAGGGCGGCATGCCAAAGGTATGTGCTTCAGGCGTTAATTGTATCTCCGCTCTAACACTTCAACTTAGCCTAATCACTTCGATGCGGTGTTTACCCTCTTTCGAATAAATCTTTTCACTTCACTGTTAAAAATGAGAACCATTAGCACTAGAATGGGGCCATTACTCTTCATCCTTTTGTCAGGAGTCGTTCATGTTCGAGGTCAAAGGCGCCACCTTTGAAATCAATGGCAAGCCTATTCTCAATCCCATTGAGCACACCTTTCACGAGGGCAAGGTTTACGGTCTGATTGGCCATAACGGCTCGGGAAAATCGACGCTGATCAAGCTCATGGCTCAACAACAGCCTAACACTCAGGGCGACATCCTCTTTGACCAGCGCCCGCTGAGCGAGTGGGGCAACCGCGAATTTGCACGCCAAGTCGCCTACCTTCCCCAGCATTTACCCAGCGCCGAAAGCTTGACCGGGCGTGAGCTGGTAGGGTTTGGTCGCTACCCGTGGCATGGGCTTTTGGGCCGTCATACGCAAAAGGATAAAGACGCCGTGGAGCGCGCCATCGCCCTCACCCACACCGAGGCGTTCGCAGACCGCTTAGTGGATACGCTCTCGGGGGGGGAACGCCAACGGGTATGGCTGGCGATGCTACTTGCTCAGGGCAGCCGGTTCCTGCTGCTTGATGAACCCCTTGCTGCGCTGGATATCGCTCATCAAATAGAAGTGCTGGCACTGATCCGCAAGCTATGCGATGAACTGAATTTGGGCGTCATTATCGTACTGCACGATATCAATATGGCTTCACGCTACTGCGATGAATTAATGGCGCTGCACAGTGGTCGCCTGCTAGCCCACGGCACCCCAAATGACATGATGCTTGATAGCACTCTGGAAGCTATTTACGGGCTGCCCATGCAGGTAATGAAACATCCCAATGGAGAGCACAACATCGCCGTTGCCCAATGATGCGCCGCCTGCGTTACGGCCAGTTAGCGCTGGCCTGCGTCAGCGCGCTTACCTCCCTTCAAGTGGCGGCCTCAACCAATATCGTGACGCTGGATTGGACCATTGCCGAAACGCTGATTGCGCTTGGCAACCCGCCTATTGGGCTTGCGGAAATTCCTCAGTACAAGCGTTGGGTGGGTGCCGACCAGCTACCCACCAACGTTCTGGATATCGGCCTTCGCGGCCAGCCCAATCGTGAGCTGATGGCGCAACAAGCGCCCGACCATGTGCTGCTTTCACCGCTGTTTATGCGCTTGAGCGATCAGCTAAATTCCATTGCTCCGGTAACCGGGCTGGCCACCTACCAACGCGGCGACTCTCTCTGGCAGCGCCTGACACGCACCACCCACACATTAGCCGCATTAAACGGCGATGATTCAGCAGCAGTCTCCCTGATCGACGCTGTCGAAACCTACCTGGAGCATCGAAAAAGCCAGTTACAGGGGCAGCCTCCGCTACTCGTCGTACAGTTTATCGATGCCCGACATCTACGCGTATTTGGTAAAAACAGCCTGTTTGAGGCAGTGCTGGAGCGCTTGGGGCTGGCCAGCGCTTGGCAGCAACCCACCAACCAGTGGGGCTTTTCGACCGTGGCGTTAGAGGAACTGCTGAGCTATCCCGATGCCACCCTGGTGGTGGTCGAGCCGCTTCTTACCGGCATGGATAATGATTTTTCTGGCAATGCACTGTGGCAGCATTTACCTGCGGTTCAAGAACAGCGCGTTATTCAGCTACCTGCCGTGTGGAGTTTTGGTGGTTTTCCATCTGCTAAGCGCTTCGCTGATTTGCTCAGCGAAGCGCTGTTAGCCGATTAATCCTGGCTTAGAAGTCCAGTGCGGCGGAAAGCTTGACCGTACGCGGCTCGCCCTGGGTCAGGTAACCACCGGTTGCCGAGGCCCAGTAGTTTTCATCGGTGAGGTTTTCGATGTTGGCGCGCAGGGTTAGCGTGTTCGTATTGAGCGGCATGGCGTAGCGAACGCCAAGATCCCAGCGAGTCCAGGCATCGACTTCCAACTGATTGGCCGCGTCCAGGTACTGGCTGCCGTTCCGTACCGCTCGGCCACTGAGCGTCCAGCCCGGCGCTTGTGGAATGTCCCACTCGCTGCCAAGAACCACGCGATAGTTAGGCACGCCCACCGCGTCGTTGCCCTGGTTTGTACCATCAGTAGTGTGGGTTAATTCAGGATTAATCCACATCGCGCTGCTCAACAGGCGCCAACCCTCCATCGGCTCGCCGTAAACACTTAGCTCCACGCCACGGTTACGCTGCTCGCCATAGTAGGCGTAAACACCGGTTTCAGCGTCAATAAAGGCATTGGGCTGCTCGATTTGAAACAGACTTAAACTGCCGCCCAGGTTGCCCAAATCGAGTTTGGCGCCGACTTCGTTCTGCTCTGCTTCAATCAAACCAATATTCTGCCCGGCATTCACCGCCGTGGTGGGAGCCGTATCACCCGGCTGTAGCGCTTCAATATGATTAGCATAGAGCGATAGGGAGTCCGTCGGTTTCACGACGATGCCATATACCGGCGAAAGGCGGGTATCGCTGAACCGGTTGTCGAACTCACCTTCATAGCTATAGTTGGTGACCTCGATATCCTGATAGCGCGCTCCCAGGGTCAACAGCAGGCGATCATCCAGAAAGCCCAAGGTATCGGAAAGCGATATGCCGCTGTTGCGCGTGCGGCTACGCAAGTTCGGGTCATCCAAATCACCCCCTATCGACCCAGGCTCCCGGAAAGCCACGTCGGCTGGTTGGTAGATATTCGTCAAGGATGAGGAGGCTATTGCATAGGCCGACCGAGTGGTGCGATAGATGCTTGAATAGCCCAGATCCAGCTGGTGGCTGACGACTCCCGTATCGAAGGCCCCGCGTAAACCGGCCTGCCCGCCGACACCCTCAGCGCGATACGGCACGCTCATCTGGCCGACAGTGGCGGCACCATCCGCGCCATTGACGGTGGGCGATCCATAGGTTCCGTTTTCCCGGGTATTGCTGCCACCCAATGCTGCATAGGCCGTCCAGCTGTCGGTCATGTCGTACTCACCGCGCAGCATGGCAAAGTTGGTCTTAAGCTGTGTATTGGCCCATTGGGGTGCATAGTTGGTACTTGCCGAAGGGGCATTGGGAACACTGTCCATACCAGCGCCTACGTGAACCACCGAACGACCGCTTTGGATGGTATGGGCCTGGTGGCCAATATCCAGCGAAGCACGACCACGCTCACCGCGATAATCCAGCCCCACAACGGCCGACGTTGCACGCTGCTCTTCATTATCAATTGCGCTGTCCCCCCGGCCTCGCTCGATACTGGTACGCACGCCGAACTGATTCTCGGTACCAAAACGCCGCCCAAGCTCTACGCCACTTTCCACATAGCCGCTGTCGGTCACCGCGGTAGTCAGCTGGGTGAGGGGTTCATCTGCGGCGCGTTTGGGCTCAATATTGATCGCCCCGCCCACCCCAGAGCCGCTCGGCGACACGCCATTGGCAAAAGCATTGGCGCCTTTAAACAGCTCCACGCGCTCGGCAAGGTTGGTGGCAACCACTTGGCGCGGCAATACGCCGTAGAGGCCGCCATAAGAGATATCATCACCATCAAGCTCAAAACCACGAATCTGAAACTTTTCAGCGAAGTTGCCATAACCAAAACCGCTTTGTACCGAGGCATCGTTGATCAGCACATCCGCCAGCGTTTTTGCCTGCTGATTGTCGATTAAATCTGCGGTAAAGCCGATCACATTGAAGGGTATATCGGCGGCCGCGCGCTGCCCCCAGGTGCCAATACGCGCGCCAGCTGCCACCTGACCACCGGCAAACGCCGAAGTCGGCGTATCGCCACGCGCCGTTGCTTCGCCAATAACGGTTACGGTTTCAAGCGCGGCGTCGTTATTGGGCGCTTGCGCCCATACAGCGCCAGGCAATGGTAAAGCGCCCAGCAGTACAAAGGTGAAAGAGCGCCAGGAGGGGGAAGGCAGCGACATGAGTGTTCCTTATTTTTAAGAGCAATAGGGGGTAACAGCAGGGCAGCGATGCAAAGGCTACAACAAAACAAACTCATTTTCATTTGATATATAGACGCATTCAGCGTTGATCTGATATTTTATTGATATGCATTATCGTTTAAACTGCCCACATTCATGCTTCCCAGCGCCCAGTGTTGGAGTCCGGTTATGTCTTTTGCGTTACGTCAGACTGCAGCTGCCCTGCCCTCGTTGGCCGACTGTTATAAGGGCCCTTTAGCTCCCTTCACTCCCCCGCTGATTGGCACAGAAATACCCGCAGGCGCGATTAAGGCAGCTCGCTGGCGCAACCCCGCATTGTTAGAACAAGACATTTCGCTTTATGCCTCACGCTACCCAGGCGGCGATAAGCGTGCGATCACGTCGCTGTGGTCGAAATGGCATTTTGTTGCGCTAACCGTGCCTACTCTTGCGGCACAACTTATCCTCAACCGCGATTTACCGGTCGGGCTCGATAATGTCCATGTGATCGTTAATGAACAGGGATGTACAAAGCAGCTTTGGCTCCCTGATGAAGGCGTGCCGTTGGATACGCAAGCCCCGGGTAAGCGCTTTGCCAAATTGATTGATCAACACTGGGCACCGCTTATTGAACGTCTGGCCGCCATATCTGGTGCTGCCCCACGGGTGTTTTGGAGCAATGCCGGCGGCTGGCGGCTACCTGAATTTCTACGTGAATGCGCTGGCTGAGCATCCTGAGGTCAATCAAGAGGCGCTCAGTGCCGCACGGGCCCTGCTGGAATCACGCCACCTTAACGGGCAGCGTAATCCCCTGTTTCAGCCGGTGCGCACGTTTACACCCAAAGGCAGTGATGAAGTGAAGCAAGTGCGCAAGCTTTGCTGCCTGCGCTACTTGCTGGATGAGTTCAGCGTCTGCAGTAACTGTCCGCTGGAAGGCTGTGACCGCGTGGCTCGCAAGCGGTCAACGTAAACTAATACGGTTTAATGATTGATCTGGGCGACGGCATCCTGGCTCGCCACATCACGCTGCTCGCCGGTTAGCTCGCGTAGCTGCCCTTGAGACATTTCCAGCAAACGATCTGCGTGAACGAAGTAGCTGTCATCGTGGCTAATCGCAAACACCGTTTTACCCATATCACGCAGATGGGGCAGCAGTTCGCGATAAAATAGCCGCCTGAACTGCGGATCCTGGTCGGCGGCCCACTCATCCAGCAATAGAATGTCCCGTTCCTCGGCGATAGCCAACAGAAGTGCCAGGCGTTTGCGCTGGCCCTGGGAAAGCTGGGTATTGATTACTCTATCGCCCTCCCACTGCAGCTTTTGCTGCATCTGCAGACGCTTTAACCACGTATCGATAAGTATCGGATCGGCTTTTTCACCGCCGGCTTTCATGGCCAGATCAAACTGATGGAAATCGGTAAATACACTGGCAAATCGCGCCCGAAAGGCATGCCACTGCGCAGACGTAAGCACTTGCCCATCGACCTTGATCTGCCCGCTTTGCGGACGGTACAGTCCGGTTAACAGCCGCGCAAAGGTAGATTTACCACTTCCGTTGCCGCCAATCAGAAAGACCTGTTCGCCACGCGCCAGGGTTAAATTGACCGGCCCGACATGAAACCCCTCGCCCTGCTCACCAGAGGGGTAGTGGTAGGTCACATCGACAAGTTCCAGACGCTGCCAGGATGCAAAGGCATCATCGACCTCAAAACCCGGCTGATAGTCGGCAAGCTTCAGGCTTGCCAGCTTATCAAACGCCACCTGGGCGCTAATCAGAGTCGGCCAGGCACCTACCGCCTGAATAAGCGGCGTGCGTAAAAACAGCAGGGTTAATGCAAACGTGGCCGCCACGGCTGGTGTTGCCCAGCCAAGCCCATTAGCCATAAAGAAGACCACACCAATGGCCCCCAACATCATGATGTTGGACCAGTTACCGGCGCTCAGGTGGTACGTATCGGCACGAATAATATGGTAGCGGTAATCCCGGGCATTAGCAGTGTAGCTGTCATCAAAAAAACGCTTTGCCCGGTCGCGGTTTAACGCCAGCTCTTTGCGCCCTTCAATTGCCGATTGGTAGTCTTTATAAAGGCGATCTTCGGTTGCCCGTACAAGATTAAAATGCCGATATACCTTGGATACCAGCACCCAGCCCACCCCCATGGTGAATGCAATCCATACAATGGTAATCACCACCATTTCCGGTGAGAGCCACGCCAAATACGCAACCGAGGCAAGGGTTAACACCACGCCCTGGACGAGCTCGGGCAGGCGCACAAACCCAATGGTGATATTACGCACATCGCTTGAAAGACTCGCCAGCAGCGTGGCATTACCCAGCTGTTCAAGGCGCTCGATATCCGTATCCAGAATGCGTTTGACAAGCCTTGAGCGAAGATCATAAACAAAATGGTGGCCCAGCAAGGTAAGGGCTAATTGGGTAGCCAGAGTCACCACCAGTAGCACCGCCAACAACCCCAAAAACTGAGGTAGCGCTGACATGGGGCTGCCTACCTCTATTAGGCGTTGATTAATAAAGGCAATAACGCCGACCCCCAGGCCCGCGCTCAAAAGGCTTAAACCAATGGCACCTAAAAACGGCCAGCGGTAGTGACGAAAGACAACCTGCAGCAACTCCATTAGCGCTTCCTGACGGGAATATGAGCGGAAGAGTTTGACGTACTACTCCGTCAAGTCAATGCGCAAAGTGATTTTCATTTACAAATGAGGCAGTCCAGACACAGCTATCGGACGGTAGCTTAATAATGCATTAGATGAGCATCTGCGAAATAGCCGTATGGTTCTAGGAAAATGACAGCAAAACAGTACAGCTAAGTGCACCTAACGCAAAGGGCCAGAAGCGGCTGTGGCGATCTTCAGGCAGCTCCTCTTTCAAAACGTTGAGCACGATCCCACCGGCCACAAACGCATAAAGCAGGCTGATAATGGGTTCGCTCACATCCACGCTTAACCCTATCAGCCAACCGACGATAACCGCCGCGGCCAGCACCCAGCGGCCCTTGCTCAAGTAGATATCCCGATGATGACGCACCAGCCCCTGGTCGTTGACCAAAAAGTGCGCGCTCATTGCCAAAAAGAAGAAGATGATGGCGGGAAGTTCATTATTGCGATAAACCAACAGGTAGCCGATCAGCGCGTTATAAAGCGAGAAAGAGCCAATATGTATCCAAAAAACGCCTTTCAGCTTTTGAAAATTAACCGGGTTCTCCTGCTGGCCTTTATGGGAGTACTTGGTGGCGACTTGCTCAAGCCCATAAAACACCGCCAAACCAATTAACGCCACGATATAGGCGTTATGCTCCAGCACCGCCAGCAGGCCATGGGCGTTAATGGTTTCGTGGGCATCGCTTAGAGCAGGAAAGATATGGATAAAGACATAGGCAACAGAAACGCCACCCGCTAACGAAAGCCAGGCGCTGCGGGGCACAGCGCTTAGCTTACGTAGCCTGCTGGCGAAGATATGTACGGCAGCCAAACCGATAATGAAGGCAATCTGCAGGCCCATATATCATCGCTCCCTGCGAGGGTTTGGGCTTGAAACCTAGTCGCTTAAAACTAGTCACTTAAAACCTAGTCATTTAAAACCTAGTCGAATAGGCTCATACGTTTGGTGACGTTATCGTGCTTTCTTCGCCAGTGAAATAACGCACCCGTCACGTGCAGCACGATCAATACCAAAATGGCCCAGCCAAGACGCCCATGCCATATATAGAGTTGGTCAGAAAGCGCTGGGCGCTCGCTAATTAGAGCGGGCAGATGCCAGTGAAAAAACTCAACCGGGTACCCACCGCTGGCAGTCGCGACCCAACCCAGCAGCGGCATAATAACCAGCGCCAAATAAAGCAGATGATGCACGCTAGTGCTGACAATGCGCTCAAACGCATTCAAGGGCGGATCATGATCAGGCACCACAAACGCCAAGCGGGTAATAATGCGCAGGGTCATCAGCAGTAAAATCGTTAAACCCAAGGTTTTATGGCTGGTATAGAGCAGGTTAGTAAGCGTATTGCCCACCAGCGTCACCGTACGTTCATAGCCGACCGTTCCGATGGTTAAACCACTGGCCAAGGCAAGCAGTACGGCGCCCGCCACCAGCCAATGCAGTACCCGGTGTGGATAAATGTAGTGATCCAGCTCGTGCATTGAGCACTCCTAGCAGCAACGTTATATGGCGTTTAGTCTAGCTATATTAAGTCGATTAATCATTCAACGCTTGGCGCTTGATCTTATAGCGCCTCACTAGGGGCAGCTAACTGTTCACGGATCAACTCACCTAAACGCCGGGCCGGCTCTGATGGCCGGTGGGGCGCACGGTGCAGTGCCAACTCAATCATGGGCAAGGCTGGCAAGCCGCTACTTTCATCCAACGGGCGTAGTGAAGGCGTCAACATACTGCGCGTTACCACTACCACGGCAAGCCCGGCAATGACGATAGGCGCCAACCCCGCCATGGACTGACTGGTATAAGCCACCCGCCAATTACGTCCCGCGCCATGCAGAGCCTGCTCGGCGACTTCTCTAAATACGTCGGCGCCGGGCGAATAAAGGGCCAACGGTATCGGGTCGCTGAGTAGCGGCTGCTGGTTAACCCCCACCGCCCAGACCAACGGCTCGCGGCGGATAACATCACCGCCCGGCGAGTTGCGCTGGCGTGTTACCAAGGCTAAATCAAGCTCGGCGGCTTTAACCTGCTCGACCAAGTGCGCGCTTGTTCCGCAGATTACCTTTAACCCGACGGCCGGATAAAGCTGATGAAAGTAAGCAAACACCGATGGCAACAGCGAGGCGTAGTCTTCCGGAATGCCCAGGGTCAAATCTCCGGTCACCTGCTGGGCCTGCATATCGCCCCACGCTTCGTCGTTAAGCGCCAATAGGCGACGCGCGTGGGTAAGCAGCCGCTCACCGTCAGGGGTAAAGCGGATACGCCGTCCTTCACGTTCATGCAGGCTGAGCGCCAACTGAGCCTCCAGCCGCTGAAGCTGCATGCTCACGGTGGACTGGGTGTAATCCAGCCGTTTGGCAGCCGCCGTGACGCTACCAGTATCGGCAATCGCCACTAGCGTACGCAGCAGGGTGAGATCTAACGTTGGCGCACGCATATATCACCATTCTTGATTAAATTAATCACAAAAGATCGATATTGTGATGTGTTATTGACGAGTATGCTGCTTTGCACATGTTCTAGGCAAGGAGACCGCTCATGCAACGTACTCACTCCCCTATTGTGTTTCCTCGTTGGTATAGTGTTGGCGCCGCGTTGGTGGCCGTCATCCTATGGAGCGTGGCGCCACTACTTGCCGAACGTGCCCATACCTCTTCTCCGCTTCAGCTAACAGCGTTAACGCTGCTAGCGGGAGCCTTTGCCACCCTGCCGTTAAGTCGCCGCGTTAATGTAACAAGCTGCAGCTTGAACTGGCAGCTGGGCATCTGGGTCGGTATTCCGCTGTTGATACTCGGCGCGGTCAGCACTTACTTTATCGGCATGCGCCTTGCCCCGGCGGCCGAGGCTGCACTTATTACCTACACTTGGCCGGTATTGTTCGTGCTGTTAAGCCAGTGGAGCCGCTTTGGCCGGATACGCCTGGCAGGTATTATCGGGGCTTTAATTGCCTTTTCAGGCGCGGCTATTCTGCTGATACCGCAGGCGATCAGTAATGGCTTGGGCGGCGCGACGTTAGGGTACGGGCTTGCCCTGCTGGCAGCTTGCTGCTGGGCACTCTATTCATGGTTAAGCCAGGCCGCCCCGGTTTCGATTACCCCTCTTCTACCCCGCATGCTATTGATTGCCTGCGCAATCGCCACTATTGCCAGCATCGGGATGGAAGGTCAGCTTGTTCTGCCCAGCAGTGAAGCGCTGCTTGCTGGCGTGGCACTGGGTTTGGGCCCGTATGGAGTAGCCATGGTGGCTTGGGATAAAGCCCTGCGTTGGGGACATGCAAGTTTAGTGGGCAGCCTTGCTTATGGCGTACCCATTTTAGCGGGTTTCTTGCTGGTGCTCGCTGGCGTAAGCGTACTCGACTGGCGCTTACCCACCGCCGCCCTGCTGGTGGTTATTGGCTGCTTAAACGCTGGCCGATAAAGAAGGCGACAACGGCGGTTCGCTCACCTGCACGCTGGCCAACAATTCAGGCAGCCAGCTCGGTGTAAACGCATTGTCAGTAGCGTTGTGCAAATCAGCCAGGGACCACCAGCGATATTCTAGAGGGTGGCCCTGGCTTTCTTCTGCCGGCTCATCAAGGTCTACCTCAATAACAATGTCGACGGCATCAGGACAGCGGACAAGAATTTAGCGTAAATTCACGGGCCTAAATAGCGAGGCTTAGCCACGCCTTGTAAAGCCTCCAAGGGTATCGTGAGTTCTGGCTGGCCGACGGCGTAGGGAGCAATTTCGTAGACGTTGTATTTGATCACCCAGCTGTCTTCCAGCGGCGCCGCATTATGGTTTTCGCCTAGTGGCCAGCTTTTGGCATATTGATCGTCATAATCCAGCTCGGCCATCCACCGCTTGTGGGCCTGGGCCAATGCTTCTTGAAACGCCTCCTGCTGACCGCTTATCAACATGTCATTCAAGCTAACAACGCTCTGCTGGCGCTCATCAATGACCATAAACACCGTAGACGGCAGACCGTGCGCTTGCCCGGCGTGGTAGACGTAGCTTGTGAGCTCAAGCACTAAAAGATCATCGTGCTGGGCGTAAATACTAGCCTCCAGCTGCGCGTCACTGGCCATAAATTGCGGCAGTACGTCTCGATCCTCGTCAGCACGCACAAAGAAATCCTGGGCGTAGCTATCCCAGTCCTGTGCTGGCGTTTCGGCCCCATCCGTAATGCCCATGGCAAGCGTCAGTAAGCGCGTTTGCAACTCATCCGTCAGCGTCGGGGCATCTGGAAATGTTAACGCTGATATCTGCACCGTTGAGCAGTGCTCGCCCTGGCACTCGGGTGAAACGTACTGCTTTTCCAACGGCTGATATACCAAGGGACTGGTATTACTCATATCGGTCTCAGCCGACTGACAACCGCTTAACAGCAATGCGGTGATGGGGAATACACTTATTTTCCAACCTGACATGCCTTACCTCCCTGTTCTACGACTCTTGCCGCAAGTTAAGATTGAGACTAGCCAAACGTAAACGCCCTTGCCCACATAGTGGACAAGGGCGTTATCATCTCAAGCTATAACGAATTACATACTAGGCTGCATTTGTGTTGGCTCAGCGCTTACTTCCAGCTCAAAAAGCCCGCTGTCCATACCGCTGAAGCCACGTGCGATGATCGTATACATGCCCGGTAGCAGCTGTTGCTGCAGGCGTGCATCGGTGCCGGTGCCACCATCGTCGTCGCTGTAAGCTACGCCTTCGCCTTCAAGCTCCAGGTAAGCATCAAAATCACTGGAGCGCATATCCACCGTTACCAATGAACTTTCATCAAGCTCAAGCTGATAGGTCAGCGATTCACCGTTAAACCAGCCGCTTAACGTTTCATCCGGCGTTAGCGCACCGTCGTTACGCAGCTCAACGCCTTCCGGCAGCTCGCGTGGCTCCATGGTAACGCTAAACAGCCCGCTATCGTTGCCGTACGCAGTGCGTGCGGTTAACTGATAGGTGCCCGGCTCAAGAAAGTCGGCAATGCGTGCATCCAGGTTACCGCCACTGTCATCGTCTTCACGGTAATAGCCGTTAGGGCCTTCAAGCACCAGATAGGCATCGATATCGTCAGAGGCCATATCAATCTGGTACATGCCCGCTTCCTCCACCTCTACCTGATAGGTAAGCTCTTGGCCACTAAACCAGCCGTTTAACGAGTCGCTAGGCGCAATCGTGCCATCGTTACGCAGCTCGCCATCGCCTGGCAGTTCACGCGGTTCAGCCGACAATGTGAAAAGGCCCGCACTTTCACCATAAGGGGCGCTGGCAGTCAGCGTGTAATCGCCGGGGGCCAGAAAGTCAGAGATGCGGGCATCTAGATTCCCGGCGCTATCATCATCTTCACGCCGATAGCCATTAGGACCTTCGAGCACCAGATAGGCGTCAAACTCATCAGAACGCATTTCGACCTGATACATACCCGCTTCTTCGATGGTCAGGGTAAATTCGCTCGACGAGCCATCCAGCCAGCTGTCCAAGGGAGCATCAACGCTCAGAGCATTATCGCCACTTAGCTCAATTACTCGGCTATTGAGCGTATAAGGCCCGTAGCTGCTTCCATCAGCACCGCTGACCACCACCATATAATCGCCACTTTCTTCAATACGATGGCGGGCGGTGGGCGCGTTGCTGAGCAACTGCAATTGATCATCATAAAGCGCGACCACACCGTTCAAGGCGCCACGCAGGCTAAATTCGACCAGATCTCCCTCTTCCAGGCTGATTGCGTAACGGTCATAGCGGCTGCCATCGTTACCGTTAAGCATGTCGCTGGAAGTAATTTCTCCTGCCATGCGTTCGCCCAGCGTCACGCTTTCAAGCTCTGCTAATGCGCTAGGCGTTGCGCTTTGCTCAGCCGTTTCTGATGCCGATACGGGGTCAGATGCAAACGTTTCAGAAGGCAGGCTCTGGGCGACTAAAAAGCCGACAACAGCACCGCCTGCCGCAACCACTATTAATGCAAAAGGAGAGGATTTAGCCATTAGTGCGCCCTTGATAAAAGATAAAACAGTGGGTTGTTTCTCAGTACTTAACCATATGCAATGGTAAGTAAAATGCTCAATGAGCGATATCATTTTAATGTACCAAAACAACTTTACTTATATTTTGACCTATCTCTTTAAACCGCTGAAATAAAAGGGCATAACGCAAGCAGCAGAAAAAACGTAATTTTGGGGCCAATTGCGTCGAACGTCTTAAAGCTTGCCGAGCTTATCCAGGCGCGTTACCATCGCTTCGCCGATCCGGCACCTCATTGAAACTTGCGAGACTCTCGACACGAATAACTGAGGTACTCCAATGGGAGCCCCTACACGACTACTCCGAACGAGTTGTTTAGCTGTATTGCTTTTAGCTATTACAGCAAATAGCGCGTTCGCAAACGATATAGATGGACAAGAAGGCGTTGCCTCCTACTACAGTGACCGCTTTCAAGGCGCTCTCACTGCCAGCGGAGAAGCCTTTGACCAGCAGGCACTAACGGCCGCTCACCCAAGCCTGCCGTTTGGATCGAAAGTGCTGGTGACCCGCCCTGATACCGGGCAAGAAGTAGAGGTACTGATCAATGATCGCGGTCCGTTTGTTCAAGGACGCATTATTGATCTCTCAAAGCGGGCAGCCCGTGCATTAGGTATGCTGCGCCGTGGTACGGCCCCTGTTATGGTCACGTTGCTGGATTAACGGATAACATACCCGTAAGTGTGTGGTACCCCTTAGCCGCTCAACGCAATTCTAGTCACGCTGTTCGTAATATCGTATAGGGCGCTCTCAACAGAGCGCCCTATTTTTTTGCCAAAAAAAACGACACTGTAAAAAAATAACGAACTTGCAAGCAGGTTAATGATCTCTATGCTGCAAGTACATTGATCCGACATGGCTTTGCAGGAGGCACCCATGCAATCGCGTTATTTTACGCTTACCGACTATCCCAACGGCCTGCCCGAGCGCGAGCTGTTTACTCTAAAAACCCAGGAACTCCCTGAGCTCAATCCGGGCGAAGTGCGCATTCGCAACCGCTGGCTTTCCGTGGATCCCTACATGCGCGGCCGCATGAGCGGTCAGCACACATACGTTGCGCCCTTTCGTCTTGGCCAGCCCATGGAAGGCGGTGCGATTGGTGAAGTGATCGCCTCAAACGATGAGCGCCTGAAAGAGGGCGACATCGTGAGCCACATGGGCGGCTGGCGCGATATTGCACAGATTTCTTCGGCAGGCGTTTATCCACTGCCTGATGCCAAGGTGCCCGAGCAAGCGTACCTTGGAGTGCTGGGCATGCCGGGCATGACGGCCTGGACCGGCCTTAATCTTATTGCCGAATGCCGCCCCGGTGACAACGTTCTGGTAAGTGCGGCAAGCGGTGCCGTTGGCTCATTGGTAGTTCAACTGGCCAAGGCTAAAGGTTGTCATGTAGTGGGCATTGCCGGCGCCGCACATAAGCTCGCCTGGCTTGAATCGCTGGGCGTGGAGCCGGTTACCTATAAGGATCGGGGCGCCCAAGAGCTCAGCGACGCTATACAGCTTGCAAGCCCGGAAGGCATCGATGTGTATTACGAAAATGTCGGCGGCATTTGCCTGGAAGCGGCGTTAAGCCAGCTAAATGAAGGCGCTCGCATTGCCGTGTGCGGCATGATCGATACCTATAATGCTGAAAAACCCACGCCGGGGCCCAGCAATCTGTCGCAGATGGTTGTGCGTAAAGCCAGGATGCAAGGGTTCATCGTGGCAGATCACTGGGAGCATTACCCCGAGTTTCTTAAAGAAGTGGCACCGCAGGTAGCCGCAGGCGATATCGATTATAAAGAGACGGTTAAAGAGGGTCTGGAACAGACACCCGATGCGTTTCTGGAACTGTTCCAAGGCGGCAATACAGGCAAGATGCTGGTTAAATTGACAGATTAATACCGCTGTTTCTAAGCGTACGCTGCTTGAGTAATGTGCAGGGCCGCCCTCTTGAGGGACGGCCCTGTTTTTTTTGGCCAAGATTAATTCTCAAATCAGTTCGACCAAAAGCGAATTGATAATTAAAATAACCGTCAAGCCAATGTGTTTTAACCCATCGTTTGCACCGACTGATGGGTTAGCGCACGTTGCCAGCGGTTAGCTGGCGCCATCGCCTGCTAACCCTTAATACGTTGCTAACAGGGGAACTCTCATGGATGAAAACAAGCGAACTCGCGGTAAATGGCCTGCCTTGCTGCTAGGTCTTTTGCTTATTGTTGCTGGCTTGGCACTCGCCATCGGCGGCGGCAAGCTGCTTAGCTTAGGCGGCAGCGCCTATTACCTGATTGCCGGCATTGGCATTGCGGCTAGCGGCATGCTGCTTGCCATGCGCCGCGGCGCTGCGCTTTGGCTTTACGCCCTGATTTTAATTGCCACACTGCTTTGGGCATTGTGGGAAGTCGGTTTGGATTGGTGGCAACTGGTGCCTCGGGTCGCCATTCTTGCCCTCATCGGCATTATCATGCTGCTGCCCTGGTGGCGCAAACCGCTCCACTCACGCGGCGGAAGTCTTGCGCTGACGGCCAGCATTGCCGCCGCCATCGTGGTGGCCATTGCCAGTTTGATGGATGACCCGGCCCAGATAGAGGGCACCCTCGCAGAGAACCGCACAAGTGGCGATGTGAACCCGGCCCAGGTAGCCGGTGACGACTGGCCTGCCTATGGCGGCACCAATGCAGGCACGCACTACTCCTCGCTTAGCCAGATTACCCCAGACAATATCGGTGAACTCGAAGAAGTATGGCGTATTCAAACCGGCGATGAGCCCGGCTCCAACGCTCCGCCTGAAATCACTAACCAGAATACGCCGCTGAAGGTTAACGACAGCCTGTATATCTGCACATCACACAGCCGCGCCATGGCGCTTTCCCCGGAAACCGGTGAAACGATCTGGGAATTCGACCCACAAATCAGCACCCAGGGCGCCGACGACTTCTCCGGCTGGGCGCACATGACCTGCCGCGGCCTGGCCTATTATGATGCAGCCAACTACGCCACCAGTGGTGAAAGCGCCGACGCTGCCATTGACACAGATACTACCGACGAGCTTTCCGCGCTGTTTGCCGACAGCGATGCTTTTGACATCGATGTTTCGCTGCTGGGTGGCTTTGAAACCACCGCTGCGAATGAGGGTGAAAATGCTCCCTCGGCGATCATCAGCCAGACTGACGTCATGTGTCCGCGTCGCCTTTACCTGCCTACCGCCGATGCCCGCCTGATCGCGCTTAATGCGGATACCGGCGAACGCTGCGAAGGGTTTGGTGAAAACGGTGAGGTGGAGCTAACGCGCAATATCGGCGGTTTTGATCCGGGCGGCTACTACTCCACCTCGCCTGCCACCGTGACTGAAAACCTGGTAATTCTAGGTGGTCACGTCACCGATAACAGCTCAACCGATGAGCCGTCTGGCGTTATCCGTGCCTTTGACGTACGCACCGGCGAGCTGGTCTGGAACTGGGATAGCGGTAACCCGGATGACACCACGCCTATCGAAGACGGGGAAACCTATACCCGCAACTCGCCTAATGTCTGGCCGCCGATCAGCGTTGATGAAGAGCTAGGCCTGGTTTATCTGCCCATGGGTAACGCCACGCCCGACCAGTACGGCGCGGATCGTACCGAAAACGATGAAACCTATAGTGCGGGCTTGGTCGCGCTTGAGCTCGAAACAGGCCAGGTGGCTTGGGTCTATCAGTTTGTTCATCACGACCTTTGGGATATGGATATGCCAGCCCAGCCCGTGCTGATTGACCTGGCAACCGATGAAGGCACCCAGCCTGCGGTGATTCAGCCGACCAAGCAAGGCAGCCTGTATGTCCTCAACCGTGAAACCGGTGAAGCCATTGTCCCGATTGAAGAAATCCCCGTTCCTCAAGGCGCAGTAGAGGGTGACTGGACGGCAGAAACACAGCCACGCTCAGCGCTGAACCTATTGCCACCGCCGCTTACCGAGCGCGATATGTGGGGCGCATCGCCCTTTGATCAGATGATGTGCCGTATTCAGTTCAATTCATTGCGCTATGAAGGCCAGTACACGCCGCCGTCGCTGGAAGGCAGCATTATTTACCCGGGTAACGTCGGCGTAATGAACTGGGGCGGCGTCGCGGTCGATCCTGAACGTCAGGCACTGTTCACCGGCGCCAAGTACCTCGCCTTTGTTTCACGTTTGATTCCGCGTGACGAAGTGGAAGAGGGCCAGGGCTCGGCCAGCGAACAGGGCCTTCAGCCCAACGCCGGCGCACCTTATGCTGTTGAGCTAGGCCCGCTGCTGTCGATTTTTGATCTGCCCTGCCAATCACCGTCTTGGGGCGATGTAACGGGTATCGATCTGCAAAGTGCGGAAGTCGTCTGGAAACATCGTAACGGCACCACCCGCGACAGCATGCCCCTTGGCTTGCCGATTGGCCTGCCCGTGGGTGTTCCGGCACTCGGCGGCCCGCTGACCACCGCAGGCGGTGTTACCTTTATGTCGGGCACGCTGGATCAGTACCTGCGGGGTTACGATATCACCACCGGTGAAGAGCTTTATAAAGCTCGCCTGCCTGCAGGTGGCCAGGCCACGCCCATGACCTATACCGGCGCCGATGGCCGTCAGTACGTTGTGGTAACGGCCGGTGGTCACGGAACCTTTGGTACCTTGATGGGTGACTACGTGATCGGTTATGCCTTACCCGAGTAAGGCTTACCGACCGATATAGTCGACCGACACGAAAACGGGCAGACCCAAAGGCTGCCCGTTTTTATTGCCACTTTTATTTTCTGAAAACTATTTTCTGAAAGCTTAAAAGCGTACTTCCAAACCGCCGTAAACACTGCGCCCCGGCGCCGGCTCATAAAAACGCCCAAAGGTGCCGTTCAAGCGCACGTTGGCATAGTGGTCTTCATCAAACAGATTACGCACGCCCACGTAAGCGTTTAACAACGTATCGCCACCCAGTTGCCAGCCATCGCCTACCCGCAGGTTGACCAGCCAATAGCTGTCAATCTCCGTTTCATTGGCATTGTCGGCCACCATGTCACCCACGTACTGGGTTTCAAGCGTGGCAAAGCGGTGTGACAGCCCCTCCCAAGTTAGCTGATTGACCCAGGTCTGCTCGGGTAAGCCGGGGATGCGATTGCCGTCAAAGCGCTCGCTGGGCGTGGCAAACTCGTCAAACTCATAGCGAGCCAGGGTTAACGCGCTGTTCAAACGCCACTGGTCCGCTAACTGCCAGCCAAGGGAAAGTTCCAGGCCATCGCGGTTGGTATCGCCCGCATTCCGGTAGAAGGTACGCCCACCTTCATCAAAAGGTACCAGCTCATCGCGTACGCGCACCGAGAACAGGGCGAGGTCGTAATCCATGGCCAGCGGCTCGATATATCCCCGCGTACCCACCTCACGATTCCAGGCTTTTTGCGGCTCAATGGACGGGTTGAACCCACCGCCAGCCGGGTTGGCGAACTCGGAGAACGTCGGCGTTTCAAACGCAGTGCCGGTGTTGATATACACCTGATGCTGAGGGCGATAGCGATAGCTTAGCCCGGCGGAGCCGCTCCACTCATTAAAGGTACGCTCGCCGCTTTGATCACCATCGGCCAAGTACCGATCATCCACATCCAGATCAACACGATCAAAGCGCGCGCCCAGGGAAAGCGTTACTTGCTCGGTGAGTCCCAAATCACCCTGAGCAAATACCCCGGTAGAGGTTGCCGTTTGGGTTTCATCCGCCACCTGCTCACCTACGCCGCCCTGAGCATTGACGTCGCGCCGGAAGCGATCATCGTCCTGACGGGCCACGTCCACCCCCGCCACATAGCTTAACGGCAGCTCGCCCAGGGCGATTTCATGATGATACTCGGCACTCGCGCCCATATAGTCACGCTGGTAGCCGATACGGCTATCGCCCACATAGGGCAGTTGCTGTTCAAAATCACGCCGAGCGATAAAGCCTTTCAGGTAGAACTCACCTGGCCCTGCGGACAAATCCTCGTACTGCAAGCCGATAAGTTGCTGATCGACATTCTGCCCGGCGTCCAGCGCCAGCGAATTCGGCGCGGCCTGATGCCGACCGCTTGCCACTTCACCAGCATTCAGCGCGCCGGGGTCTTCCGAGCGAGGGTTTTCCAGAAGATTCACAATCGCCGTCAGCGCCCGCTCGCTACCCAGCTCGCGACGCAGCTTGGCATTGAGCAGGTATTTCTCGGTTGAGCTTTGATCGCGGTAGCCATCCACATTGAGCGCTGAAAAACTGACGTTGTGCGACCAGTCGCCCTGCGAACCACCGGTTTGCAGGGACGCCTTACGATACCCGTCGCTGCCCGCCTCCACCCGCAGGCGCGTACCCGGGTTTTCGCGCCCATCGGCGGTGGTCACATCGATCACCCCGCCCGCGGCGTTGCCGTAAAGCACCGACGAAGGCCCACGAATGACTTCGATACGCTCGGCGCTATCCAGATCAATCGCGTCCAGCTGCGCCTGACCATCGGGCAAGGTATAGGGAATGCCATCGACCATCACCGTAATCCCACGCACCCCAAACGGGGCGCGGGCACCAAAGCCCCGAATGGCAATCCGCTGGCCCTGGGCAAAGTTGTCGCGATTCTGAATGAAAACGCCGGGCACACCGACCAGCGTTTCATCCAGCCGAACACGCTGCTGGCCCTGGGCGATGGTTTCCTGGTCCACGGTGGAAACCGCCGCCGGCGTTGCGTAAAGCTCACGCGCCAAACGCGGTGCGCTTACTTCAACCGTAGGCAATGCCTGTACCGATGCTGGCTCGTTTTGCGCCCAAAGGGGGCTTGAGACCGCGAGACCCGTCAGCATTAGCGACGGCGGCAACAGTTTATACATGGATTCCCTTCCCTTTTTTTGATAATCGTTTTTTTGATAATCGGTTTTTTGATAATTCGGCGTAACTCTGGATGAACCACAACCTAAACGTTAAGTCTAACTAACGTGGACGCATTCGCTAAGTGTGAACCCTGCGTCTACACTTGCAAGGAGTAACGTATCGATTAAGCAAAGGAGGCTTTATGGCGTTTACTGCAACAGATCCTATCAAGATGATTTTCGCGATTATTTTGCCGCCATTAGGCGTCTTTTTTGAAGTTGGCCTAAAGGGACATTTCTGGCTCAACATCATTTTGACACTGTTTGGTTTTATTCCAGGCGTCATTCACGCGTTTTATGTCATTCTGAAGCATTAGGAACGCTTACCCCGTTACCCACAGCCCGAGCCAATGGCTCGGGCTGTTTCGTTTGGGCGGTATTTAATTACTAGGGGTTGCACGAAAAAACCACTAGGCGAGCGTAAGCCACTTTCTCGTAAAGCCTAGCCTGCGAAAGCTTAGCCTGCGTGGCGGCGCTGATGCAGGACATGAACCTTTTCATCCAGACCGGCGATGGGGCCTTCTACTTCAAGCGCCGGTACTATCTGACCGATAGGCAAGGCCTTGATCGGCGACGGTGCCACCCCCAGAGCCGCCAGCCAGCGTCCTAACTGCTCGGATGAACTGATATAAACGATGCGACCAAGCCCGGCCCATCCGTGAGCGGCCGCGCACATGGGGCAGTGCTCGCCGGTGGTGTAAACCGTTGCGTTGGCACGCGCCTCGGGCGTCATGTGCTGGGCCGCCCAGCGCGCCAGCGTGAACTCGGGGTGCTGAGTGGCATCACCGCTTGCAATGCGGTTGCGGTCTTCCGCTAGAATTTCTCCCTCGGCGCTGACCAGTACACTGCCAAAGGGCTCATCGCCCGCCTCAAGCGCCTCTTCTGCAAGCGCCAGGGCCCGGTTCAGATAGATCTGCTCGTGTGCCTTCATCGCGGATACTCCTGTAGGTTAGCCGCTCACGCCTTGCTGATGACCGTGGCGGAAGTCTCGTCTGTTTCAACAGGCGTCTCGCTGAGCTGCTCACCTTCACTTCGGGCGATCACCGTGGTGCCTACCAAATCGCCGGTCACGTTCAACGCCGTGGCGCCCATGCCTACCAGAGCATCAATGGCGGTCAGCAGCACCACGGTTTCGATGGGCAGCCCCACCTGGGCAAACACCGTGGCGATCATGATGATCCCCGCCCCGGGCACGCCAGCGGTACCTACCGAAACCAGCGTGCCGACCAGCACGATCTGCACCATGCTGACAAAATCGAGCGGCGCGCCGATCACATTGGCGGCGAAAACGGCGGAAATCGCGATGCGAATCGCCGCGCCGTCCATATTGAGAGTGGCTCCCAGCGGCAGGCTGAACCCGTACACGCTGCGCGAAATCCCCAGCCGCCGTGCCGCATTGATGGTCAACGGCAAGGTGCCGGAGCTGCTCTGGGTGGCAAACGCAGTGGCCATGGGCGTGCGCGCTTCACGAAAGAAGGTCCGAAGCTTTACCCCGAACAGGCGCATGATCACGCAGTAGATTAAAAGCTGCAGGGCCAGCGCGATATACAACACCATCACCATATCGCCCAACGACAGCAGCGTTTCCAGGCCCTGCTGGCTGACCGTCTCGGCCACAATGGCGAACACACCGATGGGCACCACGTGCAGCACGCCGGCCATGACCTTGAGCGTGACGTCGTTCAATCCTTCGATTACTTCATACAAGCGCTCGGCACTGCCTGGCTGGGTGGCTTGCTGGCGAAGTTTCAACAGCGCAAACCCGAACACCAGCGCAGTAAAAATGATGCCCAGCAGATTCTGTTCGGCAAAGGCGCCGATAATGTTGCTCGGCACGATACCGAGAACGACATCGACCAGGCCCGGGTTTTCCGGTGCCGTGAAGCTGGCGTTTTCATCCAGCGTCATGCCGCTTCCTGGGCTGAACAGCGAGGCCACACTCAGCCCCACGACAATTGCCAGCGCCGTGGAGACGAGATAGTAGGCAAACACCTTGCCTCCCACGCGCCCTACGCTCCCCTCGCGCGACCGATTGATACCCACCATCAGGGTAAACAGCACGATAGGCACGATAAGAAACGTCAGTAGGCGCAGCAGCAGATCACCCACCGGGCCAAGCCAGGTGGCGACTGCGTCACCGCCAAACAAACCAACGACCAGCCCCAGTAACAGTGCAATCGTGACCCGTAAGATCAACGAAGAACGCATATACCCTTTCAACAGTGCCGTCATGCATTCACCTTTACCAAAAGGGCTCAATAGAGCCCGTCAACTGAAAACGTCACTCTAAGTAGCCGGAGCTAAAATACAACCTCTATATACAACAGAACCATGGAAGCTTGTTTAAAGAAGAGCCAGCTTACGCCGAACCTGAACCCACTGCAGCGCGGCGAAAGGCTTGGAAAAGCAACATAAGTTGACTAGGCTAGAGGCCCTCTCTCTTATTAAAGGTATTCGTCCAATGCGCTATTAATGCCGCCGTCCTGTTTTCGACGGCCACGTTCTCCGTCCCTTATTAAAAGGGGAATGTCAGGCATTGATAGGTACATCCGATGACGAAGACGTTTATCTCGCTCGATCGCGTTTCTTATACGCTACCCCACGGTCGCCTTCTGTTTTCCGAGTTAACGGAAACCTTCGACACCACGCCCACGGGCCTGGTAGGGCGTAACGGCATGGGTAAAACGCTGCTGGCCAGGCTAATGGCGGGCGAAATCGCACCTTCAACGGGGCGCTGCATGAGCACTGGCGAAGTGCGCTATTTATCGCAACGCGTTACCCAAGAAGCCTCCGGCACGCTAGCCGACCTGGCAGGCGTAGGCACCACTTTAGCAGCACTTGCCCGTATTGAGGCGGGCAGCCCACATCCAGACGACTTTGATGCGCTGGGTGATCGTTGGGATATCCGCCAGACCTTACAGCGAGAGCTAGAGCACAGTGGCCTTGCACACCTTGACGCGACAGCCCCGGCCGCGACATTGAGCGGCGGCCAAGCCATGCGCGTTGCCCTGATCGGCGTGCTGTTATCCAGGGCGGACTTTCTTATTCTGGATGAGCCCAGTAATCACCTGGACGGCCCGAGCAGGGAAGCGCTTATCGAGCAGTTGACCCATTGGCCCAAAGGGCTGCTGGTTGTCAGCCATGACCGACAACTGCTTGCTCACCTGCCGCGTATCGTGGAGCTGTCGCCGCTTGGACTACGCAGTTACGGCGGTAATTATTCCTTTTACGCCGAACAAAAGGCGAGTGAACAGGCAGCGGCTCAAACGAACCTTGAACACCATCAAAAAGACAAAAAACGTGCAGAGCGCGCACTGAATCAGCAGCAGGAACGTCAGGAAAGGCGTCAGGCACGTGGCAACCGCCAGCGGCGCGATGCCAATCAGGCAAAAATCCTGCTGGATCGCCAAAAGGCGCGCAGCGAACTTTCCGTCGGCCGCCTCGCCCGCCAGCAGGCAGAAACACACAGCCAGCACCTAAGCGCTATCCAGCAAGCGCGGGAGCAGCTTGCTGAAGATGCTAATATCGCGCTACATGACATTGCCGTGCAGCCTGCCAAGCGGATGATTGCTGAACTAACCGATATCACGCTTTCTTACGTTGCAGGAAAGCTTAACCTCAGCCTGCAAGGACAGCAGCGTTTAGGCATTGTTGGTTCCAACGGCTCGGGTAAATCCACACTGCTTAAACTCCTGGCGGGGCAACTTCTACCCCAAACAGGCGAAAGCCGTATTCATGTCAAAAGCGCCTATCTCGATCAACACCTGGCCCAACTGGATAAAACCCAGAGCGCTATAGAGCAGTTAAAAGCGGCCAACCGAGCGGCACCTGTCAGCCTGCTGCGAACCCGGCTGGTACACCTTGGGCTTACGGCTGAGAAAATTAGCGTTGCCTGCGCAAAGCTAAGCGGCGGTGAACAGCTCAAGGTAGCGCTGGCGTGCGCGCTTTATGCCGACCCGCCCGCGCAGCTATTGCTGCTGGATGAACCCAGCAACCACCTCGACCTGCCCTCGCTACAGGCACTCGAAAGTATGCTGAGAGGCTACCCTGGCGCGCTGGTAGTGGTCTCTCATGACCAGGATTTCTTACGCCACCTGGCACTGACCGATTATCTGCGCGCCACATCAGACGGCTGGGTACTGGAGCCAGCCACGAACCGCTAATCATGCCACTGGCGTTTGGCCTTCCTGAAGCCAGTGGTCAAACGCCTCGTCTTGAACGGTGTCGCGAGCGGCGTAGTAGACCAGCCGTAGATGGCGGTCTTCATCGACGATCAGCGAGGTATGTTCAAAATCGATCGCTCCTAACGGCTTTAGATGAAAATGGCGAATGCCATGACAAGGCCCGTGGATATCCTGCCCTGCCCACCACGCTTTAAAATCCGGATCCACTTTCACCAAGGTCTTGATCAGTTGATTGATTGCCGGGTCTTCAGGCGCACGGGCCGCATCACGTTTGAAGCTGGCAAGCAGTTGCCGTGCCTGCGCTTACCAGGGGTCGAAAAGAGCGCGCGTAGCCGTATCCATAAACAGTAGCCATAGCAGGTTACGCTGCTCCGGAGGATGCTCGGAGAAGCCAAACAGACGAGCTGCGGCGTGGTTCCAGGCCAGCACATCCCAACGTAAATTCAACACGTACGCAGGCCGCGTGGGCAAGTCGTTCATCAGGCGATGTACCAGCGGCGGTACACTGCACCAGGTTTTCCCCGGTTCAGCGGGAAGACGCTGATGCGCCAGTAAAAAAAGATGACGTCGCTCAATGGCATCGAGCTTTAGCGTGCGCGCAAGACGGTCGAGAAAATCCGCCGAGGCGCGAATATCTCGACCCTGCTCCAGCCAGGTGTACCAGGTCAAGCCTACCCCTGCGAGTGCTGCCACCTCCTCACGGCGTAACCCCGGCGTGCGGCGCCGCTTGCCCACGGGCAAGCCAACCTCTTCCGGTGTTACCTGCTCACGTCGGCTGCGTAAAAACTCCCCTAGCTCTGTGCGGGTGCGTTTTAACGAACGTTCCAGCGCCATCTTATTGCCTTTAGTAATAGTATAAATAGTTAAATTGTACCCCCTTTAAAGCCTCTCCAGAATAGCGCCTTCACCACTTGGTAGCGGTCAGCAACACACGCTAACAAGTACATAATGAGCCTGACTGGAGAGCCTGATGGCGTTTTCTTCTCGACTATCGATTTATCTTATTGCCTTGGGCGCCTTTTCATTAGGTATGGCGTCCTATGTCACCGCAGGGCTTATTCCCCTGATCACCTCTGCATTTCTAGTCTCGGATGCGATGGCGGCACAGTTAGTGACGGCGTTTACGCTGGCATATGGCCTGATTTCGCCCATCGCAGTTGCGCTGCTCCCAGGCAATCAGCAGCGAACGGGGTTAATTATCGCGCTAGCACTTTTCGTTGTGGCGAATGTGGCAAGTGCGCTGGCCGCAAGCTTTGCAATGCTAGTGGCTTGGCGAGCGCTGGCGGGCGTGGGAGCCGGGGTTTATCTGGCATTGGGAATTGCGGCCTCAGCGACGCTGGCGCCTGAAGCGCAGCGCGGCAAAGCCATCGCGGTCATTATGGGCGGCATGGCAAGCGGCACGGTACTTGGCGTGCCGCTTAGTCTGTTACTCGCCGAGCAACTGGGCTGGACATCAGCCATGTGGCTGATTGCACTGCTCGGCGCGACTTCCCTGGCAGGCCTTTACCTTAAGCTACCCGACATTCCCGCTGCGCCTTATGTTTCACTGTGGCGCAAGCTGCCTATTTTGAAGCACCCCGCCACGCTGACCATTTTGGCCGTCTCGCTCTTGGGTGCCATAGCAAGCCTTGGCATGTATACCTTTATTGCTCCGTTTATGGCGGCATCCCCTTCCGGCGAAACCGCGTCTATCGCGCTCTACCTATGGGTTTGGGGCGTCGGCGGGATTCTGGGCAGCTTTTTAATTGGCCCGATTGTGGATAAAAGCCAAGGCTCCAGGGTTGTGCTGGTGATTATGCTGTTATTGGCAGTTTCTCTGATTAGCCTGCCAGTCGCCGCCTCCCTGCACCCATGGCTTGCGCTTGTGCCTATCAGCTTATGGGGAGCCGTTGGCTGGGCGTTACAGGTACCGCAAAATAATGCGCTAATGCGCGTTCGCCAACAGCATGGCGATGGTAATCTCGCGGTGGCGCTGAATGAATCAGCCCTATACCTGGGTAGCGCTATTGGGGCGGCAGCTGGTGGGCTTATGCTTTCCAGCGCGCTACCTGTCTGGATACTTGCTGTAAGCGCCAGTGCGCTAGCAGCCGCTGGGGCACTAGTGCAGCTCACCATGGGCCCGCGGAGTCATTAAGCAATTAGTATTAAATACTTAGCGCACGGCAAGCCGTCAGCGGATAAGAAAGAAGGAAATATTGCCTCGGCCTGGAAAATAAATACAAAAAGCCTTTGACGCGCGACGCCAATCGTGACACTGTAGCGTCAGTTGGTTAGCAAGCAGCATGGTTTCAGAAGTGTACGATCTTTTTCGGCAAGCCTGATATTGTATTCCTTGTTTCACCCGCTACTTAATCTGGGTAATACCAGGAACATCATTACAGCGCATATGCGCGAAAGGATTTAATCATGGCAACTGGCACAGTTAAATGGTTCAACGACACTAAAGGCTTCGGTTTCATCGCTCCTTCTGACGGCAGCGACGACCTGTTTGCACACTTCTCCGAAATTCAGTCTGACGGCTTCAAAACCCTTCAAGAAGGCGCTAGCGTTTCTTTTGACGTTACCCAGGGTAAAAAAGGCCTTCAGGCTTCTAACATCAAGCAAACTTCTTAATATTTATTATTAAGTGTTTGTTCAGACCTTAGGGTCTGACTGACAAGGCCCGCTTCGGCGGGCCTTGTTGCGTTTGGGTTCAGTAAAGTTGTAACCAAACCAAACAAGCCGCCAACCACGGCTTGCCTGCCCTTCTTCTATGCGTTTTTAATCCATTTATTCACTCGCACATCAACACTCACGGTGAGTGTCTCCAGTGCTGCCGCTCTTTCGCGGCCCTCAGCGCTTGCCCGATAAAGATGCGGGGTCATGGCCAGCAGATCCGCAATGGACTCTTTACCATTCAGTGTGAGCGAGTAACTGACCGTTTCAGCTACTTGCGCAGTGAATCCTTCCGGCACTAACTGCTCACCACTGCGCTCAGGCTTGAGCGTTGGATAAATGATTTCGCGCAGCTCGCGCAAATGATTTGCGCCTGCTTCTACCTGTAACAGTATCCCCCCCGGCTTGAGCACCCTGGCAAACTCGCTCATCACGTGAAAGCCGAACATGCATAGCAGCCTATCCAGCGAGGCAGATTGCACAGGCAAGTTAGCGTTACTGCCTACTACCCAAGTGGCAGACGGGTCTTTTTGACGACCCTGCTCTTTATGAAAACTCTGTTTGGCCGAGGCCATGGCCGCCCATTTGGAAATATCCAGGCCAATCAGCTCAAGCTGGGTATTATCAGATGCCGCCTGGGCCAGCTGGCGCAAGTAATAGCCCTCACCACAACCGGCATCCAGACAGCTAAGCGGCATATCTTCCGGCGCGCCGCTCAAGGCAGCGTGATTGATAGCGTCTGCAATGGGCTGATAATACCCGGCATTCAGAAAACGCTGTCGGGCAGACACCATGGCCTTGCTATCGCCTGGGTCGTTTGAACGCTTGTTTTGAACCGGCAAAAGGTTCACATAGCCCTGTTTGGCAATATCAAAACTGTGCCCGGCCGCGCAGCGCCAAGCGCCTTCGGCTTGAGTCAGCGGGTCGCCATCAAGCGGGCAGGCCAGGGCTTTAAACGCGGTTCTATTCATAAAGAAAGCTACGGTTGCTGAAAAGATAACGGGTCATGATGAGTCTCTGCGAACAAGGCAACGATAAAAGGTGGGCAGTTTACCTGACCGCGTCAGTACGTACTAACACGCCGTCGTTGCTTGTTGCCCACTCGCCTTCATCACTCTATTGTTGCGGAAGCTTACGCGCATAGCCCTTGAACAACCCATGCTGCCACTGGCGCACCGCGAGCACCGAGGTAGTACCAAAGCGCTGAGTGATGGGCAGGCTGCTTTCCCGTTCACAGAGTTCATGGAACTCCTTGGCCAGCCGCTGCATGATCTGTTGCCACTCGTCGTTACCCGCCCGGGAGAGCAGGCCGTTGAGGACCAGCAGCTTTTCGCTTTCGCTGTCAAAACGTGAGCGAAAAAAGTCGTTGGCAATATGTTGCTGGAAGAACTGCTGAATAGGGCCGCCAGGCCGCCAGCGAAAATTAGGCGCTACTCTGCGTTTAATTCGGTTACCCGGCAACAGCTGGATAAGGGCAAGCCGTTCAAGCTTAAGCAGTTGCTGGGTGCATTCCGCTTCGCTTAGCTGATACTGATGATGAATCTCAGCAAAGCTATAACCATTGATTACGCAAACGGCAATCAAGAATAGCTTGGGGTCGTCAGCAATACTCTGCTCTTGTGCCTGGGTAAGCTCTTGCAGGCGGCGCTCTTCGGTTTGCATGGTCTGCACCAGCTCGGCAAATTCAAGGTTGAGCTGCTCACAGATGCATTCAAGGCGTGCTAACGTGATATTGCGTTCAGCAAAAAGCCGCTTAACTGAGGCTTCGCTTAATCCAAGCCACTGAGCCACATCGGCGTAGGTTTTTCCCTGCATTCGCAGTTGGCGCTTTAAAGTATTAAGCAGTGAGTCGGTTTGAGACACAGCGACCTCCTGGCGTAAAGTATCGAATAACGATACTTTACCGCACAAATAACGCAACTCATCTTTAAAAGGTTGCGTAAACCAGAGCTATAAAGGAAAGTCCGATGACTTCGAGACGCAAACAAGGCTAACGAACCATGCAACGACTGCTCCGCACGCCAGGTGCCTGGCCTTATCTCATCGCTATCTTTCTCAATGCCTTTATGGATTTAGGGCATAAGATTGTGATTCAAAATACAATCTTCAAAAGCTACGATGGCACCGTCCAGATAGTCTTGACGGCGCTGGTGAACGGGCTGATTCTGCTGCCCTTTATCATGCTGTTCAGCCCTGCCGGTCATGTCGCCGATACCTACCCCAAAGTGCGCATTCTACGCTTTTCGGCGTGGGCAGCGGTGGCCATTTCACTGGGTATTACCGCCGCTTACTACCAAGGCTGGTTCTGGCTCGCCTTCGCCATGACGCTACTTCTGGCGATTCAGTCAGCTTTCTACTCCCCGGCCAAATACGGCATGGTCAGAACCCTGTTTGGTAAGCCGCGTCTGGCAGAAGCCAATGGCCTTATCCAGGCGCTTACCATCGGCGCTATTCTGGCCGGCACAGTGATTTTCACCGCCTTCTTCGAAACCTGGACACCTCTTGCGAACCAATCCCCTGACCAACTGTTGCGCCAAATTGCCCCGCTAGGCTGGTTGCTGGTGGTTAATAGTGTGATTCAGGTGCTGGCTCTTTACCGCTTGTCACTGGATGCCCCACCCACGCCAGGCACGCCGCTTACCTGGCAGCGCTACATTAAAGGCAGCGCTCTAAAAGACAATCTACGCCTGGTGGCATCGCAGCCCGTATTAAAGCTTTCGATTATTGGTCTGGCCACGTTCTGGTCGGTCGGCCAGGTGCTGCTGGCGGCTTTCCCCGCCTATGCCAAAGGTGCTCTAGACATCGGTAACACGCTGGTGCTTCAAGGTATTCTCGCGGCCAGCGGTATCGGCATCGCACTGGGCTCGGTACTCGCCAGCAAGCTTTCCCGCAATCGGATTGAAACGGGTTTGATTCCCGTTGGTGCCCTGGGCGTGGCCGTTGGCTTGTGGTGCCTGCCGCTCCTCACGTCGCCGCTTGGTCAGGCGCTGAACTTTGTGTTTATCGGCTTGATGGGTGGGCTATTTATCGTGCCGCTCAATGCGCTAATCCAGTTCCATGCCGCTGACAATGAGCTGGGTACCGTGCTGGCCGCCAATAACTGGATTCAAAACCTCGCCATGCTGGGCTTTTTGGTGCTCACGGCGCTATTCGCTTTAGCGGGCGTGGATAGCCACTATCTACTGCTATTGATTGCCAGCGTAGCGATGATCGGTGGCGGCTACACCATCGTTAAGCTGCCCCAGAGCCTGGTGCGCTTTTTACTCGGTTTTCTGCTTACCCGACGCTACCGGGTGGATGTTCACGGCCTGGAAAACATGCCCGCCCAGGGTGGCGTGCTGCTACTGGGCAACCATATCAGTTGGGTGGATTGGGCCATGGTGCAGATCGCCAGCCCCCGGCCGGTACGCTTTGTGATGCTTAAAAGCATTTATCAACGCTGGTATCTACGCTGGTTCTTTAAAGCGCTGGGCTGTATTCCGATTGAACGCGGCGTTGGTGCCGAGCAGGCGCTGACAGCGGTCGCCGATCAGCTCAACGCCGGTGAAGTGGTGTGTCTGTTTCCGGAAGGCGCCATCAGCCGCACGGGACAACTGGGCGAATTCCGCAAAGGCTATGAGCGCGCCTGCAAGATGGCCAACCCCGACGTCAAAATCGTTCCGTTTTATCTGCGCGGACTATGGGGCAGCCAGTTCTCGCACTCCTCCAGCAAATTGAAAGAGCTGCGCTATGCGCCGCTGCACCGCTCAATCGTTGTGGTGTTTGGCCGCACGCTACCTAAAGAGACCCCGGCGGACGTGCTTAAACGGCGCATTTTCGAGCAGGCTACCCGCTCCTGGCAGCTTTCGATGGAAAACCTGCATACCCTGCCGGATGCCTGGATACGCAGCGTCAAGCGCCGCCCCGGCCAACTAGCCCTGGCTGACACCATCAGTCGCCCGCTGAGTGCCGCGAAGGCGTTAACCGCCAGCATTCTGATGGCCAAACGTATTCGCAAGCAAAGCAAAGCGCAAAACGTTGGCCTGCTGCTGCCCACCAGCAGCGCTGGCGTACTTGCCAATATGGCGTCACTACTGGCGGGTAAAACGGTAGTTAACCTCAACTACACCGCAAGCCAGGAGGCGCTGGCGTCTGCCTTGGCACAAGCGGAGATTGAAACCGTTTATACCTCGCAGCGCTTTGTCGAAAAGCTTGAACAGCGCGGGCTGAATATTGCCGAGCTGCTTGCCAAGCAGAATGTTGTCTACCTGGAAGCGCTGCAAGCCTCAATGGGTCGGGGTGAGCGCCTGTTTACCTGGCTTTCAGTGCGCCTACTACCTACGGGGCTATTGCGCCTGCTTTATTGCCGAGCGCATGACGCCGAAGCCACCGCAGCCATTCTTTTTTCCAGCGGCAGCGAGGGGCAGCCGAAAGGGGTAATGCTCAGCCACCGTAACCTGATGGCCAACGTGAAGCAGACCTCCGACGCGTTGAACACTGAACATAACGACGTCATGCTGGCCTCACTCCCGCTGTTTCACGCCTTTGGCCTAACGGTTACCCAGTTCTTGCCCTTGATTGAAGGTCTACCGCTGGTGTGTCATCCCGACCCGACCGATGCCGTGGGTATCGCAAAAGCAGCAGCCAAGTATCAAGCGACCATCATGTGCGGCACATCCACGTTCCTGCGCCTGTTTACGCGTAGCTCCAAGGTTCATCCGCTGATGCTGGATAGCATAAGAGTGGTGGTGGCCGGGGCGGAAAAGGTCGACGACAGCGTACGCAGCGCGTTCCAGCTTAAGTTTCATAAGCTGATTTACGAGGGATACGGCGCAACGGAAACCTCCCCCGTGGCGGCGGTCAACCTGCCCGACGCACTGGATATCAACTATCTGCAGGTTCAGCGTGGCGCCAAGGTAGGAAGTGTGGGCATGCCCTTGCCCGGCACGAGCTTCAAGATTGTTGACCCGGAAAGCTTTGCAGAGCTCTCCACGGGTGATGCGGGCATGATTCTGATCAGCGGTCCCCAGGTCATGCAGGGCTATTTGAATGACCCGGCACGCACCCACGCTGCGCTGTGCGAAATTGACCATCAGCAGTGGTACGTGACTAACGATAAAGGCTATCTAGACGAGGATGGCTTTTTAACCATCGTTGACCGCTACTCGCGGTTTGCCAAAATCGGCGGCGAAATTGTCGGCCTTGCCGCAGTAGAACAGGCCGTGAAAGCCACGCTGAACGACCCGGACACGGCCATCATGGCGGTCAACATACCGGATGCAAGTAAAGGCGAGCGAATTGTGCTGCTATCCGAGACACCGCTGGATGCTAAAACGGTCAGGGCCGCGATGCTGGAAAATAGCATATCGCCCATGATGTTACCCAGCTACTGGCTAACGGTAGATACCCTTCCCCGCCTGGGTTCTGGCAAGCAGGATATCGCTGGAGCCAAGCGCTTGGCACAGGAAAAACTAGCCGAAAATGAGAAGCAGCCAGCGCCTTAGCCCAGGCAACCGTGTGTCGGCAGTTTAAGAAGTAGCACGTGTTCACCCCGAACACAGACAGCGCTTCAGCCTTGAGGCGCTACCTGATCTTATCGGCTGAACCTCGGTGTAAATTAGTAGATTTTATTCACTGAAAGCGCTGAGTTTTATCCATGGTTTCTAAATTGATTGTGTATTAGATTGCTACTGGCTATTTCGAGGTAGGGTGTTTCCTCGAAGCCCCATACCCGAAACTAAGGAACGCGTTATGCCCAACCCCGCGATCAATATTTACAAGCAGCGCCGCAGTCAATATGTCATCGGTAAAGATATCCCCATTAGCCAGACTGTAGTAACCGCGCTGATCAAGGAAGCCGTCAAGCAGGCGCCTACCTCGTTCAACTCACAAAGCTCGCGTGCGGTGATTTTGTTCAATGAACAGCACGACAAGTTCTGGCAGCTAGTCATGGATACGCTGCGCAAGATCGTACCGGCTGACTCTTTTGAGCCTACCGAGAAAAAAATTAATAGCTTTGCCGCCGGCGCGGGCACCGTCCTGTTTTTTGAAGACCAGGATGTGATCAAAGGGCTGCAAGACAAATTCCCGCTCTACGCTGACAATTTCCCTGTTTGGTCAGAGCACGCTACGGGTATCGCCCAATTTGCCGTGTGGACAGCGCTTTCAGAAGCCGATATCGGCGCCAGCCTGCAGCACTATAATCCCATCATCGACGACGCCGTATTTGAAGCGTGGGATCTACCGTCTTCCTGGAAGCTGCGTGCCCAGATGCCTTTCGGCTCTCATGAAGCGCCGTTCGGTGAAAAGACCTATATGAATGACGAAGAACGCTTCCGCGTCTTCTCCTAAGCAGCAAAGCCTCCCCGTATAGAAGCGCCTTACCGCCCGCTGGCGTATTCAAACCAGCGGGCGGTAACGTTTAAATACGGCATTTATACCAAGACGTTAGCCGCCCCTGACCTTACGAAGCGGGCTTTTTATTTGAGCTGTCCGTATCGTTAGAACTTTCCGACTCATCTGTATAGCGCGCGCTTTCTGTCTCGCCCGAGCTTTCTGATTCGTCGGAACGTTCTTCGTCTGATGAATCGGATGCTGCATCCGCGCTTTCTTCATGCTCAGACTGGTCCTCGTCTGAATGCTCTTTCTGCTCGGCATCTGCCTTTGACGCAGCCTTCTTGGGCCTTTCACCTTTGGCCACATCGTTATGGCTGATCACCATAACTTCGCGAGGCCACCACTCTGGATGTTGATCGCGAATAAATGTCATCAGCTTTTCTCGAACATTCATTTCCGCGGTCCAGCCGGAAAGCGGGTCAGACGTCATCAAATAGCAGGTAATGGTCTGGGCCGTGGCAGTCTGCCCCGTGACATAGCAGAGCAGCTTATGGTGCTCGACCACACTGTCCTCTTCCTTGGCAACAGCCAGAAACTTTTCTCTGATCACTGAAATATCGGCGCTTAAGTGAAGAATCAGCTCCAGGCCGCGGTATATTTTGGCGCTTTTAACCGAGAGGTTTTCAAAGGGTTTGGAGGTAAAGTAGGTGACCGGCACGATCAGCCGCCGATCATCCCATACCCTCAAACGGATAAACGTATAGAAAATGCCCTCTACATAGCACCACTGCCCTTCGAACATCACCAGGTCGCCGATACGAATCGGTTTAGCAAGCGACAGCTGAAAGGAAGACAGGATATTGCCCAGCACCGTTTGCCCGGCAATACCCACGAGTACCGCCAAGACGCTCGCCGAGGCTAAAATCGATAACCCCAACGTTTCAAAGAGCTGGATCTTGCTTAAAACATAAATCGAAACGCTGATTACCGTAAGCAGAATGATGCCCCGGCGTAAGGCGTATAACGAGGTTAAAAGCTTACGCTCATCCTTGGGTTTGGTGTCGTCAATTTCCCCCACCAGGCGGCGCGTCATGCGCAGCATAATGGTATCTATCAGGCGAAGCGCAATGGTACCGAGGCTCCAGGCCAGTATGGCGATCAATACAATCCGAAAAGTGGTTGTGGCGACAGCGGAAAACGATACGACGTAGTCGAGCAGCGTTTGGGTCACCAACGACATCATGATCAAGGCCATCGGACCTTTAATTCGCGCAGCGAAGATGCTTCGTGCCCCGCTCGGCAGCAAGCGTGCCATCAGCTCAACCAAGTGGTAGCTTCCCCAACCCACGAAGGTAATCACCAACAGAAAAATCGGAATGGCGATCCATTCCCATATCTTGAGCATCCCAAACGATGCCTTTAAGCTGCTGGGAACATACTCTTCCAGCATTGAAGGACCGTATTCTTCATAAAGATCCGGGATATAGGTGATGCTGTCTGGCATGATCAGCCAGACCGGATCCTGGTCATCTAACCGGTAGCGCCCCAGGCGAATATCGTAGTCCTGGCCTTCTATTTTCAGCGACGCAAGCTCAATATCTCGGCGCGGCTGGCCCGCCAGGGGGTTTTGCCCGGTAGGGTCTTCAACAGCGGCGTCCTGACGACCGGAAAGGTTTGAGGCATTCATCCACTCACCGCGCCGCAATACTTCGGCTAACTGACGGGTCAACAACGCGCCTTGGCTCTGCTGCTCTTCCGCTGACAGGTCATTAAGATTCAATACGTGTGCCGCTTCGGCAAACTTTTCCTCGTTGGTTAACCTCAAAAAACTGCGTATCGACTCACGCGGGGTTGCGCGTCGAACGTCGTCAGGCGTCTCATCCAACCCTTCATTTAGCGTACTAATCGCGAACCAACGGCTATCCTGGTCTTCTTCTCCCTGAGATTGCGCCGTGCAGAGGCTGGAAAATACCAATGCTATTACCAGCACTATCCATGTAGGCCACGAGCCGTGTGCTTTCATAATTACTTTATCCATTGAGGTGAGCCGACGTTTGTCCACCAACGTTCAGTAGGTAACACTGTTTTATCCGTGTCAGTGGTGAAACGAATTACAGCCTACCTATGTGGATCAAGCAAGCCAAAGCCTGACCGTCTTATCAGCTTAGTCAGGCTTTAGTCCTACCCAGGCGGCGCTAACGTGCCTTACGCCTAAGCTTTACTCCAGCTTGGTAAGCCGCAGTCGGGCAATTCTGGAAGAGGGCAAAAATGAGTCTGACCGGGCATCTTCCCAGTACTGCTTAAAAACCGTGTGTTCGCATTTTCCAGTGAGCAGCTCATCAGGCTTTAAAAAAGTAAACATCTGGTCGTACGACTGAATCTCATTTTCTGACACCCGGCGAATAATATGCTCAGGCCCCAGCTCACTAGGATGGCTAAGCCCGGCGGCACCCAGCATTTCCGCCAACGCTTTTAAGGTATTGCGGTGAAAGTTGTATACGCGGTCTGTTTTGTCGGCAACATCCAAATGGCGGCTGCGGTTGGGATCCTGAGTAGCCACGCCGCTTGGGCACTTATCGGAGTGGCAGTTGAGCGCCTGGATACACCCTAGAGAAAACATGAACCCCCTGCCCGCATTACACCAATCGGCCCCCAGCGCCATGGTGCGGGCAATATTAAAGCCGGAGGTAATCTTGCCTGCCGCGCCAATTCGAATCTCCTCGCGAAGCCCAGCGCCCACCAGCGTGTTGTGCACCAGCGTTACAGCTTCGGTGAGCGGCACCCCCATACGGTTGATAAACTCAAGCGGCGCAGCGCCGGTTCCGCCTTCACCGCCATCCACCACAATAAAATCCGGCCTTTCACCGCTTTCCAGCATGGCTTTAACGATCGCAAACCACTCCCAGGGGTGACCAATCGCCAGCTTGAAGCCAACCGGTTTGCCGCCGGAAAGCGTGCGCAGCTGGCCAATAAAGCTCATTAACTCCAGCGGGGTTGCGAACGCTGAATGGGCGGCAGGAGAAATCACATCCTGGCCCATAGGCACTTCTCTTGCCTCAGCAATCTCGGCGGTTACCTTGGCTGCGGGCAATATGCCCCCGTGGCCTGGCTTGGCGCCCTGAGAAAGCTTGATCTCGATCATCTTAACCTGATCATCCGCTGCGTTGGCGGCAAAGCGCTCGGCGTTAAACGTGCCGTCCTCATGGCGACAGCCGAAGTAGCCGGAGCCTATTTCCCAGACCAAATCACCGCCATGCAAGCGGTGGTAGCGAGAGATCGAGCCTTCGCCCGTGTCGTGATAAAAGCCACCCTTGTAAGCGCCGGCATTCAGCGCCTCGATGGCATTACCGGAGAGCGAGCCAAAGCTCATCGCCGAAATATTAAACACGCTGGCAAAGTAGGGCTGGCTACAGCGACGATCGCCCACCTGAACGCGAAAGTCAGCGTCTTCAATGGTATGGGGAAGCAGCGAGTGATTAATCCACTCATGGCCCGGCTGATACATATCCCGAAGCGAACCAAAGGGCTTCTTGTCGCTCTCGTTTTTAGCGCGCTGATAGACCACGGCACGCTGCTCGCGGGAAAAGGGCCGTTCATCCAAATCCGACTGAATAAAGTACTGGCGTATTTCCGGGCCAATCGACTCCAGAAAATACCGAATATGCGCCAGCACAGGATAGTTACGGCTCACCGTGCGCTTACGCTGGCGCACGTCATGTAACCCAAGCAATACAAGGCCACCAAACACCACTACACCCAATAACCATATAAGCGAGAAGGACAGCCCTATGAGTGAAATAGCCAACAGACACCAGCAGGCAACAAAGGCAACGTTACGCAGTGGCAGGCGGGTGAGTCCTCTTGCTTCAATCATGTGCGCTAAAACTCCTTGGGGGGCGGATTAATCATTAGCAAAGTAATGACTAGCATAACGTACGCGGCAACCATAAAGGTAAGTTGAGCATTAAGTGTCGTACGAATGCAGCTGCTGGGAGGACAGCGTATTCATGTTCCATTCAGCGAATACGTTTATGCTACGTGCAGCCAATCGAATACCCATTGGGTTGAATGCCATTGTGTTGAATGCCGTCTGGAGCATGAGTATGACAGTAAAATATTGTGGCGCGGGCCGCCTGGTTGCTGCGCTGACATTGGTGTTAATAGCGACTAGCGCAGCTGCTGAGCAGCCTTCACAGGGTGAGCAACCTTTACGAGTTGAACAACTGCAACGCTGTGGCAATCTGCTGGCGATGGATATTCAAGAATTCTGCCTGCGTGTCAGCGGGCTGCATGACACCGATTTTCAAGTGAAGCTCAACGGCACCCCACTTCACGCAGAAGGCCTTGACCACGATGGAGATCGAGTGCGGGTGCGCATCAATAGCGCCGATGTGCAAAGCGGTCCTCTGTGGTTCGAGCAGCACGAACAGTCCAGCAATCCGGTTTGGGTCAGCCTCAGAGGCAGCCATGTGCTGGCGGCCACGGATCAAGAGACCGCCAAGAACATGGATGACATTACCACCTACGTGGATCTGATCAGTCTGATCATTGAAGAAGACTACGACGGTGCTGAGGAGGCCCAGCGGCTGGCAGAAAAATACGGCGCTGAAGTCGTCGGCATGATCCCGCCGCTCAATACCTATCAATTGCGCTTACCCGTCGACAACCTGGAGGAGCGCGATGCGTTAGTACTCAGGTTAGGCAGCGAGGTCAGCATCGATGCGGTCGTCGTCGAAGAATCCGGCGCAGAAGAAAGCAATGAGAGTGAGGCGAACAGCCCACCTGCGGCGGATGACCAGGAGTGGGCATCCAATCGCTTTCTGGATGCAGTGAACTATTACCAGCGGCGTCTACCGCGCCAGAACGGGGATATCGAGACGCAGCCCATACGCATCGGCGTCATTGAACGAGAAGTCGACTTTGATGCGCCGGATTTTGCCGATTACCTGGGCAACTGCCGTAAAGATTCGTCAAGAACCTGTGTTTATGCACGCGATGCCGCCACGCCCGATGGGCACGGCACCACGGTTGCCGGCGTTTTGGCCGCGGCCTGGAATGAAGGCGGCAACAGTGGTTTTCTACGCGGCTTGGACGAGGTAGGCCCTGGCTTTGATGTGATTGTGGACCGCAATTCAGATGCAGGCATTACCGCCAATGTCGCCGCCTCGGTGAACCTTGTGGAAGACGGTGTCCGAGTGCTCAACTGGAGCTGGGGCATCCACCGGGTAGGCGCTACCGACATTAACGGCGACGAGGTTGATTCATTAGTGCGCTCAGGCATCGCCATGAGCGGTTACGAGGAACTGCTTGAAGAGTTCTTCTTATGGCTGCGCCGAGAACATCCAGATGTGGTGGTCGTGAACTCAGCGGGCAACGCATCATCATTTTCTGGGAGTGATGATTATCGGCTGCCCTCCTCGTTCGTGACCGAGCAGCTGTTCGTGGTGGGTGGGCATGAGCGCAGTGATGAGGACGTCCCGGTGGAAGATCCCCGTTACGTGATCAAACGTGAAGCATCGAATATCGATATGCGCGTGGATATCACTGCGGCGGCCTGTGTGCGCGGATCTTCCCTGATAGAGGGCGAGCAAGGCGAAGCCCACTGTGGAACCTCCTACGCAACCCCAGTGGTGGCCGGCCTGTTGGCCGCAATGATGTCGATAGATCCAGAACTCACGCCAGCGCAGTTACGCATCCTGCTCCGCCGCGGCGCCATGACCATCGGAGAAGAGTACGATTTCGAGCCGACTGATGCCGATGATCTGACCGCACCAATTTTACCGTCAGAACGCGCCAATGACCTGAATCATCCGGATATTGGCCTTTCCGCTCGGCTGAATATGTACAAGACGCTGGATCTAACGGTGCAGAGTCTGGAACGAGACCGCTAGGCTATCTAGAACGACTTAGACTAGAACGACTCAGAAAAGCCCACTCCCCGGGGGTGGGCGATCATCGCGAAGGCGCTTCTCGACCTATCGCCGTCAGGCAAAATCAACGTAAGCTCTCTATGCTATAAGAGTAAACCATCTGGCATCGATCAGATAACTCACCCAGCGCTTGTCTCTTTACATGACTTAACGCCACATCAAGGATGTTATGGGTCTTCAAGAAATCGCCTTTGGCGGCATTTATCTCAGCCCCTTACTGATTTACGCATTGATTGGGTTTGTCGCGACTTTAGTGACTCGCTCCTTGCTTCATTGGATAGTCGGGCAGACTCCGCTGTGGTACGAGGCATGGTTCGACATCTCTCTTTTTGTCATCTTCACAGCCGCCACCACCTTTATTTTCACCATTTTGCTTGAAAGCCCTTAAGAGAGACCCTTAATGCGCCCTTCGCTACGTATTCTGATCACCCTTGTTATTGTCGCGATTGCCATTGCCGCCGGTGCCTGGCTATGGCGCTACTACCTTTATACGCCTTGGACACGCGACGCCCGCGTGCATGCTGAAGTCGTCACCATTGCCCCCGATGTCTCCGGCTGGGTACGCACCCTTAATGTGGCCGATACCGATTACGTTGCCCAGGGCGATACGCTGTTCGAAATCGACGATGCGCGCTATCAAGCGGCAGTAGATAAAGCCCAGGCAACGGTGGAACACCGCCAGGCAACCCTTGAGCTCAATCGGGCCGAAGAAGGTCGCCGCAATCAGTTGCGCAACAGCCGCGCGATCAGCGCCGAAGACCAGCAGGTTGCCCAGGTGAATTCGCGCATTGCCGCCGCCGACCTTCAGCAGGCGGAGGCTGATCTAGCAAGCGCCCAGCTAGATCTGGAGAGAACCCAGATTACCGCGCCGGTCAGTGGGCATGTACTTAACGTGCAGTTTTCGGCCGGTAATTACGTCAATCGTGGCAATTCGGTGCTGGCGCTGATCGCCGCCAACTCCTACTACATAGTGGGCTATTTCGAAGAAACCAAAATGGCCACGATTAACGTCGGCGATCCGGTGGACGTCGTTTTAATGAACGGCGACACGCACCTCAATGGCCATGTAGCGGGAATAGGCCGAGGCATTGCCGACAGCAACACCAACCTGAACCAGCAGTTGCTGCCCCAGGTCTCGCCTACGTTCAACTGGGTGCGCCTGGCGCAGCGCATCCCGGTGCGCATCGCCCTGGATGACATTCCCGATGAAACGCTGCTGAGCGTAGGCATGACGGCTACGGTTAATGTCCGCCCTGCAAAGCGCCCTGCCGAGCGCTCTCCCGAAACCCAAAATGAACGGCCTGAGTAACCCATGTCGCCGTTCGTTCAAACGTATCTAATGCCCAACGCCACGGCGGTCAAATTTGCCATCAAGACCACCCTGGCGATGATGCTCGCGCTTTATGTGGCGCTTTTTTTTGATCTGGAGCGCCCCTACTGGGCGCTAATGTCGGCGGCGTTTCTCCAGATCCGTCCGATGAGCGGCATGGTGATTGAAAAAGGCATCTGCCAGCTGGGCGGCACCTTTATCGGTGCCGTGGCGGGCATCGTTATCATGGCTCTGTTCGCTCAGGCGCGTATACCCGCGCTGATTACTCTGACCGGCTGGATCATGCTGTGCACCTATGTCGGCTCGCTGTGGCGTAACAACTACACCTACGGCTGCCTGATGGCTGCGGTAACCGCCATGCTGATTGTGGTCATTTCCAGCGGCAGCACGCCTGCGGGGATTTTCGATATCGCAGTGGCGCGCCTTGCTGAACTGGGGCTGGGCGCGGTTTGCGCAATGCTGGTCAGCTCGCTGCTATGGCCATCCCACGTGGGAACCCACCTGGCGACCCAAGCAGACAGCGTGATCAACGAAGCCTTCGAGCATGCCGCCCTGCGCTTAGAGGCAAGCGACGACATTCCTGCCATGCAGAAGGCCCTGCGCGGCAGCCTAGGGCCGTTAACCCTTCTTGAATCCGATAGTCAGGCGGCCCGCTTTGAAGGCCCGGTAGGCCCTGGCCGCGTGCGCGCAACCCATGTACTCACCCGGCGCACGCTGCGCTTTTTGGCTAATTTGCAGGCGCTGCATCAACTCATGCACGACCATGCCGACCGGCTTGATCCACAAAGCCTTGAGCTTGCCTGTCAGGTGGCTCAGGGGTTTCGTGAGGCCGAGCACGACAAAGGCGTTGCAGAAGCCAGAAAAACGCTTCAAGCGCTACGCCATCGGGTACATGAAAATAACGACGAGACCAGCTTGGCACCGCTGGATCGCCGCCTGCGTCTGGGGCTACGTGAGTCCATTGGCCACGCCATGGTGATGCTTGATGCCCGCGAAGCGATCGCCTCCCCGGGGCGCTATCAATTGCGCTCGTCTCCGCTGGCCTGGCATCGCGACCACCTGGCGGCGGGTATCAATGCGTTACGCTCAGGGATTGTGTTCTCGCTGCTCGCGGTTTTCTGGATTGTGACCGCCTGGCAGAGTGCCATGATCGCCATGATGCTGGGCACTCTGTTTTCGGCCTTCTTTGCCAGCCGTGACAACCCCATAGCGATTACCATGATGTTCTACAAAGGCATGCTGGCGGCCATTCCCAGCGCGTTTTTGTTCGGCCATGTGCTGCTTTCTCAGGCCAACGGCTTTCCACTACTGGCGCTGATTTTCGGGACACCGCTATTTTTAGGCCTGTTAGGTGCGACCAACCCGGCCACGATGGGCTACTGTCTGGCCTTTACCATCTTCAATATCCTGCTGACGATGCCCGGCAACGGCATGGACTTCGCTTTCGATAGCTTTGCCAACCGGGTCGTTGCAGTGGTAATCGGCCTGAGCTGCGTCGTCATGGGCTTTCGCCTGCTGCCGGGGCTGGGAACTCGGCTTAGGCGGCGGCGCCTGATCAAGGCAATATCCAACGATATTCACGAGCTTAGACGGCGCTCCATTCGCGACGCCGAAACCCGGTTCAGCGGCCATATGGCCGACCGCCTGCTGCACCTGGCTCAGCACGACGATATGCTGCCCGAAGAACAGCGCCATCTGTTTATTCTTGGCCTGACCGGGCTTGATTTAGGCACCGCCACCCTGCGCCTGCGCGACCGGCTTGACGATGCGCCGCATCCACTTATTCGTGAAGCGCATCAAGATGTGCTGCGCGCGTTAGCGGTCGGCTTTGAAGACAGCGCGACCGGCCATGCGCCGCAAGGCATTCGTGAAGCGGGAAAACGGCTGGAAGATGCCATTGCCACCCACGGCGATATCCCCGCCGACCGCCGCGTCTTGCTGGAAGGCCTGATTGAGCGTCTGGAACTCTCGCTTGAGCGCTTGGCGCGCATTATGGCCGAGCGCCCGCAGCGTGAGCCTCAACCGCCGGCCAAGCCCTTTACTCAAGAAGTAAAAGACCACTAAACAAGTGATAGAAAGCGGCTTATTCAGTAGGGATGCAAGCAAAACCGCTGGTTCTAATTCGGAAGACGCGACGGAAGTTGGTCACTTGGCAAAGGAGGTGCTGCATGTCTCGTCCACGCAGGGTCTGGCTTGCGGTAGCCGCCATGTTCTTTCTCAATGGCGGGCTGTTCGGCACCTGGGCTTCGCGCATTCCTACGGTGGCATTGCAGCACGACCTGGATGGCGGGCGGCTCGGCCTGCTGCTGCTCGTGCTGGCCTCCGGCGCGCTGATCTCGTTTCCGTTGGCGGGCAGAGCCTCGGATACTTTCGGTGCTGCGCGCGCCACACTCGCGATTGCAGCCGCCTATACCCTTGCTCTCGTGTTGATCGCTTGCGCTTTCGACCTCTGGCTAACGGCGGCGGCGCTGTTTCTGTTCGGTGCTGGCCACGGCGCCATGGATGTCACCATGAACAGCTGGGCGGGCGAGGCAGAGCGCTTTATCGAAAAGCCGGTCATGTCATCGTTACATGCCATGTGGAGCCTGGGCGCGGGTGTCGGTGCCGCGGCAGGCTATATGACGATCAGCCTGGAACTGTCGCTGCTTACCCACTTTTTACTTATCGGCATCGTGATGTATGTGAGCATGATCTGGCTTGCGAGTATCGGCTGGCAATCTGAAACGCGGCCACGTCAGGCGGGTGCAAAACGCTTCCCTTTGCCTCATGGCGTTCTCCTCTGGGTCGGGATTATTGCCCTGTGCGCCTCGCTCGGCGAAGGCGCCATCGCCGATTGGAGCGCGCTGTTTCTGGTCACCGTTACCTCGGCGACCACCGCCCAAGGGGCGATAGGATACGCCGTATTCTCGCTGGCAATGGTCATCATGCGTTTGATCGGTGGCAGCGTGATCTCTTGGCTAGGCCCGACCAACGCGGCACGCTTTGCCGGGTGCTCAGCCACCATCGGCGTGCTTCTCGCCGTCATTCCCGCCACTTTCATGGCAGCGCTGCTTGGCTTCTTCTTTCTGGGTATCGGCTACGCGCTCATCATGCCGCTGGCATTTTCGCGCGCGGCCAATGACCCCGATACGCCACCTGGTGTCGCCATCGCAAGCGTAGCGACGCTAGGCTATGGCGGCATGCTGCTCGGGCCGCCGTTGATCGGCTTTACCGCCCACTTCATCTCGCTGCACTATGCATTTGGAATACTTGGCCTGCTGGCACTGTGCATCGTGTTTATTGCTTCATCGCTTGAGCGCTTCTAGCGCCTGTTTCTACACGCGCAGATGCCACCTAGGCCGGGGCAGATTGTTTAGCTGAACAGGCGCGCTAGGTGATCGGCATAGGCCGCCATATCACGCTCAACGTCCGGCGCCTTGATGACATCGTTGGCGATAAACGTGGGCAGCGCTTCCAGGCCAACAAACTCCTGAGACTTGTGGAACGGGAAGTAAACGCCATCGACACCGCGCCCTTCAAAGAAGTTATCCGCTTCATCAAAGGCGGCCAGCGGCGCGTTCCAGGTGAGCGAAAGCATATAGCGCCGCCCTTGTAATAAGCCGCCGCTGCCGTACTGCTTGGTAGGGTCCTGGCGTGAGCGGCCGTCGCTTGCGTAGAGCGAGCCGTGCCCGGCGGTGAAGACTTCATCAATGTAGCGTTTAACGCTCCAGGGCGCGCCCATCCACCAGCCCGGCATCTGATAGACGATGGTGTCCGCCCAGAGGAATTTTTCCACCTCGGCCTCTACCTCGTAACCCTGTTCAATCACCGTTTCGCGAACCTCATGGCCCTGCTCGGCTAACGTACGCCACGCGACATCATGCAGAGTATTGTTGAGTTCACCGCCAGAATGGGCGAACGGCTTACCGCCATTGATTAACAAAATCTTCATCGTTAAAAACCTCTTACCCAATAGATGACCTTACCTGTCGATGGGCGATAGTCCCACCTGCATGGCTTGAATGTTGGCTATTATGGGATGCTCACCGACATGGAAAAACCCGCCCCCTGGCAAGAGACTTTTGATATAAAATCAACAAACATGTGTTAACCGAACAGGTGCGAGTAACGCTCATGAAAACCACGCTTGAAGAGCAGCAGGCATTTATCACCGTGGTGGACAGCGGCTCGATCACCGGCGCCGCCGAACGGTTGGGCATTACGGTGTCAGGCGTCAGCCGGGCGCTTAATCGCCTGGAACGCAAGCTTGGCGCTACTCTGCTGCGCCGAACCACGCGGCGCCTGGAGCTAACCGAAGAGGGCGAAACGTTTTTAGATCACTGCCGGCGCATTTTAACCGCAGTAGAGGCCGCGGAAGAGTCGGTTCAGGATCACCACGGCCAGCCTCAAGGGCGGCTGCGGGTGAACGCCGCGCCCAGCTTCATGCAGTTCGTCATTGTGCCAGTGCTTGGTGAGTTTCGCGCCCGCTACCCAGGCATAACGCTACAGCTGGACACCCACGACCGTTTTGTAGACCTGCTGGAACAGCGTGTGGATTTAGCCATTCGTATTGGAGAGCTTGACGACTCATCGCTGCATGCACGGCGCCTGGGCCATAGCCCGCTTCGTATTCTAGCAAGCCCCGCTTACCTTAAGCGCGCGGGCACTCCACAAAGCATTGAAGACCTTGAGCGCCACAGCCTGCTCGGCTTCAGCCAGCTTGACCACCTTAATCGCTGGCCGCTGCGCCGTGCCGATGGTGAATACTTACGCATTACGCCCGCCCTCTCCGCCTCCAGCGGCAGCACGCTGATTGAGCTCGCGCTTAAAGGCGAAGGGATCGTCTGTCTAGCCGACTTCATGACCATCACGCCCCGCAAGGCAGGTGCATTGGTCGATGTACTGCCCAATCATACCGAACGTCAAATGCAGGCCGTCAATGCCGTCTACTACCGTCAGGCCACGCTATCCCAGCGCGCCCGGCTGTTTATGGATTTTCTGGCCGAACGCCTGCCGGGGGAGTATTTGCAGGGCTAAAACTGTCAGTAGTGAATTAACTAAAGTATCCAGCCATTCTGAACCTGACGCCCGATATTCCCTTTAAGAACTGTGCTTATTTTGCAGCGCATCGCTAAATGCGGCGGCTAGAATGCCTGTGGGCATGGCGATAATCCCGATGCCTGCCACTGCGGTTAGGCCTGCAAAAAACTTACCCAGTGCGGTAATCGGCGTGACATCGCCATAGCCCACGGTGGTCAGGGTAGCGATGCTCCACCATAACGCGCGTGGTACGCTGCCAAAGGCTTCCGGCTGGGCGGCGGCTTCCACCACATATAGGCAGCAGGATGAAAACAGCAGTAACAAACCTGCCACTCCGGCACTTAGCAACAGCTCATGGGTGCGCGATTTAAGAGCGCTCGCCAAGGCCGACCACGCCTGACTAAACCGCCCCAATCGCGCCAAGCGTAATATGCGCGCCAAACGCAGCAGCCGCAGTAGAAAGGCGTTGTTATGAGATATGAAACCCAGGAAGAAAGGCAGAATGGCGAGCAAATCCACCAGCGCCCAAAACGAGAAAATATAGCGAATACGCCCTGTAACACCGCGATAACGCGGGTCTTCACCTATCGCATACAGCCGCAGCAGATATTCAATCGTAAATGCACCGACAAACACAGCCTCCAGTACTGTAAATAGCCCTGGCGCCATCGCTCGAAGTGCCGACTCGGTTTCCAGTATAGCGGTAAGGGAGGCAAGCAGAATTAACACACAGATAAGCTGATTGAGTTTCGACAACCCCTTCTCATGCCAGGCTTCAGGTGCTAACTGGTGATAGAGTTCGGCTTTATTCATGCCCTCGCTCCAGCGGGCGCTGGTTGACGCAAATCAATCGATGTACTGCCACGGTGGCATAAATATTCAGGCGCTTCTTCCCTTGGTCATCTCGAGCTTTGGGCTTTTTAATGGTTATAACCACTTTATTATTAACTACATCCAAGTAAACCCGAAGGCACAATCGATTGTAAAGAAAAAGGCATGGCGACTTGCCGGTGATTAGCGACGCGCTATCGATGCCTTTAACGCAAAGCCCCGGCCTGGGCCGGGGGCTTGTCAAACATCTGAGCTTGCAGCGTCGAGCTTAGGACTCTACGTGAAACGCCATGGTCGCGTTGACGGCTTTTTTCCAACCCGCATAGAGTTCGTCGCGCTTTGCATCTTTCATCTGTGGCGTAAAGCGCCGCTCTAACGCCCACTGTTCGACGATTTCATCGCGTGATTTCCAAAACCCGACGGCGAGCCCGGCGAGATAAGCCGCACCCAGCGCGGTGGTCTCGCTCACTTCGCAGCGCAGTACGTCCACCCCCAGTATGTCGGCCTGGAACTGAGCAAGAAAATTATTGGATATCGCCCCGCCATCGGTGCGCAGCTCGGTCAGCGCAATATCGGCATCCGCCTGCATGGCTTTGAGAACATCGGCGCTTTGATAGGCAAGCGATTCTACCGCCGCGCGCACAAAGTGCTCTTTTTGGGTGCCTCGCGAAAGCCCAAACATGGCGCCGCGCACGTTGGAATTCCAGTAAGGTGCGCCCAGGCCAGTAAAGGCAGGCACCATATAAACGCCGTCATTGTCTTTAGCGCGCGTGGCGTACGCTTCAGAATCAGACGCCTTGCCCAGCATTCTCAGGCCATCACGCAGCCACTGGATAACGGAGCCCGCCACAAACACGCTGCCTTCCAGTGCATATTCCAGCGTGCCGTCCACTTCCCAAGCAACCGTAGTAAGAAGGCCGTTCTTGGAGGGCGTGGCGTGGGTGCCGGTGTTCATTAGCGTAAAACAGCCGGTGCCATAGGTGTTTTTCGCCATACCCGGTTTAAAGCAGGCCTGGCCGAACAGTGCGGCGTTTTGGTCGCCAGCGATACCGGCAATCGGCACCTCCTGGCCCATCAGAAACTTAGGCAGCACATTGCCGTAGATTTCACTGCTAGATTTAATCTCGGGCAGCATCGACTCCGGCACGCCGAAGAGCGCTAGCAGCTCCGGGTCCCACTGTCGATCACGGATATTAAACAGCATCGTGCGGGATGCGTTGCTGACATCGGTCGCATGCACGGCACCGCCGGTCAGGTTCCACACCAGCCATGAATCGATGGTACCGAATAGCAGGTCGCCCTTTTCGGCTTTCTCTTTAACGCCCGCTACGTTCTCGAAAATCCACTTCAACTTGGTAGCAGAGAAGTAAGCGTCAATCACCAGGCCGGTTTTATCGCGAATCATATCGGCGTGGCCAGCTTCACGCAGATCATCACAGATTTCGGCGGAGTGACGCGACTGCCAGACAATGGCGTTATGCACGGCCTGACCAGTATGTTTGTCCCATACCACGGTGGTTTCACGCTGGTTGGTAATACCGATGGAAGCAATTTCGGAGACATCGACGCCGCTGTTATTAATCACCTCGGTCAAGGTGGTCAGCACGCTGGTCATGATTTCGCGGGGGCAATGCTCGACCCAGCCAGGGCGAGTAAAAATCTGTTCGAACTCGTGCTGCGCTACGCTGGCTATCCGGCCTTCATGGTCAAATAGCATCGCCCGCGAGCTGGTGGTACCTTGATCAATAGCGAGGACGTAGTTTTTCTGGCTCATGAAATGCCTCTCAAGCGTTAACGTTAAACGATTATTTTAAAATCAAATCAGCAGGCTGATTTAATAAACCCGAGCGATTTAATAACCCCGGCGATTTAATAACCCCGGCGATTTTAATAAACATAGGCGGCAAGCCCGGCAAGCACACTGCCGATAGCGGGCCCGAGCACGGGCACCCAAGCGTAGGACCAGTTACTCGTCCCTTTATGCTTGATGGGGAGAAGCGCGTGGGCGATACGCGGCCCCAAATCCCGAGCAGGATTAATCGCGTAGCCTGTTGGCCCCCCTAGCGAAGCACCGATCGATACTACCAGCAGAGCCACTGCCAGCGGGCCAAGCCCAGACGGCGTATGACCAAACATGATAATGACAAACACCAGCACAAACGTGCCGATGATCTCAGTGACCAAATTCCATCCATAAGCCGGGATGGCCGGGCCTGTAGAGAACGTTGCCAATATACTTGAAGCGTTTTCGGTAGCATCGTAATGCTTTTTATAGGCCAGGTAGCAAACGGTTGCACCCAACCAGGCACCGATAACTTCAGCGGTAAAGTAGGCGCTGGTGGTCACACTGTTGATAGGAATACCGGGGGCATACTCATTCGCTGGACCTACCAGCAACGCAAGCGTAACGGCGGGATTTATATGCGCGCCGGTGTCGTAGGCGACATAAACCGCGCAAAAAACCGCTAGCCCCCAACCAAAAAAGATAACGACACTATCGCTACTGTTAGCGTTGGTTTTGTTCAACAGTACGTTAGCGACTACTCCACACCCCAGCAGCGTTAATACGGCCGTACCGGCTATTTCGTGTAGAAAAATTGTTTCAAGCATTGCCACTCAGCTACCCCGTTTGACCGACTCGTCACTCTTTGAAGCAGCCGGATGTTCTATTTTGAAAATTCGTTTTCTTTTTTGGCATCCTATAGCGGGTATTTAAAAAAACAATATAAAAAAACGAACACAATCAGATAACAACCATATCCAGTTGATTATAAATATATTTTTAATAAATATAGACATTAGTTTAAGACGCAATTATTGAACGAAATCACCATGATCTTGTTCATCGATAACGCCAACATTGTCAATTAACGAACATTTAAGACTGGACAGTTATCGAATAGTGGACTTCTGTACGTATGTTTATGAAAGCGTAAACGCCGTTAGTTTTGGGTTCGTAAAACGTGACCTATACTCAGGTTGGCAGCGATTAAGCTGCCCACCCCAAGTCCGTATTGAAAACGGGCCTGACCACGCTTTTTTTGGGGTCACTTATCAAGGAGGAACGTGCTATGTCGAGGTCTACACCGACGGCCTATCTAAGCGGAATCCATCCGCTCCATGCCCTATTACTTGCGAGTACTTTTCCACTTTTTCTTGGCGCCACATTAAGTGATTACGCTTACTCGAAAAGCTTTCATATCCAGTGGAGCACGTTTTCTTCCTGGTTAATTGCTGGAGGGCTTGTTTTCGCAGGCCTAGCTTTTCTATGTGCGATTATCGGCCTGTTTCGTGCCGAGCATCGCCGCGGGCTTATGCTGGTTTATCCATTGCTCTTGCTGGTCATCTGGGTACTCGGCTTTATCAATGCGCTCGTTCATGCCCGTGATGCCTGGGCCATGATGCCCACCGGCCTTATTCTTTCGATCATCGTTACCGTACTGACCGTCGCGGCGATCTGGATCGGTTTTTCTCGGCGCACCGTCGGAGCAACGTCATGAAATATTTCGCACTTCGTTATACAACGCCTTTGGCACTGCTGCTGGCTGCCAGCGGCGCTAATGCTTTTGATGTAGAACAGCCTTTCGGCCCTAACCCCACGCTTCCCGAACCGCAGCGCGGGCTGCTGCCAGACATGACGGTTCCCGAACCCGCCGAATGGGGCGGCCAGCTGCCTACAGTGCCCGAGGGCTATACCATCACCAGGATCGCTTCTGATCTCAAGGTGCCCCGGCAAACCATCATGCTACCCAATGGCGATATTCTGGTGGCGGAAGGTAGCGGCGGTAATGCACCGGCATTAAAGCCCAAGGATGTGATCGCTGGGTATATCAAGGACCAAGGCAACACCGCTGTAGAGGGCGGCGACCGCTTAACCCTGCTACGCGATGACAATGGCGACGGCAGCTACGAACAGATGATTTTCGCCCAAGACCTTAACGCGCCTTATGGGCTGGCTCTGATAGACAACAACCTCTATGTGGCCAACCAGGATGCGCTGGTGCGCTTTGATTATGACGAGGGCCAAACAGAGGCCAGCGGGCCGCCAGAGGTCATTGCGCAACTGCCCTCAGCGATCAATCACCACTGGACCAAGGCGATGACCGCCAGCGCCGATGGGCAGTTTGTTTATGTCGGTATCGGCTCGAACAGCAATATTACCGAGCGGGGCATGGAGGCGGAGGTTAATCGCGCCGAAGTGTGGGAGATCAATGTCGACACGGGCGCGCACCGCCCCTATGCCACCGGCCTGCGCAACCCCTCAGCGCTAGCCACCCAACCCGATACCGGCACGCTTTGGGCAGCGGTTAACGAACGTGACGAACTCGGTCCGGACCTGGTACCTGATTATATTACCTCGGTTCAGGAAGGCGGTTTTTATGGCTGGCCCTACAGCTACTGGGGGCAGCATGTTGACCCTCGCGTACGCCCGGAAGATCCTGAAAAAGTGGCATCCGCTATTGCACCGGACTACAGCCTTGGCTCTCACGTAGCCCCGCTTGGCCTGGCTTTTTCTACGCCCGCCATGGGCGAAGAGTACGCCGAGGGCGTTTTTGTAGGTGAGCACGGCAGTTGGAACCGCGCGGACCCGGTTGGCTACAAGGTAAGCTTCATCCCCTTTAGCAACGGCCAACTTGCTGACAGCGACCCGATTGATTTTGCCAGTGGGTTTCTTACCGATGATGGCAGAGCACTTGGCCGCCCGGTCGGTGTCACTATTGATCCGGATGGCGCGCTTATTATTGCCGATGACCTGACCAATGCGATTTGGCGGGTTACGCCGGATAATCCGCCCGCCCCACCGGAGCAGGAGCCTGAAGCAAACGCTTCTGAGCCAGAGGAGCCCGAGCCAACATCCACCGAACCACCCGAGCAGCCATCAACGCCCCAAGAGGCTGACTAACCACCAAGCGTCGGGCAGGTACTCCCTGCCCGTCGCTGCTTCATCACGCTGTCTCAAACGGTGAATGCTTAAAACCCCAGCAAGCGCTTACGCACGGGGCGAATAGCCACCAAAGCCAGCACTGCCAGCGCCAACCACTCCAGCCAAACAGGCAGTAGTTCCTGAACCTCGCTTGCCTGATCGACCACGTTCCAGCCCGTCACTCCCAGCACGCTATCTACTGTCCAACCTACGAGCACAGTAACGACAAGCACGCTGGCGAGATAAACCGCCAACGCTGCATTGCCCAGTTCGCGACGCAATATCGCTAACGTCGCCAGACTGGTGATCGGCCCCGCCAGCAGGAAAACCAGCGCCATACCCGGTGAAATCCCCGCTAACAGCAGCCCAGCGGCAACCGGCGTGGCCGCTGCCGCACAAATGTAGAGTGGGATGCCCACCACGGCCATCAGCGCAAGCGCCAGCAGCCCACCTGAGTAATGGGCCAGCGTATCAGGCGGCACCAGCGTTACCAGCACGCCCGCCAGCAACAGTCCGGCAAACACCCATGCGCTGATATCATCCAACAGATCACTAAACGCATAACGCAGCCCGGCCTTCAAACCGCTGGGTTCGTCGGCTTTCGTGGTGGGCGTATGACAGCCGGAGGAAGCGCAGCAGCCGCCAAGCGTGGCAGGGGCGGGAGTTGCAGGTTCACGCGTTAATCCGACTAGCAGCCCGGTGACAATGGCCGTTACCAAGGCACCGATGACGCGCACGACGGCCATCAACGGACCAAGCAGTACGCTGGTCAGTAGAATGGAATCAACGCCCACCCCCGGCGTGCTGATTAAAAAAGACGTCGTGGGCCCACGCCCTGCACCACTCCGATGCAAAGCAATAGCGGTAGGAATCGCGCCACACGAACACAGCGGCAGGGGCATACCAATGACGGCCGCCCGCACAATGCTGCCCAAGCCACGCCCTCCCATCCAGCGCTGCAGCACGTGTTCCGGCAGCCATGCTTTAATTAGCCCAGCAATTACCAACCCCAACAGCAGCCACGGGGCCGCCGTTAACGCAATTTGCAATAGCTCTATAACCAGCGTCATGTCATCACCTGCTTGTCCACAGAGGGAATAGGGGCTAGCCTAAACCCTGTAATCGTTACAGGGTCAAGCCGATGAAAAACACGTATCGCATTGGTGAAGTGGCTACCCGCACAGGCTGCTCACCGGAAAGCATTCGTCATTACGAAAAGCTCGGGTTACTGCCACCCGCCAAACGCAGCGAGCAAGGCTACCGGCATTACGACCAAGCAGCGCTTGCGCGTATCGGTTTTATTCGTCACGGCCGCAGCCTCGGTCTCGACCTACCTAGCATTCAGGAATTACTGGCACTTTCAGACCACCCGGACACCGACTGCGGCGCGGCTGACGACATCGCCACTCGGCACCTTCAGCATCTGGAAGCGCGCATTGCCAAGTTGCAAGCGCTCGCTACTGAGCTACGCCAGGTAGTACAGCAATGCCGGGGTGGCAAAACCGCCGACTGCCAGATCATCCAAACGCTATACGACCACACGCTTGCCTGCAGCGAGCACGGCTGTGGATAAATAGAGGCGACGATGCGTAGAAGCGTGGCGAGGCGCCCCTCTTCCTCAAGTAGCTATCGACTACAATGGTGTTAGCGCATCGTAAAAAGGACTTTTAAATGATCGAATCACGCGAAGAGCTAGAAGCCATCAGAAAAACATGCCATTCAATGGTGACAAGAAGCTCGAGTCTCTCTGCTGGCACAGCGATCATCCCCATTCCCGGCGTGGATATCGGGTCAGACGTTGCCATATTGCTAAGGCTCATTCCTAAAATAAACGATAAATTCGGCTTAACGCCCGAGCAAATCGAAGGTCTGGATACCGAATCAAAAGTGATGGTGATGACCGCTATTTCCAATGTCGGCAGCAAGATGGCCGGGAAGTACATCACCAAAAAACTGGTGGTATCGCTGCTTCAAAAGATGGGCGTCAAAGTAGCCGCCACCGGTGTGGCTAAATATGTACCCTTTGTCGGCAGCGCCGTGGCGGGGGGCATCAGCTTTACGGCGATGAAGTATATGGGCAATAGCCATGTTGAGGATTGCTATAAAATTGCGCTGGCGACACTGGAGAGTAACCGCGCCGACTTACAGCCAGTAACGGGTTCGATAGAACCCAAATAGAGCATACTAGCGAAAGGTGCTGGCTTGCTGCGCTTTGCATTATTGTATCTTCAGTATTGTCTAACAGGTCAGCATCTCAAACAATAAGCGTTCTCATGATCATTTACATATGAGAACTGTTTTTATATGATCCCTCTGTATTACTGATAATACTAACGAGCAAGCGCCCATAGGCGCGATGCAAGGGATTATATGAAAACGCCTTTACTCCATGCCTTAAACACGACACGCTTCGCTGGCTCTATCTCCAGGCCCACCCAACTCTTCACTAAAAGCGCACTATCCTTTCGAGAAGTCACCTTTACCGCCATTTTGTCTACGTCGCTGCTGGCTTCAACAGGTGTTGCGGCGCAAACCACTGACGCCGCTAGCCCAGAAGCGCTGGAAACCGTGACGGTCACGGGCGAAAACCTTTATGACAACGTTGGCTATACGCGCCGCACCACCAGCGCGGGTACCGGTTTAACACTAAGCCAAAAAGAGCTGCCACAAGCCATCAGCATCGTTACTGAACAACGAATGCAGGACCAAAACCTGGATACCGTCGAGGCGGTATTAAGTAACGTCACGGGTATTTCAACGCGTAATGTCGATAGTGATCGTGTCGGCTTTTCCTCCCGTGGTTTTCGTATTAACAGCTTTCAGTACGACGGCATCCCTACGCTAAACACGGATAACCGTTGGTATTTTGGTGAAGGTCGGCTCAATACGGCTATTTATGACCGCGTTGAAGTAATACGTGGCGCCAACGGGCTGGTTAGTGGATCGGGCAACCCAGGCGCTTCGGTTAATTTTGTGCGCAAGCATGCTGAGAGCCGGGAATTTACTGGCTCCGTTTCTGGCACGCTGGGCAGTTGGGATAAACGCGGTAGCACTGTTGACATAACCACACCGCTAACCGCCTCGGGCAATGTGCGGGCGCGCTTTATCGGCGGTTATGAAGAAGGGGGTGCCCACCTTGACCGTCAGGATAAGCGAAGCATGTTCGGCTACGGCGTTATTGATGCAGACGTAACCGACGCCACCACGCTTTCGTTGGGCTTTGATTACCAGGACAGCCACACCTCTTCACCCACATGGGGCGGTCTACCGCTGTGGTTCAGCGACGGCACGCCAACCAATTACTCACGCTCGTTCAGCGTGGCGCCGGATTGGTCCTACTACGACTTCAAATCTGAAAAAGTCTTCGCGGAAATCAACCATCGGTTTGCTAATGACTGGCAGGCTCGTGTAGTGGGCACCCACGAAAAAACCGATATGGATGGCAAGCTGGCGTATCCCTACGTGGAAGGAATGCTGCCAGACCAAATGGATGGCAGTGGCGTCGGCTTCTATACCGGATGGAACAAGGGGCATCGGAAAGTTAACTCTGTAGATGCCCAGGTCAGCGGGCCATTCGAGCTATTGGGACGCGAACACGAACTGGTCGTAGGCGGTAGCTACAGCGACCAGAAGAACAACTACGAAAACAGCTTCATTGATGGTCTCTTCACGGTTGATGACTTCAACAACTGGGGTGGCTCGGCACCTAACGAGGGCTGGTCCGAATTTACCCCTTCTGAAGCATCAAGCACTCGTCAGAAAGCCGTCTATACCGCTTCACGATTCTCACTTGCTGATCCGTTAACGCTGATTCTCGGCGCACGCTATACCGAATGGGATGGAATGACGCTATTCCGTAGCCTGGATAGCCAGAGCAAGCACGAAGTAACACCTTACGGTGGAATCGTATACGACCTCAACGATACCTATTCAGCCTTTGCCAGCTACACCGAGATTTTCGAGCCGCAAAACTACCGCGATGCGAGTGGCGCCTACCTGGACCCGGTGGTAGGCAAAAACTATGAGACCGGCCTCAAGGCGGCCTGGCTTAATGGCCTGGTTAACGGCTCTTTCTCAGTCTTCCGAATAGAGCAAGACAACGTTGCCACGGCAGACCCGGGGCTTCCTGGGCAAACCGAGACGTACTACTCCGCCGCTAGCGGCGTAGTGAGTGAGGGCTTTGAAGTGGAACTAAGTGGTGCGGTCACTGATGATCTTGATATGACGATCGGCTACTCCCACTTCACCGCGAAAGCCAAAGAAGGCACGTTCAATACCAATCAGCCACGCTCGCTGTTCAATCTTTTTGCCAGCTATAACGTGCCACAAAAGCGTGAGCTAACGATTGGCGGCGGCGTTAACTGGCAGAGCAGCCTGTTGGCTAGCGACCTCACCACCCCCGCCGGTATACCTACCGAGTATGAGCAAGGCAGCTATACGCTTGCCAATCTTTTTGGCCGCTACCAGTTCAATCAAGACCTATCACTTCAGGTCAACATCAAGAACCTGTTCGACGAAAAGTACTACAGCAATGTCGGTGGCTACGGCGTCTATGGCGAACCAGCCAGCATCTCCTCGACGCTGCGCTATTCGTTCTAATGCACAGGCGTTAGCAATGATGGCGTCGCCTTGATACCACCGCCTCCATTCGCCCTGCCCGAATGGAGGCGATTGCATAATTGAACCGGAGAGCATAATGACCTGGCTACGTAGCAGTAAAGCACTAGGCCTTGCGGCCGTTGCAACGCTTACTTTAGGGTCAACCCTCGCGGGTGCCCAAGAGTACCCGCTAGAAATCGAACACGCCCTTGGCACCACCATCCTTCAGGAAAAACCGGAACGAATCGCGACCGTGGCGTGGGCGAACCATGAGGTGCCGCTGGCGTTAGGCGTTGTACCGGTCGGCTTTGCTGCCGCCAACTTTGGCGATACCAACGGCAACGGTTTGCTGCCTTGGGTGGAAGCCCGGCTTGAAGAACTTGAAGTAACGCCCCCCGCCCTGTTCGATGAAGGTGACGGCATTGATTTTGAAGCCGTTGCGGCCAGCCAGCCTGATGTAATCCTTGCGGCCTATTCAGGGCTTAGCCAAGCGGACTACACCACCTTGAGCCAAATTGCCCCCGTCATCGGTTACTCCGAAGGCCCGTGGGCGACAGACTGGCGCGATATGATTCTTCTCAATAGCGCTGGCATGGGCATGGCCGACGAAGGCCAGGCACTGATTGAACGCCTTGAACGCCAAATTGCTGAAACTGCCCAGGCGCATGCCGAACTAGAAGGCAAAACAGCCATGTTCGTGACGCACCTCGACCCCACCAACCTGGGGCGCATCTCTTTCTACACCGATAACGATGCGCGAGTGCGATTCTTCCATGACTTGGGGCTGGTCTCGCCAGCGATCGTTCAAGCCAACTCGGCACCGGGCACGTTTTCAGGCGAAATCAGCGCTGAGCTAATCGACCAACTGGCAGACGTGGATATTCTGGTCACCTACGGCGGACAAGCGCTGATTGAACAGCTCGAAGCCCATCCGTTGACCTCTCGGCTGCCCGTCGTTGAAAACGGCGCCATTGTGCTGCTCGACAATAGTCCGCTGGGTACTGCGGCCAATCCGACACCCATGTCGATTTCATGGTTATTAGACGATTATGCTGACCTGCTCTCAGAAGCCGCACGCCACGCAGAGTAACGTTGTTGCTGCGCCAGCCGCTAGCGTTACCCGGCAACGTAATAAGCGAGGCACGCGCCTTGCTGGAGGCCTACTGCTGCTGGCGCTGCTTGCGTTGGCGCTAACGCTTTCTGTGGCGTTTGGCGCTCGCACGGTGGGTTGGCCAGAGGTAATGGCGGCGCTAAGCGGGCAGGTAGAAAACATTGGTGATGCCGCCGTGGCGAGCCGCTTGCCGCGTACTCTACTGGCAGTGCTGGCAGGCGCCGCGCTCGCCGTATCAGGAGGCGTTATGCAAGGGCTTACCCGTAATCCGCTTGCCGACCCCGGCCTGTTAGGCGTTAACGCCGGGGCGGCGCTGGCCATTGTCATAGGAATCGCGTGGTTTGGGATGGATGAAACCACGACCTACATCTGGACAGCTATTCTGGGTGCCGGGCTTGCCGCTGTGGCGGTTTACGCTATTGCCAGCCTGACCCGCGGGGGCGCTACACCGCTCAGGTTGGCGTTGGCCGGGGCCGCTACGACGGCGGCGCTAAGCTCGTTGGCGACGGCCGTTATACTGCCACGCGGCGATATTGCGGGGCTGGCGCAGTCGTGGCTGGTGGGCGGTATTGGCGGCGCGACGTACGACCAGATCATGCCCGTGCTGCCTTTTCTGCTCGCAGGTTTTGTGATCACGTTACTCGCCGCACGCAAGCTCAACCTGCTGGCACTGGGCGACGATGCCGCTGCGGGCCTGGGCGAAAAAGTCGCCATCGCCAGAGCCATGTCGGCGTTGGGCGCAGTACTGCTATGCGGCCCGGTTACGGCTATCTGTGGCCCCATCGGCTTTGTCGGGCTGGTGGTGCCGCATGCCTGCCGCCTATTAGTCGGTGGTGACTACCGCTGGCTATTGCCGTTTTCCGCCTTGGGTGGCGCCGTGCTGTTAACGTTTTCAGATGTGGTGGGCCGGCTGGTAGCGCATCCTGCAGAGCTTGATGCGAGCATCGTTACCGCCTTTATCGGTGCTCCCGTGTTTATCTGGATTGTACGCAACCGCAAAGTAGGCGCGCTATGAACCCGCCCTCTTATAACGCCACGCCTTCATCCCCCTCTCAACGCCATGGGCACCGTTCTTACGGGCAGATGCGGCGGGCACACGCCAAGCGCCGGGGGCGGATACTTGCGGTATTGGCCGCCTGTTTACTGGCAGGCGTAGTGTTGACCTTGATGCTGGGACAATCCTTTACGCCACTCACCACGGTGCTGCGCATTCTGGGTGGCGCTGAGGTACCCGGGGCCAGTTTTACCGTGCGAGAATTACGCTTACCAAGGGCCGTGGTTGCGGTGCTGGCAGGCGCCTGTTTTGGACTGGGCGGTGTCGCTTTTCAAACCCTATTGCGTAACCCGCTGGCAAGCCCCGACATTATCGGTATTAGTACCGGCGCGAGCACCGGCGCGGTGTTTGCCATTGTAGTGCTATCACTCAGCGGCACGGCGGTTTCAATCATTGCGATTGCGGCTGGGCTAGGCGTGGCGCTGTTAATCTACGGGCTCTCCTGGCAGCAAGGCGTAACTGGCACTCGATTAATTCTCATCGGCATTGGCCTGGCCGCGATGCTACAAAGCGTCACGGCGTATCTTCTAATGCGTGCGCCCAGTTGGTCACTGCAGGAAGCACTGCGCTGGATGGCGGGTAGCCTTAACGGTATGCAGCTTGACCAAGCACTGCCGCTGTTTATCGCCCTGCTACTGTTTGGCGGGCTGTTGTTAAGCCGCCACCGTGACCTGGAAACCCTGCGCATGGGTGACGATATCGCGGTGGGGCTGGGTGTTCGTTTAGCCCTCACGCGAATTACTGTGGTAGTTACCGCCGTGGCACTTGTCGCCTTTGCCACTGCGGTGACCGGCCCGATTGCGTTTGTGGCGTTTCTTTCCGGCCCCATTGCGGCACGTTTGGTGGGGCGCAACGGCTCGCTGCTGATTCCTTCTGCACTGGTAGGCGCGCTGCTGGTGCTTCTGGCAGACTACGCGGGCCAGTTTTTACTACCTGCCCGCTATCCGGTCGGCATTGTGACCGGCGTATTAGGCGCCCCCTATCTCGTTTACCTGATTACTCGCGACAATAAAAGCAGAGGCACCCTATGAGCGCTTCGTCGCTTCTCGCCCAACACCTGACCGCAGGTTACGGCGAACGGACCATTCTTAATGACGTGAGCCTAACCGTTCAAGCGGGGCAAACAACCGCTATTGTGGGCGCTAACGCCTGTGGAAAATCGACGCTGTTGCGCGTGCTTTCGCGTCTCATGACACCGGAGCAAGGCAACGTGTTGCTGGATGGTAACGCCATTCATAAGCTCCCCGCCCGCCGCCTGGCGCAACAGCTGGGGTTTCTGCCTCAGTCGCCTATCGCGCCGGAAGGCATCACTGTGCTGGAGCTGGTGAGCCGCGGCCGCCACCCGCATCAAGGGCTTTTCCAACGCTGGAGCGCTACCGATGAAGCCGCCGTGGCCGATGCTTTAAGCGCGACTCACATGGCTAACCTGGCCGACAGCGCCGTAGAAGAACTCTCCGGCGGGCAGCGCCAGCGGGCGTGGATCGCCATGGCCCTTGCTCAGCAAACTGATGTGTTACTGCTGGATGAGCCCACGACCTTTCTGGATATCAACCACCAGATCGAAGTGCTCGACCTGCTCACCGACTTAAACCAAACGCGCGGCACCACCATTGTGATGGTGCTTCACGAGCTGAACCTGGCCGCCCGTTACGCCGACAAGCTAGTCGCCATGGCGAACGGCAACATCTACGCCGTTGGCCCATCGGAAGACGTATTTACCGAACAGATGGTACGCGACGTATTTGGCCTGGAAAGCCGCGTTATCGACGACCCGGTCACGGGAAAACCCATGATGATACCGCTGGGGCGGCATGGGGCATGCAAGCGTAAGCACGCACCCACTGCCGAGGGAGAGACACAGGCCGGTTAAATGGGGGAAAGAGGCTGCTCAATGGCACGCCCAACCTGTAGCACTTTGGCGTCATCAAATGCCTTGCCCATAATCTGGACGCCTACGGGCAGCCCTTGATGATCTTTACCAAATGGCACCGTCAGCGCAGGTAGTCCGGTCACATTGGCGGGTGCGCATAAGCGCACATACGCTTCGGAGACACTCTCTTGGCTGCCGTCTTCCCAATCAAACGTCTCCTGCTCCAAGCGTGCTGCTGTCTGGGGCACGGTGGGTGTCAGTAGAACGTCGATGTCTGAAAACAGGGAACCCCAGCGCTTAGCGATGAGGCCTCGGGCACGCTGCGCCTTCAGGTAATCGCCTGCTGGCAGCAGTTGTCCGGCTTCGAGCAAGGTGCGTACATCATCACCGTATAGCGATGCTGATTGGCGTATGTCCTTGGCGTGTACGGTTGCTGCCTCGGCCACCATCAAGCCCCACTGAGTCGGAATAAGGTAGTCAGCCAGCGGAATATCCACCTCCACCAGCACGGCGCCCTGTTGTTCCAGATGCGCTGCCGCACGCCTAACAGCCGCGGCGACTGGCTCCGCAACGTGGTCAAAATAGTAGTTGCGTGGGATACCAACACGCAGCCCATGCACACTCGACTGTGCGTTGGTATCAAAAGCGGCAGGAGGAGTACGGCTAGCGGGGTCGCGCGCATCAAAGCCCATCACTGCCTGCAATAACAGGCCAACATCCTCTACCGTGCGTGCCATAGGGCCCGCATGATCGAGCGACCAGGCCAGGGGCATAGTGCCGTGGCGAGAGACCAAGCCATACGTAGGCTTGAACCCGACCAGCCCGCAAAGTGCTGCGGGCACCCGAATCGAGCCACCGGTATCGGTCCCCATGGCTGCCCAGGCGCCGCCGTAAGCAACCGCTGCGGCAGAGCCCCCACTGGAGCCCCCCGACGTGCGCTGTGGATCAAGCGGATTGCGCGTTTGAGGTGTGGTCAGGCCGAAAGCGAACTCATGCAAATGGGTCTTGCCCAAGAGTATGGCGCCGCCACGCAGCAAGGCATCCGTTACCGCGCTGTTGGCCTCGGCCAGGTGTCCGTCCCGAATACGGGAGCTGGCAGTGGTGGGTTGGCCAGCAACATCGAACAGGTCTTTCAGCGCGATAGGAATGCCATGCAGCGGCCCACGGTAACGGCCATGTTGAATGTCTCGCTCGGCCTCAAGTGCCTGCTGACGGGCGGCTTCTTCCCATACAGATACAAAAGCGTTGATCTCTGGCTCTCGCGCACCAATACGCGCCAAGGCCGCATCCAACAATTCTACTGGCGACAGTTCGCGTGCCGCGATGGCGGCACTGGCTTGGGCCAGTGTCAGGTTCAATGGATTTAGCATGGTTGGTTCCCCTGGCTAGCATCAAAGGCAAATGAAGGAGTGCATGATTCATCGATAGGTAATTCGTCAAGCCGGGCAATGACCGTGTGTATGTGATGCAGTACACCCGCAATCAGTGGCGCACGTTCAGAGTTCAGGGGCAGCCCCAGGCTGGTAGCCAGAGCCTGGATTTCCTCGGCAGACATAGGAGAGACATTTTGAGCAGTCATGCTTGATTTCCTTTCTTCATTGAAGTGCGCGCTTGCATAAGCAGCAGGATAATGGCGAGCAAGGCCAGTGCTGTGATCACCGCACCATAGATATTGACTGCGGCCAGCAAACCGGCCTTCTGCGCCAGGAAGCCGACAGCCATCGTGGGCACGCTATGGGCCAGATAACTTTCGATATAGAACACGCCCATCAGCGCGGCACGTTCATGGGGCTCAGCCAACGGCAGGACACTGCGTACAGCCCCGAGGAAGCTCGCGCCAAACCCAAACCCCGCAATGACCGACCCGGCCAACAGCAAGACAGCGTTTCCCTGGTTAGCCCCGACCAAAATGACAACCAGCCCTGCGACCAAGGCAAGTTCGCCAGACAAGAGGGTTGTAAAAGAGCTCAGCTTGCGAGCCGCCAGAACCGCTGTGGCGCCGGTGAGCGTTAGCGCTGCGACGACAAGACCACCCAGCCATGGCGTGCTCACATGCGTAACGTCAACGATCAGCGATGGCATAAGCGATAGATAAAAACCACCTAGCATCCACACAGCCACGTTTGCAGGAGTGACAGATAACAGCGTTTTTCGCGCTTGCAGCGGCACGGTAATGCGTGGTTTCAGGCTTGCCCATGCACCCGGGCGATATGTCACCGTCTCTGGTGCCAGCCAAATCAAGCCCAGCATCACCAGAAAAATAGCCAGCAGCAACACGTACACCATGTGCAGCGGATCAGGCGCCAACACGACCAACGAGGTACTGCCTAGCGCGCCAGCTGCCATACCAAGCAGCGGTGAGATGCTGTTAATCACAGCCCCCCTCTCCCGACTAACATCGAGTATCGCCGCGCCAACTGCCGCAGTGGCCATACCCGTGGCAAAGCCTTGCAGAGCGCGCGCACCAACCAGCCAACCCGGCCCGGCCGCACCCAAAAAAACCACCATAGCGATGATCTGTAGCGACAACGCCATGGCAATAACCGGACGTCGACCAATATGATCGGACAGCCTCCCCGTCACCAGCAGTGCCAAAAGCAAAGCCAGCGCGTAAGTGGCAAAAACCACCGTCAGCAGTGTTGCGCTAAAGCTCCACTGCCGCTGATAAAGTTGGTACAGCGGGGTAGGCGCACTCGATGCTGCTAAAAAGGCAATCATTATCGCTGTGTGCAGGAAAACGGTACGGGCGGGAGACAAACTCCAGCTAGAGGAACGGCGGACAGTATCAGAAACGTTGATGGACATGACCTCTCCCAAAAGGCAAAATATTAGCTTTAAAGAGCATAAACTCAATAAATCGCTAACGCAAATATTTTGCTTTAGTGATTTATTGCACCGTACCGACGAAACCGTGCCGACGAATAGGTACTGAAGGGACACATGACCAACAAACCCACTCCTCGTCCAGGGGGCCGCAGCGCTCGTATTCAGGCTGCCGTTCATCAAGCCGTTCGAGATCTGCAACAAGAACAAGGCCGGGCCGGGCTTACGGTACCCGCCATCGCCACACGCGCTGACGTCACCCCCTCGACGATCTACCGTCGCTGGGGTGACCTTACCCAGTTACTGGCCGACGTTGCCGTCGAGCAACTACAGCCAGAGCAGCCGCCAGCCGATACGGGAAGTGTGCGTAGCGACTTGTTAGCCTGGCTTGTTGAGTACTTTGAGGAGATGTCATCAGCCCCAGGGAGGGCGATGCTCCGCGATGTTCTAGGCACAGAAGGCCATACCAGCGCGGGTAAATGTGATGGCTTCTTGCGTCAGCAGATCGAAGTAATCAACGAACGCGGCCTTGCCAGAGGAGAGCAGCCGATGGATATAGGGCGGGTCACTCAAATAGTGGTAGCGCCTCTGATGTACCGCATCCTGTTTGCCAACGAAACACCGACTACGCAGGCCATAGAAGCACTTTTCGAACAATTAGTAAGCTCAGCAGATGCTTAATAAAAAAGCCCCGTGTTCTGGATAACACGGGGCTTTTGGCAAGGGGCGCTGTTGGGCTTATTACGCCTCGACCGCGGCACGCCCTTTGATCATTGAGCGGGCAAGCAGCAGATACGCGACCGAGCCACAGGCGGCCATGGCCAACACCACCGCTTCAAGCGTATGCGGCAGCATGGCAGACAGGGCACTCAAAATCCCGGCGATACCGAACTGGGCGGCGCCCAAAAGCGCGGCGGCGGTACCACTGCTAGTGGGGAAAAACTCCAAAAAGCAGGCCTGTATATTGGGCGAGATCGCCCCTACTGTGCCGATGGTCAGCATCATGGCGAACAGGAAAGCGTACATTGGCCACTCCATAAAGGCAGCCATCACTAACAATACAATGCCGACCGCTTGGCAGCCCGTTGCCAACTGCAGAATACGCAGCGACGATATTCTGGAAAGCAGTACACGGTTGCAAATATTGAAGAAAAGCATCGCGACGATGTTAGCCGCAAACAGCATCGAAAAGCTTGAGGGCGACTGGCCAAAATGCCCCTGATAGATAAAGGAAGCGTAGGTAATGAACATCATCAGGGTGGAGAAGGAGGCGGCCTGCCAAGCGATAAACGGTAAAGCTGGTTTCGTCGACAGCACCAGCTTGTAACGCGCCAGCAGGCTCATTTTGGGGCTTTTCGATCGCGACACTTTACCCTTCCCGGAAAAAAGCACCCGCACCAGTAACGGCACCAGCAGCACCGCGTAAATCGCCAAGGCAAAGAAAATATTGTGCCAGGAACCCACCGCCAAAATCGCACTACCAACGCTCGGGGCGATACCCGGCGCCAGCACCATGATAAAACCCATCATCGAGAACAGCTTCGCGGCATCACGGCCCGCCACCCGGTCGCGCACCAGTGCCGGTACCGACACCAGCGTTAACCCCGCGCCAATGGCTTGAACGGCCCGCCCGCTAAGCAGAGTGTTCAAGGATTCCGCCATGCCGATGACAATGCTTGCGAGCGCAAAAATTGCCAGCCCGCTCATCAATACACGCTGGCGACCGAAGCGGTCCGAAAGCGCCCCGCCAATGAGCTGCCCCACAGCCATCGCGAACACATACACCGAAACGCTTAACGATACGGCCTGCTGAGATATCCCCAGCGACTCGCCAATGACCGGAAAGGCCGGCAAGTACGTATCCATGGAAAACGGACCCAGCATCATGGTCAATGCCAGGCTCAGTACCACAATGAAGGGCGTTTTAGATTGGGTCATAGAAGCTCGCGGTAAGATGGCTTAATGATAGCAGCATTCGTAATATGATACCGATTGACGCCATCATCAGCCAACATTCGCCTGGAAGTGGCTACCAAGCCACCACGTTGGGCCATCCAACAGTCCGCGTGTGCTACTCGCTCCTTTTCATCTCTTTAACCACAGCATCCAAGTGGCTTGAGTTGATCTCGGCGGGCGAGTTGGCGCCGATCAACGTCATGGTGACACGCATATCGGCGGCGATTAGATCCAACAGATGGGAAACGCCCTGCTCGCCCCGTGCGGCCAAGGCGTAAACGTAAGCACGGCCCAGTAGAACGCCCTGGGCGCCTAGCGCCAGCATACGCACCACATCAAGCCCAGAGCGCACGCCGGAATCCGCCAGTACCGTCAGTTCATCGCCCACGGCCTCGGCAATATGCGGTAGCGCTTGGGCGGTAGAAATAGCCCCATCTAATTGGCGCCCACCGTGGTTGGACACCACGATACCGTCGGCCCCCATGCGTACCGCATCTCGCGCATCCTCTTTATCCAACAACCCTTTGATGATCAGCTTGCCCTTCCAGCTCTCACGAATCCACTCAAGCTCGCTCCAGCTAATGGAGGGGTCAAAGTTTTTCGCCAGAAAGCCCATGTAGTCGTCCATGTTCATTTCGCGCCCGGTGTAGGCCTCGATGTTACCGAACGACAGTGGCTTGCCTTTAAGCCCTACATCAAACGCCCACTGCGGGTGGGTGATTGCCTGAGCGTACTGGCGCAGCTTGGCATTGGGGCCTGACATACCCGAGCGACGGTCACGGTAGCGCGACCCCGGCAGCGGCATATCCACGGTAAACACCAGCGTTTTCATGCCTGCTTCCCAGGCGCGCTCCAGGGCGTTTTTCATAAAGCCGCGATCTTTCAGCACGTAAAGCTGCGACCACTGCTCGCCGTAGGCATTTTTCGCCACTTCCTCGATCGAGCAAACCGAAACGGTGGAGAGTGTATAAGGAATCCCCGCCTTTTCTGCCGCGCGCGCAGCCTGCACTTCGCCGCGCCGAGCATACATGCCCGTGGCGCCCACCGGTGCCAGCGCAACCGGCATTTTCCACTGGCTGCCTAAAATTTCAGTTTCAAGCGACGGCGTACCGCCCCCCTGCAGCACGCGCTGACGTAAAGGAATAGCCTGCAACGCCTCCACATTGCTGCGCAGCGTGCTTTCCGTGACCGAGCCGCCATCAAGGTAATCAAACAAAAAACGAGGAACACGCCGCTTGGCGGCTTGCCGGTAATCAGAAGGGCTTGAAATGATCATGAATTCGCCTTAACTCGACACGGGAAACGGAGAAGTGACCGTATGTTAGAAACCTTGGTGCTAACTCCAACTAGCGTAACATGTTACGCCGCCTCTATAGCCATTCGCTGCGCTGAACTTTAGTCTATGAGCGTTTCTCCCACGCGGAATGCCTCCGCCCCCATCGAGCCCGACATTGCAGAAACGCCTAAAACGAACAATGCTTGAACAGTGTGTGTAGCAACGGAGTTTTGCAATGGCGGACTTCAAGCAACGCGGGTGGGTGAAATGAAATGGGCTGATCACTGAGCAAAAGGCTAGGTGGCCCACAAAGATAGCGAGAAGCCCCACCCTGCGTATCTGATCAAACAAGAGAACGGCAGCACAGTCTTGAAAGCACAGCTTTGAAAACAGAGTCTTGGAAGCAGAGTTTTGAAAACAAAGCTTTGAAAACAGAATCTTGAAACTTCATACCGAGCTCAAAAAGGCATAGGCAAGGAGGCCACGGTGAGCATCCCACAGCCCGAAACACTCACTTTTGATAGCGATGAAAAGAGCGGCTATCCCAACTCCCCACTACCCGTACTGATATACCGCAAGGTTCTCGACCTCAGTAGCGCAGAAGCGCGGGCCGATACCTTTGAAAACATGTTCAAACAGCACGGCTGGCCGCCCGCATGGCGTTACTACTTATATGATTTTGACCACTTTCACTCCACCGCCCACGAGGCGCTAGGCATTTTTCAGGGCCAAGCCAGAGCGCGGCTGGGCGGCCCCAATGGCCAAGAAGTGATGCTTTACGCGGGGGATATACTGGTACTGCCCGCCGGAGTGGGTCATGCCTGCGTAGAGGCGGACGACGATTTTTGCATGGTCGGCGCCTACCCGCCGGGGCAAAACCCGGAGAACGAGCGCGGCGACCCGGCCGAGCTTTCGGCAGCACAAGCGCGGGTGGCTTCCGTAACCGTGCCGGAGACTGCCCCGGTGGGCGGGCCACTCCAGCCTCTGTGGAAACCATCGTCGTAGAAACGGCGAGCCCTATCTAGACGACTGGTCTAATCAGGCGTAAGCTAGTCGCTATGAACATGACACCCGTCACCGGCGATGTCCGGCAGCGCATTCTTAACACCGGCCAGGTCATCATCGGTGGTAAGGGGTTCTCGGCGGTAGGTCTTAACGAGATTCTCAAAGCCGCCGAGGTGCCTAAAGGCTCCTTTTATCACTACTTCAGCTCCAAAGAAGCGTTTGGCGAAGCACTGCTGGAAGACTACTTCAGTGGTTATCTCGCGCAAATTGAAGAACGCCTTGCCCAGCCGGGTGCTTCTCACGCTGAGCGTTTTCTCAGCTACTGGGCGCACTGGCGGGATACCCAGCACCATTGCGACCCCAGCGGAAAATGCCTGGCGGTGAAGCTTGCCGCCGAAGTCAGCGATCTTTCCGAGCGCATGCGCCGCGTGCTGCAACACGGTACTGAGCGCATTATTGCCAGGTTAGCCCAGTCAATCGAAGCCGCCGCTGCCGATGGCTCGCTGCCTCAATCCGTTAGCGCTCAAAGCAGTGCCCTGGAACTAGCCACCACCCTTTACCAGCTATGGCTGGGTGCCAGCCTGCGCGCTAAAATTACCCGCGACCGGGTGCCGCTGGATGCCGCCTTTAAAGCCACCTACGCTTTGTTAAACCTCGACCCCAGCCGCCCTCTCAGCCTGCAAAGGACTCAATCATGAAAATTCTCGTAGTGGTTACCTCACACGACAAGCTTGGCGATACCGGCAATAAAACCGGCTTCTGGCTCGAAGAGCTGGCCGCGCCTTACTATGCGTGTAAAGATGCAGGTGCCGAGCTAACCCTGGCCTCGCCCGCTGGTGGCCAGCCGCCGCTCGACCCCAACAGCAACGTACCGGATGCTCAAACTGAGGCTACTAACCGCTTCCAAGTGGACCTCGACGCCCAAGCGGCGCTGGCTAACACCCATCAGCTTGCCGATATCGATATTGCTGAGTTCGACGCCATATTTTACCCCGGCGGCCACGGCCCGCTGTGGGACCTGGCCGAGAGCGCTACATCTGTGCGCCTGATTGAAGACGCCATTGCCGCCAACAAGCCTGTTGCTACGGTATGCCACGCCCCCGGTGTGCTGCGTCATGTGAAAGGCAGCGACGGCAAGCCGCTGGTCGCTGGCCGTAAAGTGACCGGTTTCAGCAACAGCGAAGAAGACGCCGTTGGCCTGACAAACGTGGTACCGTTTTTGGTCGAAGATATGCTCAAAGAGAGCGGCGGTGAGTACAGTAAAGGCGATGACTGGAGTTCTTACGTGCTCGTCGACGGCCTGCTGATTACCGGACAAAACCCCGGCTCATCCGAAGCCACCGCCCAAGCGCTGTTAAAGAAGCTTTCCTGATAATTACCCAAGGAGAATGGAATGCCGGCTTATGTTGTACTGACGCGTGAACGCACCCACGACGCGAAAGAAATGGAGCAATACGCCACCAAGGCCAAAGCCGCCCGCGAAGGCCACGACCCGAAGCCACTCGCCTTCTACGGTGACTTTGAAGTAATGGAAGGCAGCGACATGGAAGGCGCGGTAATTCTGCGCTTCCCCGACATGGCCGCCGCCCGCGCCTGGTACCAAAGCGACGCCTACCAAGAAGCTCGCCAGCATCGTTTCCAGGGTGCCGACTACCGCGTGTTTATTGTGGATGGGGTTGAAGAGACGTAAGCCTTTTTGCAATTACGCATAGACGCACAAAGGGCCGTTCGTGGTTACGAACGGCCCTTTTATCTTTTTAAAGACCAGCATATCTGTGCCTAATGGCTGAATAGCAATATCACTCTTGGCTTATTCACCAATGAACTGCTCTAACGGCCAATAGCGGAGTTTTTCCTTTGAGGTGGTGCGACTAAGAGCGCCAGCGCCACTGTTACCATCGGCCTTTAATCACGAAGTAAAGCAGATGCGCTGTCCGAGTCACCACATTGGGATAAAACAGTTCATCGCCACAGCCTGACTCAATTCAATGCATAAAAACCATCACCACCAGCACCATTGTCAGCAATAACAGGTACACCTTGGCATGAATACGGTCAGGAATGCGCCCGATCCAGACTGACGCCAAGCGGATACCGAGCCATGAGCCTACCGCAAGTACCAGCAAGGCACGCAGATCCACATAACCGGCATACCAGTTTCCTAACGCTGAGTGATTTGCCGACAGCAACACATATGTCGCGGTGCCACTCACTGCCATGGGCAACGACAACGGATTGGCCATGGCGGTGGCCGCCGTCATGCTCGCGCCTCTTCGCCGCATAAGCGGTACGGTCATTACACTGCCACCCACGCCCAGCAAAGCAGCCACCGCACCAATCAGTGTACCCACCATTGCCGTTACCCCACGCCCCATAGGGCGCACATCACTCCCTGACTGACGCAGAAAACCGGGCCGCAGAATAGCATCCGCAATCGTAATACCCAGATAGCCGATAAACGCCCAGCGTACCCACTCCCCGCTCAACGACACGGCAACCGCCGCGCCCAACACAGCGCCCATGGCGATATAACCAACCAGCGGACGCACTAGATGCCACTGCACGGTCTGTCGCCGATGATGACGCCATGTTGCCATTGAAGCCGCGAAGATCATCAGCGCCGTCGAGGTAGCCACCGCGATATGCATGGCTGCCATACCCGCCACGCTATCTGGCCCATGGACGGCAATCAGCAAGGTATACAGCAAGGGAACCACTACAAACCCACCACCGAAACCGAACAACACGGTGGTGACGCCCGCCAAACCGCCACAAAGAAGTAATACGCTATACACCGCCACTCTCCTGATGAAATTCAACAGCAGGGAGAATATGCCGACTAGAACTGGCTGACCTTCGATTTTTGGACAACAATCATCGCATTTCGGCCAGAATAACGATTATGCTCAATACTCTTTTATCCGACGTGGATCACGTGGCACGGCCCATGGTGGCCATCGGCACTGATTACAGCCCCGGTACGCTTCTTGACTTTCATGCCCATCGCCGCGCCCAGTTTCTCTATGGCATGACAGGCGTGATGGAAGTCAATACGGATGACGGCACCTGGATGGTGCCGCCCTATAGCGGAGTCTGGCTGCCTGCGGGCAAGCGCCACCAAGTACGTATGAACGGGGTGAGCACCCGAAGCCTGTATATCGAGCCCCGTGTCTCGCCACGCACGACTTGCAGTTGTGAGGTGCTGGTCGTGACGCCCCTGTTGCATCACCTGCTGCTGGCTTCCGCCCATCTACCCGCGCTCTATGATGAAAATGGCCGCGACGGCGCCCTGGCGCAACTACTCCTATACGAGCTGCAACAGGCTCAGGCCCTGCCGCTGTTTGCGCCCCTGCCCCATGACCCTCAACTAGCCAACCTGTGCCGAGCGTTTCTCGGCCAGCCACATATACACAGCCCTCCCGAGGACTGGGCCCGGCAGATGCATCGCAGCCAGCGCACCTTCAATCGCCTATTCCGTCAGCAGACCGGCATGTCCTTTGCCGTATGGCGTCAACAGGCCTGCCTGATGGCCGCCCTTCCCAGGCTGCTGTCCGGTAGTTCCGTTACTCGCACCGCGCTGGAACTCGGCTACGACAGCCCAGCCGCTTTCTCCAGTATGTTTCGTAAGGTGCTTGGCCAAACTCCCACCGCTTTTGTTAGGGCGGCGAATCGTCAGTTGGAAGAGTAGCTGGCACCGCTTGCTGTTGAACTTTCGCCGACTCAAACGGAGCAATGGTGATGGCTATTAGCCCAGTCCTGGACATTCGCAGCCCAGTCTATTATTACCAGCCCAACCACGCTATCGGCCTATCAGTTGGAAGTGGTTGACGATCTAGTTTTTGTTATCCGTGTGGAGCACACTGGCATGCATGGGGCACTGCAAAGGGGAACTGACGATGCGCTTGAGGATACTATCGGACCTGCATCTGGAAGACTTCGACGAACCGCGCGCGCTGCCGCAGTCCAATGCCGATATTGTCATTCTGGCCGGTGACATTCACGCAGGCGTCCAGGGCCTCAGCTGGGCAGCGGAACATTTTGCCGGTACGCCTATCCTCTACGTCCCCGGCAATCATGAGTTCTACAGCACAGCCATGCCGACTCTGCGGCGGCAACTGGAGGATGAGGCCGCCCGGCTCGGCATCCACCTGCTGGACAATCGCACGCTGACCCTGAACGGTATACGTTTTCATGGCACCACGCTGTGGACTGACTTTGCCCTCTATGCCGGGCAGCCCAACTACGATCCGTCACTCACCGAAGCCAGGGCGCTGGACCTGATGCCCGACTTCCAAATCATCGAGCAGCCGGACGGGGCAGTTTTCACCCCGGCAGAAAGTCGGCGCTTGCATGCCAAGGCGTTGGCCTGGTTGGAAAGGGAGCTATCACGGCCATTCAGTGGTCCAAGAGTAGTGATAAGCCACCATGCGCCCCTGTCCTCCTGTATCCCATCACGCTACCGCGGTGATGTACTCTCCCCGGCTTTTGCTTCCCATCTTCCGCAACTGATGGGCCGCATGGATCTTTGGATTCATGGACATGTGCACGAGCCCGTGGACCTCAATGTGAGCGGAACACGTATCATCGCCAACCCCGCTGGCTATCCCGGCGAGTTCGATCCGCCCTTGTTTTCACCAGACCTGATTGTCGAGGTCAACCACTCTTGATATGAGCTGTATCCGCTGATGAGCTCCCTTAGCGCCAGGCACGGGATTCAAAGCTCTTTTCGGACGATCTCCGCTCCGGCACTCAAGGCACTGAGCTTGCCTCGCGCAACCGAGCGGGAAAGCGGCGCCATGCCACAGTTGGTGCAGGGGTAGAGCTTGTCGGCATCAACGAATTGAAGCGCCTTTCTAAGCGTTGCGGCGACCTCTTCCGGCGTTTCGATGGTGTTGGTGGCGACGTCGATGGCACCCAGCATCACCTTCTTGCCGCGCAGAAGTTCGATCAGCTCGATGGGCACGTGGGAGTTCTGGCACTCTAACGAAACAATATCGATGTTGGATTTTTGCAGCCGGGGGAAGACTTCTTCATATTGCCTCCACTCCGATCCCAGCGTCTTTTTCCAATCCGTATTGGCTTTAATGCCGTAGCCATAACAGATATGGACAGCCGTTTCGCATTTGAGCCCTTCAATGGCTCTTTCCAAGGCGGCGATTCCCCAGTCATTCACCTCATCGAAAAACACGTTGAACGCAGGTTCGTCGAACTGAATAATATCGACGCCTGCTGCCTCCAGTTCCCGGGCTTCCTGATTGAGCGCTTTCGCGAACTCCCACGCCAGCTTCTCACGACTTTTATAATGATCGTCATACAGCGTGTCGATCATGGTCATCGGGCCCGGCAGCGCCCATTTGATGGGCTTGTCGGTCTGGCGGCGCAGGAATTTGGCGTCCTCGACGAAAACTGGCTTATGACGACTGATCTCGCCCACAACCGTCGGCACGCTCGCATCGTAGCGATTGCGAATTCTCACGGTTTTGCGCTTTTCGAAATCGACGCCGCTAAGATGCTCGATAAAGGTCGTCACGAAATGTTGACGCGTTTGCTCGCCGTCGCTGACGATATCGATACCGGCTTGCTGCTGTTCCTGCAGCGACACGCGCAGCGCATCCTGTTTACCTTCAATCAACGCCTCGTCTTGCAGTTTCCAGGGCGACCAAAGGGTTTCGGGCTCGGCAAGCCAAGAGGGTTTGGGCAGGCTGCCCGCCGTCGAGGTGGGTAAGCGTTTACTCATGAGTCATCATCCCGTGCATTTGATTAGGTTAAAGCGAGCCGTTGGAAGACCACTGCTCAAGCATCGCCTGATAGGGTTTGATGAAGTGCTCTTCAGCAAACTTCCCCTGCTCGGCGGCCAATTGGCTACGTTCTTCTCGGTCGTAAACGATTTGCGTGAGCGAATGATCCGGGTTCTTCAAGTTGGGTTGATAGACGTTGCCCGCAACCGCATTGGCGTTATAGATCTCAGGCCGGTAAATCTTCTGAAAAGACTCCATGGTGCTGATGGTGCCGGCAAGCTCAAGATTGGTGTAATCGTTGAGCAGGTCGCCAGAAAAATAAAACGCCAGCGGGGCAGCACTATTAGCAGGCATAAAGTAGCGGACCTGAAGCCCCATCTTCTTGAAGTACTGCTCGGTCAGCGAAGACTCGTTCGGCTGATATTCAACGCCTAATACGGGATGCTGGTTATCGGTTCGGTGATAGACCTTGTTATCCGATACGCTCAAGCAGATGACGGGAGGTTTCCCGAAATGCTCTTTGTAAACGGGTGAGTCCACGAAGCTTTTAAACAAGTTGCCGTGCAGAACACCAAAATCATCCGGAATACTGAAAGTCGACTGGTGCTTGTTATGCTCTAAAAGGCGCACGCTAAAGTCGTAATCTCGAACATAGGATGAAAAGTTGTTCCCTACGATACCGTCGATGCGCTTGCCGGTTTGCTTGTCCAGAAAACTGGTTTTGAGTATCTCGATGATTTGAAAAGGCGCTTCATGGCCTCCTGCGCCAACCTCCATACTCACGGAAATGATGTCGAGTTCGACGCAATAACGATGCCCTTCGGGATTATCCCAATGCACCAAGGCATTGAAACGATTATTGATCATTTCCAGCGTATTGTGCAGGTTCTCGCGCCGCCTTTCGCCCCGGGCCAAATTGGCAAAGTTGGTCGTGATACGCGTATTGTCCGACGGACGATAATTCTCATCGAAGCCGATACGCTTGATAGTAAATGCGACGTCGTTATTCATCATCTCGCCTCCAATAGTAAAAAATCGAACCGGTTCTTCGCTTCTGCGGAACGGCCCAATATTTATAAATCGGGCGGCTTTACAGCTTTTAAGCCTGACAGCCTTATTCATGAGAAGCTGACAGGCTCTATAACGAAGAGTGCTGGGGATTTTATACAGGAGTACAAAGATGAATAAAAATGGTCTTATTTCATGGGAAGTTTAGAAAAATTCATAGTGAAGGCCGACTCTTCAACTGAAAAAGATGCTGGCTGCGTTGGGCTTGATGAATTTAGGTAGTCATACGACGCGCTCGACATCCCCGCACTAAAAGTACGGGGTTTTCTGCGCAAATCTGATAAAGTTATTATCCCGCTAAATAGTTTTCTGCAGACTTCATGCACGCTTATATTCTTTCACTGGACACGCTATGCATAACCTATGGATTCCCGTCGTCGCCATTTTCGTCGTTGCGGGCCTGATATTCGGTGGCCAGGCCTATTCCGAGGCCCAGCGTGATGCCCACATCGCCGAGACGATTTCGGAGCGTCTTAATAGCCAAGCACCGGCCGAAATTTCCAACCTGGCGACTGTCAACAAGGGGTATGGGGTGTGCGGCGACTATGCGCTTTCAGGCGCCGAGTCCGGTCGCTTCTACTACAACAGCAACACCAAGCGACTGGCGTTGGGCACCGATGCCCCGCTGTATCGCGACAACTGTGAAAGCGTTTATAACTGAACTCTTGGTTCTCTGGTACGCCCGTCGCGGCCCACCTATGCCGAATGCGCCTTCTTGAAGGGAACGAGGTGCAGCACACCCACCACCACCGAACCCACCAAAAAGCCAATCACCGCAGAGCACAGTGTATTGAAGCTCCAGCCCAGCAGGCCGCCCAAGGCACCGGTTGCCTCGCTAATGCCATGCTCAATGTGGTGTACCCACGCATAGGGGGAATTGAACCAACCCGTTCCATCGGCACCTAGATTGACCATCAGGATATGTCCTCCCACCCAGAGCATGGCGATGGTACCCACCACGGCGATGGTCGCTAGCACCTTGGGCATGGCCGTTACCAGCCCACGGCCCAGTTTCTGCATGCCCGAACTCTCCCGCTGAGCGAGCTTCAGGCCGACATCATCCATCCTGATCAACAGCGCCACCACGCCATACACTAGAACAGTGATGACAAACGCGACCACCACCAGGCTCGCCAGCTGTGACCAGAACCCTTGATGGGAAACAGTAGAAAGTGCGATCACCATGATTTCAGCGGAAAGAACCAGGTCGGTGCGAACGGCACCACTCACGATCTTTTTCTCAGCTTCCGGCCCTTTCTCTACCGCAGGCTTGTCGTCGTCATGCTTGCCAGAGAGCTTGTGCCAGACCTTCTCAGCGCCCTCAAAGGCCAAGTAGGTGCCGCCCACCATCAGGATGATCGGCAGTAGCGCAGGCAAAAAATGGTTTAGCAGCAGCGCTGCCGGTAGGATAAAAATCAGTTTGTTGCGGATCGAACCCAGCGCGATCTTCTTCACAATCGCCAGTTCACGCTCCGCTGCCACTCCCTGCAAATACTGGGGCGTTACCGCCGTATCATCGACCACGACCCCGGCCGCCTTCGCCGTCGCCCGCCCAGCGGCGGCACTTACATCGTCCAATGATGCGGCGGACAACTTTGCTAATGCAGCAATGTCATCCAGCAATCCAATCAAGCCGCCAATGGCCATGGATGTTTTCTCCGTGAATAGCAGGTGTAGATAGTAAAGCACATAGCAGGCTAGGTGGATTGCCTCTTTTGCTCCAAGGGCGCTGCCAAAAATCTCTCGCCAGAAGCGAGCCGCTTCGAGTAGATATGTGTCACTGACTGGATTGTTGCAAGCATCGCAGAGCGCTTTTTTTACGCGGAGGCGGATTACCCCCAAGCAAGCCCTCACTATCGAAAATTGATAGCCATGAGTAAAACAAGCTTGACCTAAAGTTTACTTTAGGTTTTTAAGCTCTGGGAGCCTGACTTACTCAAGGAGCGAACCATGCATCTTTACCGCGTTATAACCATGGCGAACTGGCGGAAGGCTCAATCACAAGGTTACGTGCCGCGCTGTGGAAACGACCACCGCGCGGACTGCGTTCATCTGAACGTCAATGAAGCCGTCGCATTTTCTGCCAACCGATACTTCACATTGGAAGAAGTACCCGTCGTTATTGAAGTGGACATCACAGGCTTCAAAGACAAGATCGAATGGCGAACGCCCACACAAGACCAGCCATGGCAGAAGCCTAGAGCGCATATTGCTCATATTCCGCTGTCAGCGGTGATAGCGATGCGTGTACTTGAGTACAGAGAGGACGCTTTTTTCTAGTAACCAGCTTTACATCCCTTTTAAATTACCGATCGGTAATAATTATGGATTTCAATATTCAAAGCTCCCCACAGTTACCGAGCAGTAATTTTTCAATTGAGATAGACCTTCATTTTGCCTATAGTTACCGAACGGTAATCCAGAGCGAACTAACATGCCCAGCAATGTATCTTCTCTTACAGAACCGGTAGCTATCCGTCAAAGCGAAGATCTCGGCCATTTGGTGCGCCAGCTTCGCGCCGAACAAGGGCTATTGCAGATTGATCTGGCGGGCCTTGCGGGCACCGGCAACCGCTTCATCGTTGACCTGGAGCGCGGCAAGCCTACCCTGCAATTACAGAAGGTACTGGACGTGCTGGATTTGATGGGCCTTGAGGTCGTTGTGAAACGTAAAGGGGCCAAGCGTCATGACGGGTGATGCTACCCTAAGGGTTTATCACGACGAAAAGCACGTTGGATGGTTGTACGATACTCAACCGCTACGTTTTGAGTATGCTCCGGGGTGGCTTGAGTATCGTGATGCGGTAAGCCTCTCGCCCTTATTGCCACTCTCACAGCAGGTTCACGCAGGTGATGACGTCGTGGCGTATTTTGAGAACCTGCTACCGGAAGGCGATCTTCGCCATCACCTGGAGCTTCGCCATCACACCACGACCGTTTTTGGCCTGCTGAAGGCTATCGGAGGTGATACGGCAAGCGGCTTTACCCTGCTTGCACCCGACGAGTCACCGGCGTTGCCGCACTACCTGCCTACTCACTGGACAACAGTGGCGGAACATTTACACCAGCGAAAACCAGGTTCTTTATTCTCGCCACAGAGCGGCGAAGCGCGCATTTCACTCGCTGGCGCTCAAAACAAATTACTGCTGATGGTACAGCCAGACGGCAGCCCCACCATACCAGAAGGCTCGGCCCCTTCCAGCCATATACTCAAACCGGATATTCAAGGCCTCAAGGGTGTCTGGGCGACTGCGCTCAACGAAACCTTCTGTATGCAGCTGGCCGCAGAACTTGGGTTAGACGTCGCCGAGGCGAGTTACCAACCCGACACCCGCGCCTGCCTGGTACGCAGGTATGATCGCATTCCCAATGCACAAGGCAACTTACGGCGCCTGCACCAGCTGGATTTCTGCCAGCTGGCCGGTACCCCGTCGCTCATCAAATACGAAAACGATGGCGGCCCCGGGCTGATCCGCTGCCGCGAACTTCTTCAGCAAGCAGGCGCGCCAGCCAAGGACTTGCAGCGCCTGATCGGCTGGCTCTTCTTCAACCTATTGATTGGCAACAATGACAGCCACGCCAAGAACCTTGCCCTCCTCTACACCGACGAAGGCCCCCGGTTAGCCCCCTTCTACGACTTGATGAGCACGACACTTTATAGCGGCCTTTCAAGCCGTTTTGCGCTCCGCATCAACAATGAGGATCGCCCCGGCCACATTGAGCGTTCGCATCTGGAAGCGCTAGCCCGCGCGCTACGCTTTCAGCCCCGCTATTTCTTGAAGCAAGGGTTTGAACTTGCGGAACGCATGCCAATGGCTATTGACCGTGTACTCGCTACGCTGAGCCCCTCGGCTCACAAAGGGACCGAGCAAACATTACTCGAGCGGTTACAGCAACGACTTTTAGCCAACTGTCGCAAAATGCCGCAGCGGTGGGCCAGCCAACGAAATTAAAGACGCCTCACTCGTGCATTAAATTAATAAACGCCCGCAGGATGGGCGACACATGGCTCGATTCAATTCATCTGCGGTGCTGCCTTATCTGCGTGCGCAAGTCGGCGGACAGATCGTTTACTCCTGCTTCAGCCTTTATCACGCCAGCAAATGGAGGAATTAGACAGAATCTAATTGTGCTGCTCCAAAGACATATGAAAAGATGTTCTATCTTATTCAAATTAAATTATGAAATGGTTATTATTTTTAATTAAATTATATTTTTTAAACACTTAGATTTTAAATAAAATTATGCAGCATAGAATCATTACCTATATTAAATGATCCATACAACTTAAAGTTAAACATATAAACAAAAGTCCTTATAAAGCTATAAAAAATCTACTATATAATGATAAACTATAGTTGCGCTCGTATAAGCGGCATAATCTTGCCAATCATCGTTTTTTTCAGGATCTGCAAAATCACAGACTGACTTTACAATAATACAATCGACTCCACCTTTATTAGCTAATGTGGCAGCGAGCATAGCTCCATATCCTTCCATTTCAATTCCTATTGTTTCTCTATGCTGACTTTGAATGTCTTCTACAACAATCGGGTTTTCAAGTACTACTGCCCCTGTCGCAATCGGCCCAACTTTTAAACTCAAAGGGGTAGTTGGTCTTTTATCTGAAGGCCAACCACTAAAAATAGCATCCAGAAAAAGTCTTCGTGTGGAAATACGTTGAAATTTAGTCCTGTCACCAACATTAATAGCAACTTGATGAGGAGCATTACGCATTTCTGTTCGACCATTTGGAGTGATCGTATTTTTCCCGCTTCCCCAATCCCAGCAAGGGTCACCAACCATAATATCACCTAGATTAACTTTTCCTTTAATGCCAGCTGCAATACCGCACATAAATACTTTCTTAGGATTAAAATAATTACATACTTTCATAACTGTAGCAGATGCGGATGCAATTCCCATTCTAGAGCAACTAGTTGCTAACACATTAACAACATCCCCATTTTTCTTTATAATTTCCCCACTATAATAATAACTTTCGTCATTATCTAAACAAAACTCTTCCCAACCACACTCCAACTTTAATACGGCATCTAGTTCTACTGCCGTAAGTGCAGTAACAATTGCAACATCAAAGCACTTAACAGTCTCGGGAGCTTTATAATGAGCCACTTTATTAGCTATTATTGTTTTAATACGTTCAATATCTTCTATTCCTAATATTAAAGGCCACCCTTTATCTAGAAAAAATCTAGCCCACTTATCATAAGAGTGATGATGGGAAGTAACTCCAATAATATATACTGGCTTATAAATATTATTATCTAACTCAATTATTTCAACCAGCTCAATTCCTCCTTTTTCATTAATTGGCTCTCCTAAAGAAGTCGGTATCTGAATATCAACAATTAAAATATGATAATGTTTTAAACTCATGAACTGCAGAGCTTGACGAATAGAATTGCAATAATCCACATTGCAAAACAAATCATCCTTTGCAATTTTTGAAATAACTTGAGTTTTTTCATAACCATCATCGACTATCAAAACAGAGCAGCTCATTAAATACCCCCAATTATTTCTGACATGGCATTTTTCCATCCTTCATCTGCAGAGCTATAATACACTGCGCCAAGATAAAAATTTGGATAACTATTTTTTAAACCAGCATCTAAATCTTCAAGTTCCACTTGCCCTTTAGAAAAAGTTGCGTACTGTGTTACTACTACCACAGGTACAAAACGTTCTCTAAGATCCATTTGCGCAAGAAACTCTTTACCAGCAAAACTTTCTGGTGTGCCCCCAACCGGATCCTCTGAGCTAGGATCAAAGTTAGGCATACTCATATCTAAAACTACCAAATCAAATTTTTCACTAATTATAGACTTTAAGCCAGAACGAAGTGAAGAACGAACTTGAATATTTATAAACACAGAAAAAAAATTTTCTAAAAAAGAGCAAATATCATCACTTTTTTCTTTTTGATCTTCAACGATTAGTATATTCATTTAAACTTAACCCCTTTGCCAACCTCACATAGTATGTCAACATTAAAAAAATCTTCATCATCAAAATAGATATCTAACGCATGAGGCGTTTCTAAATCTTTTTCTAATATTTTCCATATTTTAAACAAGCCTGTACCTCCTTCTTTCTGTAAAACATCATTTATTTTACTCTCATCTCCATAAGCTAATTTATAAAACTCTAGCTTTGAAGATCTTTCTTCCAAAGTAATATCGCTTGAAGTTTTGTTTATTATCTTAATCAAGAGATCACCACTTTCAGTTTTATGCACAAATACTTCAATACTCAACTCGTTTTTTTCAAGTCCAGATTTTGAAACGGCATTTTCAAAGAGAATAAAGAAAACATCCACCATATATAACAAATTTCTTTCAGAGAAAGTACAGGCGACATTCTTGTATAATGAGACCTCAACATCTGTTGAGTATTTAGCAATATCTACGCAAGTATCTATATCATATTCATCTCCTTCGTCAATATCGGTATGAGCAAACCAAGAACAAACAACGTCAATTTGGGTAGAAAGGCTGGCTTTTGCTCTATCTACGGCATTGGAAAAATCAAATACAACACCTGTAGGAATAGTTTCCTTTGCAAGATAAGTTTTTAGTTCATCTAACAACTGAGTAAGTCTAAATTTAAAATCGGTTCTAATGTACTTCTGTACTTCTCTTAAATTACAATCTGTACGATCCCATAGCCATTGCGTAGCTGTTTTTACAAAATCATTAAATCCTGGGGATATCGGTAACTCTTTCTGTAAAGCGAAAGACTCTAAACTTGAAACAGAATAATCAAACATAGCGATAGTATTATCCGAAACCCTCCCTGTAAGTACTAATTCTTCTCCAAGAAAACTAACCTGCAATCTTTTATCATTTAGTTCCGCTATTATATCTTCATATTTTTTTGAAAAAACAGCTAACACATTATTTACAGTATTTATTTCATTGTCACTTATTTCTCTATATCTAAACAACCATTTTGGTGTTTTAGAAAAATCCTCTTTATCTTTTTTCAATATAAACAACCCTTCTTCTAGCAATGGCTTTCTTAATGCAGTTGGTAAAACACCATGTCTTATTCTAGTACTTAAATGATTATTTAAGCCTCTATCACCATATGTAAATTCAGCTCTTATCATTTTAGCTAAACTCATAAAAGTAGAGTTCTTCAAACTTTGCTTTACATTTTGTGGATGAATTCTTGAAAGGTAGCGCCAGTAATCAATTCTTTCATTTCCTATTTCTGTTTTAATAACATCAATAATATCTAAAAAACTATCATCATCAGTTTTTTCTTCTTTACTAGCATTCGCTAGATCGATATATTTTTCAAAAAGAGATTTAAATTTTTGAGAATCACGACCGTTCAAATTCGACATATCTACATATATGCGACTATTTTCTACTTTTCTAACAGCTTTTCTCATTATATGAGTTCGGTTTATATCCTTTATCTCATCGCTTAGCATAATATCATTGTCATCATATTTCATAAGATAACGACAAATTTTTACCCTGCATTCTTCTGTATGTCGTGGAGAATCAAAAGCTAAATAAAGCTTCATAACCTCAGGAGTACATACCCATCTAAGAAAATAGTGGAGCTTTTCTTGTCCAAATATAGACTCACTTCCAAAAAGCTCTGTTGGAAAAACAAAATTATTTTTTGTTAAAAAATTATCAAATGCATATTTTAAAGCAGAGTCGTGTGATGAGTTATTAAGACGCGAGTGCAAAGAATAAAATATAGGAACTTCTATAAATGAAGATTCTTTTATAGAAAACTTTGCTTTTATAATTAAATCTTCAGTGTCAAACATATAAAAAAAACTTTCATTTTGTAAAGCTTCATGTATAAGAACTTTCAAAGCCTTTATATATTCTCCTAATTTTATATATGATTCAACTAACAATTTAGTGACTTCAATTGAAGTAATAAGGTCTTCGTTTTTTCTATAATTTTATTAAAATTTTCAATTGCTAAATTAGGTTTTTGACAATCTAAATCATATATCCCAAAATATTTTAATTTACGTGAAATTGGAATCTCAATATTTTCTAAGTGAGATTTATTTCCATTATTACTAAATTCTTGTAAAGCTAAAGATGGTGAATAGGGAACAATTTCTTGAAACTTTTTTAAATACACATCTCTTACCTTAGAAGGCATAATATTACATTTTCTGGGTGTTTCAAGTGGAGAAAATGCTTGAACCAACTTGTCACAAATATTATATGTTTTATTACTAACAAATAACGACTCTCTTTGTAAGAAAAAACCTAACTGTTTAAACCAATTAATCCCTCTTAGCAGATGAGCTTCACAAGATAGATATTGAAGAGATGAATAGTAAAAGCTATCTCGTTGATATATTTGGCTAGCTGCAATTATCAGCGGACTAAACTTTATTTCATCATTTAATGTCTGATCCCTAGCCTTAGACTTAGCTACTAGATCATAAAATGTAAAGCTATTTTTACAACCGTTACTGCCATTACTGCCATTACTGCCATTACTGCCATTACTGCCATTACTATACGTCTTTATAACTTCATCATACTTTCCAGAGCTATACATATCCACAATATCGACTTCGCAAGGAGATACATTCCAGTCGATATTTTCAATATATAAAGTCGCTAGCGATCGAAATATAGGAGTATTAAAAGCTTGATATAGTCTAATAGCAAGTTGTTTAACCGGGAAAACTCCAGGATCTTTACTATAAACCGCATATATTAAATAATCAGTCAACAAAAGGAAAACATCAATTATTGAAGTATTCTTTTCTATGTTAAATATGGCTTCGAAATCGTAATCTATATCAACATGTAACCCATAAATTTTATAGTTTAAAAAATTTCCAAACGACTGCTCTAAAGAGTTTCGAAGTTCAAATAAATGATTTTTTTTGGTTGTAAAATATATTTCATGCTCACCATCATATCCGGATGAGTACTTTAAAATATATTTAAGTAAAGGAGTCGCTCCAGAATCAGTTTCTGAATTATTTTCTAATTTAGTATTGGAATCATTATTAGAGCCGCTATTTATACGGGAATTGACAACCTTTCTTAATGATAAAGACCAAAATGATTTACCACAGGATTGATCAGCAAGATTTAATAAAGATAAAATATTTTCATAATTATTATTGAGAATTGCTTCTTCTATTTTTTTTCTAACTCTATAAAACTTATTATCGATAGCTTATTTACTTCTACTAATGCAAGACACCAAGCAATATTTTTTTCTAGACTAGCATTTGGTGTTTTTTTCTCGAAAAAACTAGTTATAGGGATATCCTTTGTAAGGCGAATTGCGTTTTTAAAAAATAAATTATTAGCGATATTATGTACACCTTGGTGTATCTCAATAGGGCTAAGTTCTTCAAAAAATTTAATTCGTGCTTCATAACTTGTCCTTGATGAAGATAAAATCTTAGATAAATTAGATTGTTTTCTTTTAGTTCTAGTCGTTTTCTTTTTATAAGCCATATTTCCTCCCATACATTTATTAACTTTAATATAATTATAGCTATAAAAAAAGCCCGCTTAACGCGGGCAGAAAAATTGAGTGGAATTAATTTGCTGTCAGTTTTCACTCCCACTCAATAGTAGCAGGCGGCTTACTGGAGACATCATAAGTCACGCGCGATACCCCACCCAGCTCATTGATGATGCGGTTGGAGACAGTCTCCAGCAGCTCATAGGGTAGGTGCGCCCAGCGGGCGGTCATGAAGTCGATGGTTTCTACTGCGCGGATGGCGATGACCCACTCGTAGCGGCGGCCGTCACCTACTACGCCTACCGATTTCACCGGCAGGAACACGGCGAATGCCTGGCTGGTTTTTTCGTACCAGCCGGAGGCGCGCAGTTCTTCGATGAAGATGGCGTCGGCTTCACGCAGGATGTCGGCGTACTCTTTCTTTACTTCACCCAGAATGCGTACGCCCAGGCCCGGCCCCGGGAAGGGGTGGCGGTATACCATGTCGTAGGGAAGGCCGAGCTCTAAACCAAGCTTGCGCACTTCGTCTTTGAACAGCTCGCGCAGCGGCTCAACCAGCTTGAGCTTCATGGTTTCCGGCAGGCCACCCACGTTGTGGTGAGATTTGATGACGTGCGCTTTGCCGGTTTTGGAGGCGGCGGATTCGATCACGTCCGGGTAGATGGTGCCTTGGGCCAGGAACTCGACGCCTTCAATCTTGCTGGCTTCTTCATCGAACACGTCGATGAAGGTGTTGCCGATGATTTTGCGCTTGGCTTCCGGGTCTTTCTCGCCTTTCAGCTTGCCCAGGAACAAGTCTTCAGCGTCTACACGGATAACCTTGACGCCCATGTGCTTGGCGAAGGTTTCCATCACCTGGTCGCCTTCCGCTTTACGCAGCAGGCCGTTATCCACGAATACGCAGGTCAGCTGGTCGCCAATCGCTTTGTGTAACAGCGCGGCGACTACGGAAGAGTCTACACCGCCGGAAAGGCCGAGCAGCACGTGGCGGTCGCCCACTTGCTCACGTACGCGCTGTACCTGGTCTTCGATGATTTGGGCAGGTGTCCAGCGTTTTTCAGCTTTACAGATATCCAGCACGAAGTGCTCAAGAATCCGCTGGCCTTGCAGGGTGTGGGTCACTTCCGGGTGGAACTGTACGCCGTAGAACTGCTTCTCTTCCCAGACCATCGCCGCAATCGGGCAACTGGGTGTGGAAGCGGTAATGGTGAACTCGGCAGGCGCTTGGGCGACCTTGTCGCCGTGGCTCATCCACACATCCAGCAGGGCTTTGCCGGTCGCGGTGTCTACGTGATCTTTGATGTCTTTGAAAAGTGCGTTTTCAGCATCGATGCGGATTTGCGCATAGCCAAACTCGCTCTTGTTGGAGCCTTCCACCTTACCGCCCAACTGCTCGGCCATGGTCTGCATGCCATAGCAAACGCCAAACACGGGCAGGCCCATTTCGAACACGCACTGCGGCGCACGCGGGGAATCCAGCTCGGTCACGGACTCGGGGCCACCGGCCAGGATGATGCCGTTGGGGTTGTACTCGCGGATCTCTTCTTCGGTGATATCGAAGGCGCGAACCTCAGAAAATACGCCAATTTCGCGTACCCGGCGGGCGATCAACTGGGTGTACTGCGAGCCGAAGTCGAGAATCAGGATTTTGTGAGCGTGGATATCATTCATGGCGGTATCTCGAGTAAGCAGTGGAGGTGCTGCTGGTAAGGCCGAAAAGCAAGCGGCGGAGCAATGCCCGCCGCCGTGTTACTTAAAGCGCTGGTTAGCTCACCCGGTAGTTGGGAGCTTCTTTGGTGATCTGCACGTCGTGAACGTGGGATTCGTTAAAGCCAGCACCGGTAATCTGGACAAATTCCGGCTTGGTGCGCATTTCCTGAATATCGCGGCAGCCGGTGTAGCCCATGGAGGCGCGCAGCCCGCCCATCATCTGGTGAACGATGGCGCTCATCATGCCTTTGTAAGGTACGCGGCCTTCGATGCCTTCGGGCACCAGCTTCTCGGCACCGGCGTCCTTATCCTGGAAGTAGCGGTCGGCGCTGCCCTGGTTCTGCGCCATGGCGCCCATGGAACCCATGCCACGGTAGGCTTTATAAGTACGCCCCTGGAACAGCTCGACTTCACCCGGTGCTTCTTCGGTACCGGCCAGCAGGCCGCCGACCATCACCGCGCTTGCGCCAGCGGCGATTGCCTTGGCCAGGTCGCCAGAAAAGCGTACGCCACCGTCAGCAATCAACGGAATGTCATACTCTTTAAGCGCGGCGGCCACGTTGGAAACGGCGGTGATTTGCGGCACGCCCACACCGGCCACAATACGCGTGGTGCAGATGGAGCCCGGGCCGATGCCCACTTTCACGCCGTCGGCACCCGCTTCGGCCAGTGCTTTGGCAGCGGCGCCGGTGGCAATGTTGCCGCCGATGACCTGAATGTCCGGGTAGTGCTCTTTGATCCAGCTAACGCGATCAATAACGCCTTGGGAATGGCCGTGGGCGGTATCGACAATAATGACGTCAACGCCTGCTTCCGCCAGTGCGGTTACGCGGTCCGGGGTTTCTGGGCCGGTGCCTACGGCGGCGCCTACTAACAGGCGGCCATCGCTGTCTTTAGCGGCCATCGGGTAAGTGCGGGCTTTTTCGATATCCTGGAAGGTGACCAGGCCACGCAGGTGGAAGGCGTCATCTACAATCAGCATTTTCTCAATGCGGTGTTCGCGCATCTTGGCTTTGCTGGTTTCAAGGTCAGTGCCTTCCTTAACGGTAACCAGCCGATCACGCGGGGTCATGATATCAGCCACGCTGTCGCCGACGTTCGGCTGGAAGCGCATGTCACGCTCGGTCACGATACCCACCAGCGTTTCGCCTTCCACCACCGGGAAGCCGGAGAAGCCGTTCTCTTTCGCCATGGCGAGAAGGTCTTCAAGCTTGGCCTTGGGGCTAACGGTGACCGGGTCTTTAACAATGACACTTTCGTGCTTTTTGACCTTGCGCACTTCCGTGGCCTGCTGGGCCATGGTCATGTTCTTGTGAATGATGCCGATGCCGCCTTCCTGAGCCATCGCAATCGCCAGACGCGCTTCGGTCACGGTGTCCATCGCAGCAGAAACGAGCGGGATATTAAGCGAGAGATTACGGGTCAGGCGAGTTTTGAGACTGACATCCTTGGGGAGGATATCGGAGAAGCCAGGAACGAGAAGTACGTCATCGAACGTAAGCGCTTCTTGGGCCATACGTAGCATAGCGGCAACACCCAATTTGATGTGGGAAGAAGGGGCGTGAAAAGTTAATCCCCCATTATAGCGTTTTGAGGGGTTCCCCAGCAATGTGAGCATGCGACCAATTATCTACTCTGCGTTGGTGGTAAGCTAAACTAACCGTTTTTATTTCTTGTAAACCAAGGTGATTGCCATGCCAGACGCCTCCCACGCCCTTTCCGTCAGCGAGCTCAACAAGCAGGCCCGTCAGGCGCTTGAACGCGATGTGGGCGAGGTGTGGGTGGAAGGCGAGCTTTCTAACGTTTCCCGCCCGGCGTCCGGGCATATCTACTTCACGCTTAAAGATGACCGCGCCCAGGTGCGCTGCGCGCTGTTTCGTCAGCGGGCGCGTTTTGTATCGGCGCCGATGCGCGATGGTGACCAGGTAAAACTGCGCGGGCAAGTGTCGCTGTTTGAACCGCGCGGTGACTACCAGCTGATTGCCGAAGCCGTGCAGGCGGCCGGGCTGGGCGAGCTGCTGGCCGCCTTTGAGCGCCTCAAAGCCCAGCTGGATGCCGAGGGCGTGTTTGCCAATACGCGCCCCCTGCCCTTTCCGCCACGCAAAATTCTGATTTTAAGCTCAGCTACCGGCGCGGCCATTCGTGATGTGCTGGCCGTTTTAGCGGCGCGCTGGCCCTTGGCAGATGTGACGCTGATTCCAGTGCCCGTACAGGGCGAGGAAGCCGCCCCCGCGATGATCGCAGCACTTGGGCTACTCAACCGCCAGGCACGGTTGGACCCTGAGCGCGATGTGGTGTTAATCACACGGGGCGGCGGCAGCCTGGAAGATTTGTGGGCGTTTAATAACGAGCACCTGGCACGGGCGATTTTTCATTCACGCCTGCCGGTGATGTCGGCGGTGGGCCATGAAGTGGATGTCACGCTTGCCGATTTTGCCGCCGATGTTCGCGCCCCGACCCCTTCCGCTGCCGCCGAGCGCCTGGTGCCGGACCAACACGCCTTGAAGCGCCAGTTAGTGGATCAGCAACACCGCCTTCACCGCGCCATGCAGCGCCGGTTGGAGCGCGATAGCCAGCAGCTGGATAGCCTGCGCGCACGGCTTCGCCATCCCGGCGAGCAGCTAAACCGCCAGCGCCAGCACGTGGCGACCCTTGCCCAGCGTTTAAATCGCGCTATGCAGCAAACGCTTACTCAGCAGCAGGCAAGCGTAACGCAGCTGGGCAAGCGCTTGGCGAGCCAGGACATGGCGCGCCTGCACCGTGCAGAAAGCGAACGGGTGGGCCAATTGCACCGCCGTATGGAAAACGCCATGCAGCGCCAGCTTCAACGTCAGCAGGCGCGTTTAACCAGCGCCGCACGGGAGCTTAATGCGATTAGCCCACTGGCCGTACTGGGCCGGGGCTACGCCATTGCTCAGGATGAAAAGGGCCAGGTCGTGCGCCGCGCCGAGGAGACCAAACCCGGCCAGAAGCTCTCGCTGCGCCTGGGTGAAGGCAGGTTGAATGTCGAGGTAAAGCGGCGGTTTAAGTAAGCAGATCAACCTTCGCTGGTTACGCTGAAGGTGGCGTTAGCGAAAACAGGCCTGGGTTCAACCGCGCCTCTTCTTGAATACCCTCATCAATCGGCGTGTCGTAAGTTTTGAGCAAATACCCCAGCACCGAATAGAAGCCGACCATGGCCATCAGGTCGATCACGGCTTCACGCCCAATCGCCTCGGCCAATGTTTCTTCCTGATCGCTTGCCAGCATACGCTTGTCGAGTAGCGCATCTACCGCGTTAACAATCAGGCCATCAACGCCGTTAATTGATTCAGGCACGCCACGAATAGCATTTATCCTCGCATCAGAAAATCCTAGCGCCAGCGCACGACTGACATGGTGGGCCCACTCATAGGCCGACCCCAGGCGAAAACCGGCACGTAGAATCACCACCTCGGTTAACTCGGGGCCCAAGGCATTGTCCTTCACCACGTGCTGCCGCAACGGCGCCCAGGCGTTTAGCAGGGTCGGATGGTGTGCCATGGTGCGGTAGACGTTCATCGCGCCTGCAAAACCTTCACGTAACTCTGTAAACGCTTCTGGCCAATCGGCGTCGCTCATCGGCGGGCAGGGGGACTGCTTCATGGTGTATTTCCTCTTGTATTATTTGGCTCTCGCGCCCGTTATTCGGCTATTGCGGCGTCAATCGCTTGGGTAATCCGCTCAATGAGGAGATCAATCTCGTCTGCATTAATCGTATACGGCGGCGCGAGCAGCACGTGATCGCCATACACGCCATCAATGGTACCGCCCATGGGATAGCTGATCAGGCCCCGTGCCATGGCCTGGCGCTTGATCCTGGCGTGGATTTTTCGAGCGGAATCAAACGGTGTCTTTAGCTCGCGGTCGGCCACCAGCTCAATGCCTCGAAACAATCCCCTACCCCGAATATCACCTACGTAAGGTGACGCACCCAGCGCCGCTTCAAGGCCGCTTTGCAAGCGCGCGCCCATGGCGTTTACATTCGCCAGTGTTTCAGGCCGTGCGATGATCTCGACAACCTTGTTCGCCGCAGCCGCCGCGACCGGGTGACCAAGATACGTATGCCCATGTTGAAAAAGGCCGGAGCCGTTGGCGAAGCTCTCATAAATAGCGGATGACAAGAGCACGGCCCCAATCGGCTGATAGCCGCCGCCCAGGCCTTTGGCCACGGTGAGAATATCCGGCGTGATGCCGTCCTGCTCGCAGGCGAACAGAGTGCCCGTGCGCCCCATGCCGCACATGACTTCATCAAGAATCAGCAGGATGCCATGTTGATCGCAGATTTTACGCACTCGCTTGAAGTAATCGGCCTCAGCGGCCACCGCGCCAAGGGTCGCCCCCACCACCGGTTCGGCCACAAACGCCATGACGCTTTCAGGGCCCAGCTCAAGAATCTTGGCCTCAAGCTCATCGGCAAGCCTGGCGGCGTACGCCTCAAAAGATTCGTCGCTTGCCTTGTCACGGTAGGCGTAGCAGGGTGAAACATGGTGCGTTTGAGGCAAAAGCGGCTGAAACTGCTGCCTACGCATGGCGTTGCCGCCAGTGGCAAGCGCGCCCAGGGTATTGCCGTGATAGCTCTGGCGCCGGGCAATAATATGCCGCCGCTCTGGCCTGCCGGTTTCAACAAAATACTGGCGGGCCATTTTTAACGCGGCCTCTACCGCCTCTGAACCACCGGATACCAGATAGACATAATCCAGCCCGTCTGGCGCCAGGTTCACCAGCTGCTCAGCCAGTTCCTCGGCAGCATCCGTGGTGAAAAATCCGGTATGGGCGTAGCAGAGGTTATCAATCTGGGCGCGCATGGCCTCCAGCACTTCCGGATGGCCGTGCCCCACACTCGTCACCGCCGCCCCACCCGAACCATCCAGGTAGCGGCGGCCTTCGGTATCAGTGATATAAACGCCCTGCGCTGACGCCGCATGCGGTAACGCCTGACCAATACTGCGGTGAAGAATACGCGTCATAGCCCTTTCCTCTTCAGATGACCATCAACCACCCTATTTAGAACAAGAGTGACACGACCGAGGGCGCCAATGCAACATACAAATCTTTAATTGAAAAATTAAAACAATTGGATCATTGTTTTATCGAAAAGCGCCCTTACCCTCGTGCGCAATCATCTAAAGCCCTTGGGCGTATTCAAGAGGCAGCTCTGCTATGTCAAAAAGCCCTATATCAAAAAGCTCTGCGTCAAAAAGTCCTGTATCCCAGAGTGATCCGTTAAGAGAGCAGATCATTGCACAGTTCGATGGCATGTCAGCACAGCTGCAACAGGCCGCGCGCTACCTACTTGAGCATCCGGAAGAAGTGGCCTTGGTGTCCATGCGCGAATTGGCGCGCTTGGCGGCGGTTCAACCGGCGACCATGACGCGGCTTGCCAAGGTGCTGGGCTTTCAGGGCTATAACGAAATTCGCGCCCACTATGCACAAACAGTGCGTCAGCGAAGCGATGGCTTTGCGGCCAAGGTGCGCCAACGTGATGGTCAGGCGGTAAGCGCGCCAGGCAGTGATATTGCGCATCACATGCTGCACGGGTTAAGCACCCAGATAGCCGCGCTTTGCGAGCCTGAGCCACTGCAGCGCTTGACCGCCATGGCCGAAAGGCTCGCGGCAGCCAAAAAAATCTATGTGCTGGGGTTACGTTCAAGCCATGCGGTGGCCTGGCATTTTCATTACGTTATGTCGCTATTGGGCGAGCGCTCGGTACATCTTGATGGGCCTGCTGGCACGGGGGGCGATGCCCTGATTCGTGCAAAACCGGATGAGGTGCTGCTGGCCATATCCATCAACCCCTACGCGCGCGATACGCTAATGCTTGCGCAGTTAGCAAAAGATAAAGGCCTAGCGGTTCTCTCGATCACCGATAGCGAGGTATCACCGCTGGTGAGTATTTCCGAGCATACGGTTTCCTGCACCACTGAGAGCTACAGCTTCTTTCATACTCTGGCCCCTGCGCTGGCCGTTTCGGAAGTGCTCTGCACACTGCTGGCCGAGCGTGACCGCCCTGCCACGCTAGAAGCGCTGCAGGACGCCGATGACCATCTTGCGCATCTTAATACCTACTCGAATGCGCTCCCCCGGCGAGAGTGAACGCTACCGCTTTGGCTGGCTTCGGGCGCAAAAAGCATTAATGCTGCCCATAAAAAAGTGCCCAGCCAAGGCCGGGCACTGCGCGACAAGATAAGAGCGTCTGCTTGCCTGATTAACGCCTGGGCGGCGTCAAGGTGTCGTTGCCTTGCGTATTACCGGAGGGCGTACTGGAGCCTGCAAGGCCGGGTTCGGTGACTCCCTTGGCCGTATTCGGCGTGGCGCCCGTGGTGCTTGCGCTAATGCTTGAAGCTGAGCCATGACCTGTGGGGCTACTGCTTGATGGCGTGCCCGGCGTTGCATAAGACGCTGAAGGCTGGCCGGACGTCGAATGCGTGTGGTCAGAATGCGCATCTTCTTTCATGTGCTCGGCTTTCTCATGAATCTTTTGCTGGGCTTTATCCACCTGCTCGTGGCCCGCTTCGGATGCCTTGTGCAAGGCGCGGTCGCGGTATTCGCCCATGTATTCATCCTCTTTACGCGTCGTGGGGAACAGCCCCGCTAACGCAGCACCCAGCGCAAACCCTAGCGCACCGACCACCAGCGGATGCTCCTGAATAAACTCAGAGGATTGACTGCCCGCGTGGCGAGCGCGATCCGACATGTTGTGCAGGTGATCCCGCGTGCCGTGCTGAAGGTGGGATGTGGTGTCTCGCATACTGCCTCCCATGTGCTGTGCCTTTTCGCCAAGATGATGTGCTTTGTCGCCAAGGTGGTGAGCGGTATCTCTGGCCTTTTGGCTAATATGATGAGCCTTGTCTTTCGCGCCCTCTTTCATGCTGCTCATACGGCCTTTGCTACTGCCATGCTGTGCTGGATTACCGGCAACGTAGCCTGGCGTACCGCTATAGATAGGCGTTCCATCATCGGTATGCGTGCCTTCATGAACCGGCACTCCCGGCGAGCCGCTCACCGCATGTTCATCTGCATAGCGGTGCGAAGATGCATGCTGATGGCGCCGTTCATGGTTCGGGTGACGCTGGGAAAGCATCAACCAACCAAGACCGGCAGTGGTCATCAAAAACGGTAGCGGGTGCTGCTTGATTGTTGCGCCCAGGTTGGATGCAAACTCGTTAGCACCGCCATGACGAATATAATCATAAGAGCTGTTTAACAGCTGTTGAGGAGAGAAGCGCTCCTCAATTTCATGCAGCGTGGCGTCAAGGCGTTCACGTGAGCGATGAATGTCCTTTTCAATCTCTTCAGTGCTGCGATGGTCATGGTGGTCGCGCTGGTTATGGATATCGCTGTGGCTGTCGTTATGGCTGTGATCGCTCATTTCAAATCCTCCTTGACGTTATGCCTATGCTCTTTGGCGAGCTCCCTGTCGGCCTGTAGGCTATGCAACGTGCGGTCAGGCACCAGGCTGCGCGCCTGAAGTTTGGCAAGCCCACTTTTAAGCATCACGATGCCAATTACCGATACCACCACGCCTACGATAATGGCAGAGAGCCAAGGCGTCATATCAGGAGGAAGCACCTCATTGAGCATAAAGACAAGGGCGGCAAGCAGCGTGAGAAAGCCGCCTAAAAGCACCGCGCCTGCGACCGCAATGGCCGCCAAGGTGATCATGACCTGATGCGTTTTTTCCGACACCTCTGCCTTGGCAAGCTCGGTTTCGTTGCGCACTAACGACGTTATTTCCTGCATCACCGTCGATAAAAGCGAGCCGACCGACGCGCCTTGTGGGGGCGTATTGTGATCTGAATCCATTCATAACCTCTCTTGCCCTTGATTAAGGGCCTTCAACTCAATCTTTTAAACCTGGCGACAGGTTGATCCACAGCTGGCGGCTACACAGGCCAGCTACAGCCGACCGGAGTCACCGGGCTTATTGGTTGAACCTGGCGTAGCAGTAGTGGTATCAGCCGTGCCGCCGGGCGTTGCCGTAGGCGCTGAGCGTTGCTGTGTGGGGTCCGAGGCACGCGAAGATGCCCCACCCATCACGCCACCTTCCGGGTTCTCAGGCGTAGGAGACTCATGGCTTGAATAAGCACCCGATGACGGATGAGCATAACTACCTGGGCCGTTTGAATAACGGTTTGAACCGCCAGATGAGTGCGAATGCTTGCCTGAGCTACGCAAGAAGCGTGTCACCAAAAAACCAGCCGCAATTGCCCCGCCAAAGAACAAGGCAGGCTCACGTTCGCTGAAGCTTTTCGCTTCCTGGCAGATGCTGTTTAAGTCCTTGTTGCGTAGCTTTTCTGAAAAACGATCAGCTGTATCGGCAAACTTTCTCGCCTGCTGTGAGAAGTACGGCTGATCTTGATGATCAAACTCATCAGCCATCTTACGAAAAGCGCTGGTAAATTTTTGCGATTGCTCGGTGGCGGTATCACGCTGCTGATTGTAAAAGCTTTCAGCCTGATGCTGAGCCGCTTCACCTACGTCATGTGCCGCGTCGCGCCCTTGCTGTTTGAGCGAGTCGGTATTTGAAGAACCTGGGTCAGCCTGTTTTCCATAATCATTCATTTGTTACTTCCTCCTTGTCGTTTCACGCGTTAACGTACTTGTTAACCAGCACGCACTAACAAACACTTATTAACAAGCAGTTAACAAACAGTGGCTTGAAACAAAACGAACTGAACCGCTAATCAATTAAACACACGCACTAGATAACGAGCTCACCACCCAAATAGTTGTTTAATATAAATCGGCTTTTTCACTATAGTTACCCAACACTCCCTGTCAATTTATAACCTTGGGCACACCCTTACGGCACCGCTATTTAACCAATATCAAAAAACATTTAATTAAAAGCAAAAACCAGCCTTTAACAAACATCAACCAATCCGCCTCAACCTCCCACCACTGCTACCCTCCCTCACATCCAGCAGGCATGAATAGCGGCATCCTCTCAAGCTGATGACCTTTGTTCATCAGGGTCTAAAACACCTAACCCATCCTTTAAATATCTACTTAAATAAATATCAAACCTCAGCAAACGCATCACATGGTTGATAAAAAAGATTAAAAGGACAAACAACTCATCTATACCAGCTCAAGCCTATAAAAAACCCTTCAGCCATCAACCCCGAACTTTATAACAATTCAATCTTTTATAAATCAAACACACTTGAATTGGCTCTTGATAAAACCTTGCGCTAGTGTAAGTAACGCAGAAATACGATTAGGCCACGGCTTTTCGTAGAGGAAGGATTAACGTCCCAACAAGGAGTCACTGCACATGAGCGACCAGAAACAGCCTCCTCAGCACCAGAATAAACAGCCCGGTGATGAGCACGAAATGCGTCCGGAACCTGAATTTATTCGTGATAGCTATAAAGGCACCGATAAGCTTGTTGATAAGGTAGCGATTATTACCGGCGGTGATAGCGGTATTGGGCGCGCGGTAGCGGTACATTACGCCCGTGAAGGCGCCGATAGCGTGATTGTTCACCTTAAAGAGCCTAAAGATGCCGAAGATACGCAAGCCCTGGTGGAAGCGGAAGGTCGCCGCTGCCTGGTATTACAGGGCGATGTAGCTGACCCCGCCTTTTGTCGTGACATCGTTAAAAAAACGCTGGACCACTTCGGCAAGCTTAATATTCTGGTCAACAATGCGGCCGAACAGTACGACTGGAGCGATCTGACCGAGATCCCCGACGAGCAGATAACGCGTACCTTCCAGACCAACCTGTTTAGCCATTTCTACCTTTCCAAGGCAGCGTTACCTCATCTGGAGGAAGGCGATACCATTATTGCCACCTCCTCCATTAATGCCTTTAAAGGCAACAACACACTGATCGATTACAGCGCCACTAAAGGGGCTATCCAGGGTTTAATGCGCTCGCTTGCCATGTCGCTGGTCGGTCGCGGCATTCGGGTGAACGCTGTTGCCCCAGGCCCGGTATGGACACCGCTGATCCCCGCAAGCTTTGACGATGAGAAAGTCGCCGAGTTTGGCGGGCAAGTACCCATGAATCGCGCCGGGCAACCGAGCGAAATGGGGCCTGCCTATGTGTACCTGGCAAGCGAAGAGTCTTCGTACATGACGGGGCAGACGATACACCTGAACGGTGGGGTTATTTTAAATACGTAAGCCCGGCACAGGTGTTAAAAACCAAAAGGTGTTAAAGGCCAAAAGATGCAAGAGAGCTGGGCGGCTTTGCCGCCCAAGTGCACCATCAAACTTCAACCCCGGCACCGCTGCGCGCTGCTCCCGCGGGTGCGCTGCGCTTACCACACGCTACGTTATTAGCTAAACTTTCAGCGTTTTCAGTAATACCTTCGATTTACGTGCGTGGTTATAGGCTTCGCGCTTTAAAGGGGGTAACTCTTCAAGGCTGGCGGTCTGAAAGCCGTGCTCCACAAACCAGTGGGCCGTGTGGGTGGTTAATACAAATATTTCGCTGACACCGCACTGGCGTGCGCGGCGCTCCAGCGCTTCCATTAAGCGTTCACCGCGTTCGCCCCCACGGTAGTTACCGTGCACGGCCACGCAGGCCAACTCGGCAACTGTGGTGTTAGGGAACACGTGCAGCGCGGCACAGCCAATCACCATGCCATCGCGCTCGATAACCATATAGTCATCAATTTCATGCTCCAAACGCTCACGCGAGCGCGCCACTAGCATGCCGCGGCGCTCCAGCGGTTCAAGCAGCTCCAGAAGCCCTGCAATATCGTTGAGCTTAGCCGGGCGTAGCTGCTCGTAGCGGTGCTGGGTAATCATGGTGCCCACGCCGTCGCGGGTAAAAAGCTCACCCAGCAGCGCATCGTGATTGCGCCACGACAACAGGTGGGTGCGGGCCACCCCCTCTCGTGCAGCGTTGCACGCAGCTTGAAGGTGGCGGGCAAGCTCGCTGCCGGGCAGCGCGCTCTCAAGCCGGGGTTCAGCATCGCCTGGCGTTAGCTGGCGCAGCAAGGCGCCCCCCTCATCCTGTAAGCCTTCTGATTCGCCCAGCAGGATCAACTTGTCGGCCTTGAGCGCTACGGCGGCATGCTGGGCAACTTCTGCGGCGTCCAGGTCGAACACTTCGCCGGTGCTTGAGAAACCCAGTGGCGGCAGGAGTACCAGCGAGCCCTTATCGAGCAGCCCTTCAATGGCGCCAGCCCGAACGCGGCGTACTTCGCCGCTATGATCAAAGTCCACCCCCTCCCGAACACCCAAGGGCTTGGCGGTGACCAGGTTACCGGAAATCACGCTAAGCTCTACACCGTGAAGCGGCGTGCTGGGCAGGCCAAGCGATAACCGTGCTTCAAGCCAAAGCCGCTGGTGGGCCGCGACCTGCTCTACATGGGTCATTACGGCGCGGTCGGCCACCCAGCGTCCGTTAATGCGCATGGGTTCAACACCGGCCTGGCCAAGCGCTTCCTGCACTTGCGGGCGGGTGCCAAATACCACCACCAAGCGCACGCCCAAGGTATGCAGCAGGGCTAAATCCTGAATCAATTGCTCCCCACGGCCAGACGCCATGGCTTCGCCTTCAATCAAGATGACGAAGGTTCGCCCCCGGTGCGCATTAATGTAGGGGGATGCGTTACGAAACCAATCAACAAAGGGGAAATGCTTATCCAAGGGCCGCTCTCCGGCAGCAGGTGAAAGAAAAAACGACGTTTACAACACTACTCGCGCTACTTTACCAGAGCGCAAAAAACAGCGGCACCTTCTATTGCAAATCGGCTAGCGCAAATCTGCATGAAGGTGCCGCTGATCTTGAGGCTTTTTGTGCGGGCGTGCGCCGGGTGGCGCCGCCTGTTACACCGTTAGCCGAACATGCCTTTAAACATAAAGAAGAACACAATCGCTAAGCCTGCACCGGCGGGCAGGGTAATCAACCAAGAGACAACAATGGTGCCAATAACGCGCAGGTTAAGTGCCGCCATACCGCGCGCCAGCCCGACACCCAACACCGCGCCGACCAGCGTATGGGTCGTTGAAATTGGCAGGCCCGTGCCCGAGGCAACGACGACGGTACTCGCAGCGGCAAGCGTTGCGGCAAAGCCACGGCTAGGGGTGAGCTCGGTGATCCCGGTGCCCACGGTCGCAATTACCCGACGCCCATACGTCACCAGACCAACGACGATACCCGCGCCGCCCAATACCAGCACCCACCAGGGCACCAACGCCGCGCTATCAATCATACCTTCGCTGCGCACGACACTTATGACGGCGGCCAGCGGCCCCACCGCATTGGCGACATCGTTGGAACCGTGAGCAAAGGCCATGGCACACGCGGTAAAGATCATCAGCACGCCGAAAACACGCTCAACATTGGCATAGCCAAAGTGGTCATTGGCGTTCTTGGTGTACTTGATACGCCGCTGCATTACTATGCCAAGGCCCATGATCAGCACACCAATCAGAATCGAAAGCAGCAGGCTTTCGCTGAAGCTAAGATGCAGACCAACATGGGAAAGGCCTTTGGTCAGCGTCACCATGGCAACAATAAAGCCGACCAAAAATATATAGCCCGGCACATAGCGCTTGGCCGCCGCTAACGGATCTGAACTCTCGAAAATCAAGTGGTGTACCGACTTAAACAGCATATAGCCGATGGTACCGGCAATCAGCGGAGAAATAGCCCAACTAGAGGCAATCTGGCCGACCTTGTCCCAGGCCACCGCATCAACGCCTAGACCTACCGCCGCGAAACCGACAATGGCACCAACAATGGAGTGTGTGGTCGACACCGGCCAGCCGCGGGCAGAAGCGACCATCAGCCAAATGCCTGCCGCCAACAGCGCTGACAGCATGCCGTAAACCAAAAACTGTGGGTTGGCTTCAAGCAGGTTGGGATCAATGATGCCGCCACGAATGGTGGCGGTAACCTCACCACCGGCAAGCCAGGCGCCTAAAAATTCGAAAATAACAGCAATGATGATGGCTTGCTTGATGGTGATCGCTTTCGACCCCACCGACGTTCCCATGGCGTTGGCAACATCGTTTGCGCCGACGCCCCACGCCATGAAAAAGCCAAATAAACAGGCCAGAATAATAAATATCTCGCCGTACTGGGCAATAATTTGCATTGGTTTCCCTTAGCGTGCGGTCAAAATCTGCAAGCGACTGCCTACGCGCTCAGCACGGTCAGACACTTCACCCACCCATTCGATAATCTTGTAAAGAAAGATCACATCGACGGGCGGTAGCTGGCTTTCAAGCTGAAACAGCTGGCGACGAATGGCCACCTGCTGACTATCTGCCTGGTGTTCAAGGTTATGCAGCTCACGGATCATGTTGCTCATAACATCCGCGACGTTACGCCCAAAGCCTGACTCTAAAAGCTCCATCAGCTCTTCAAGGGCCTGGCGCGCTTGGGCCACACATGCCACGCTAGTCGCCATATAATCGCGCATCGGATCAGCGAGCTCATCAGGCACGCGCATTTTACGGCCTAGCATAATGCCGGTAATGTCGCGCACCTTGTTGGCGATTTTGTCCTGGACACTAATCAAATCCAGTAGATCAGACCGTGAAACCGGCAGAAACATGGTGCTGGGCAGGTTGAGCCGTAGATCCGTTTTCAGCACATCCGCTTCGTGTTCTAAACGGGTTACGTTTTCACGCAGCTCAGTGGCGGTATCCCAATCGCCAGCAAGCGATGCTTCAAAAAACGGTAACAGTTGGTCGGCGCATTCATTGGCCTTGACGATGTGGGCCAGCAGCGGCTGGAATGGCGAGCGGCCAAACATCGCGGAAAAAGGGTTGGAGGTAACCATAGAGCCTTTTAGCCTGTTTTCGGGGGAGCCTGGAAATGGCGACGCCAGTATAAAGAGTGCGCTCGCCGCCGTCATGAAAACTTCATATTGGTAGCAAAAATTTAACCAGTACTTCACGTTTAAGAGTGGCTATTGTCATGAAAAATGCAACACCAATCGAAGTAGAGATAAAACTTGCGCTTGCCCAAGCCAGTATTGAGGCGCTCAAGCACCACTCTTTGCTCGACACAAAAACACCGTTAATCCAGACCTTAGCCAATACCTACTTCGACACACCGACCCATGACATGGCCAACGCACGAATCGCAGTGCGTCTTCGTCAAGTTGATGGCCGCGTGCTGCAAACGGTAAAAACGGCGGGCCAGGGGGGTGGCGGATTATCCAGCCGCCAGGAGTGGGAGTGGCCGGTCGCACGCGCTGAACTCGACCAGGCAGGTCTCGCTGAGCTTCCCCCTTTCAGTGACGAGCCAGTCAATAATGGGCCTGCCCACAAAGTGCTCAGAGAACGACTAACGCATCTAGCCCCCATACTGCGCACCGACTTTACCCGATATAGCTGGCAGCTCGACTGGCAGGGCAGCCAGATTGAGCTGGTACTGGATGAAGGCGAAATTGAAAGTGGTGGCTACCGCACGCCCATTTGTGAAGTAGAACTGGAGCTTAAAAACGGTGACCCGCAAGCGCTCTGGTCGCTGGCGATTGCGCTAGCAGAACAGGTTCCGCTTCGCCCATCTGATAGCAGCAAGGCATCGCGGGGTAACGCCTTGCGCGCCCAACAGTGGCCGCTTCCTAACGCCACGACACCTGCTGAATGGCTACACCGGGCAACGCTTGCCCTTGATGCCTACCACGACAACCAGCAGCGCCCGTTCCTAAACCTTACCCATGAGGCGCTGACCCGGTTGGCCGAACACGCATCACTGCCCGAGGACATGAAGTCCCAGGCGGCTCACCTATCCACAGCGCTAGATGACGCTGGTCAACCCCGTATTGCCTATGGCGTAACGCTCCTGACGCTTTCCCATCGTTTAGCGCTGCAACGCGAGCTAAGCTAACCTTCACGTTGTTTTAGATAGATTCAAGCACGTTTGCCCATAGACCTAATCACTGTGATAAGTGATTGCTCATTTCATCAGGATCGCCATGAGTTTTAACCTGACCCCTGCCGCGGAAGGGCTTCGCACACAGCTGTTTCACGTTATTTTCGAGTCCGACACGCCCACTGCCAAGGGATTCGATATTGCGCTGATTGTGATGATTTTGGGCAGCGTCGCCGTCATTCTGCTCGGCAGTGTTCAGGAGGTTTCCCAGGAGTATGGCTGGCTTTTCTACTACCTGGAGTGGGGCTTTACGATTCTGTTCACCGTGGAGCTTGCGGTACGCATCTACTGCCTTGAACGTCCCACGGTCTATCTGAAAAGCTTTTATGGCGTGGTCGATCTAATCTCCATCCTGCCAGCCTGGCTGGTACTGCTGATGCCCGGCTTTCATGCGCTGGTGATTATTCGCATACTCCGCGTGCTGCGCATTTTCCGTATCCTGCGCCTGATGGAATTTGTGGGCGAAGGACGACTGCTGATCGAAGCATTAAAGCGTAGCGTGCGCCAGGTACTGCTGTTTTTCTGCAGTATTTTTATGGTTGTCACCATGTTTGCCGCGCTGATGTATACCATCGAGTCGCCGGAAAGCGGCTTTACCAGTATTCCCATGTCGATCTACTGGGCGGTGGTCAGCGTTACCACGGTGGGGTATGGCGATATCGTGCCGGGCACAGCGCTTGGCAAAGCGATTACTGTGCTTCTCATCCTGATTGGCTACTCGATTATCGCCGTGCCTACCGGCATTTTTTCAGCCCAGGTCATCCGCTCTATCCGTGAAGACCGCTACTCCGATGAAGCGTGCCCAGGATGCGGCCACGACCGTCACGAAAAAGACGCACTCTACTGCCTTCGTTGTGGCACCTGGCTGGATGAAAACAGTGAAGACCCGCGCAAAGAGAAACAGACTGAAGAGATGTAATCGCCTCAAGCGAAAAAGGCCGCCGGTTCAGGCGGCCTCTGCTTAATGTCTTGCTTAATTGTCTTCGAAGGGAGCCTGCCAGACATCAAGCTCAGCGTTGCGCCAGCTGCCATAGGTCGCATTGGGGAACACGATCCAGTCCTGCCCAAACCGTTCAGCGTTTTCATCTACCAGCCGTTTCTGCTCCTCCAGCTCAACGCCAGCAAACACGTCAGAAAAGTCGTGAAGCGTATCGCCCAGTTGCATCACCAGCGCGTACTGCTCGGCCACGACGGCCCGACGCTCGCCTTTGGGCGGCCCCAGCAGCATAACGCTCTGCTCGGACACTTGGGGTAACCCTAACGTCTCCAGAGTGGCTAGCGTTGCCGACTTGTTTTCCTCATAGCGGTCAGAGACATAATAGATGGCAACGCCCTGCTCATCAGCAAATTCCAAAAAAGCTCTGGCGCCCGGGATCAGGCTCGGCTCACCTTCGCGCTCCCAGTGTTTCCACGTGTCCCAAGTCGTAAAGTCGTGACACGCCTGCATATCGCGCACCAATAACGCACTGTTATCAATAACGGTTTCATCAAGATCGGTAATGATAGCCAGCTCAGCGTCTTCACCATGGGCAGCTATCTGGTCCTTCAAGCGGTACGTTGCCAGCTCGAACCCCTGCCGCTGCAACGCGATGACTTCGGCAGCCTGCTGCTGGTAGCGAAGCCCCATTGCGTACTCATTCATCTCACAAGCGGCACTGTCGCTGGCCACAGCATTAACAGACACAGGTAACGCTGCCAGACTTGCGAAAGCCGAAGCAATAACGGCACTGCGATAACGGAACATCGTCATTAAGCACTCTCCATTTTTTTATGATGATCGGGCGGAAAGCGAATTCCACTCAATTTATAAAAAATTATTATGAACATTTGGCGTTTTTAGCCTAATTTATTTTTATTGGTCATTCAAATAATAAAAATAGAGTATAACTGGCATGAAAGGTGACGATAGATTTACATCGGGAGTGCAGATAAACAGATCGCGCCATGCCTAGCAGCTGCCAGAGCATGGCGTGGGTAAGTCAGTTGGCGAAGGGAGCCGTGTCACCGCGTCCGGCACGGACAATTTTGGGCGGTAGCTCTCGCAGGTCGATGACGCTGGTGGGGTCCAGGTGGCAGGCGCCACCGTCAATAATCAGGTCCAAATGCGCTTCAAAGCGGTCACGAATTTCCTCTGGGTCGCTCATGGGAAGGTCCTCCCCCACCGGAATCAGCGTAACGCTCATTAGCGGTTCGCCAAGCGCTTGCAGTAGCGCATGAGCAATCCGGTGATCAGGTACGCGTACGCCAATGGAGCGCCGTTTGGGGTGCAGCAGCAGGCGCGGGACTTCTGTCGTGGCATCCAGAATGTAGGTGTACGGTCCTGGCGTATGCGCTTTCAGCAGCCGAAACACCGCATTATCTACCTTGGCGTAAGTGCCAATTTCCGAAAGGTCCGAGCACATCAGCGTAAAGTTGTGCTTGTCATCCAGCGAGCGCAACCACTTGATCTTTTCAATAGCCTTCTTTTCGCCCAGATGACAGCCTAACGCGTAACCTGAGTCAGTGGGATAAGCCACCACACCGCCTTTGCGAATAATCTCAATCGCTTGATCAATCAGGCGCTTTTGTGGGTTTTCTGGATGAATCTGGAAATATTGGCTCATTGTCTGCTCCTGCCCGTGGGCGCGTTTCAGTCCATTAGGGTATTCGCTTTTATCAAACGCTTACTCATACCATAGCTGACGCAGCGGCTAATGGACCAGCGGGGGCATTGCGTAAATGCGCTAAGCGAGGGTGCTGCCAAATGGGCGGCGCGGCCGTGCGCGGCACCATGCACATGCTGCCAGGGGCGGCGTGGCTGCCGGGAAAGTGGAAGTCGCTGCCTAACGAGGCGTAAAGCCCACGCTCGACCATTTGACGAGCCAGGTCCCTTGTGACATCCGGGTTCTGCTGGCCACTCACCAATTCAACCGCGTCACCACCTGCGGCCTGAAAGGTATCCATTAACTGCCCTCGCTTACGCCGGGTTAAGCCGTAGCGTAAAGGGTGGGCAATCACCGCAACGCCACCAGAGGCCACCACCCACTCGACGACTTCGCTGATTTCTGGCCAGTGAGCTTTAACATCGCCTTTTTTACCGCTGCCAAGGTAGCGTTTAAACGCAGTGGCCCAATCGGCCACAACCCCCTCGGCCACTAACGCGCGGGCAAAATCAGGCCGGCCTAGCGGGCGGTCACTGCCTGCCTGCTCCCGGGCTTTTTCCAAGGCATTTTTAAGGCCCACTTTCTCTAACCGCTCGGCTATCACTTCTGCGCGCTGAATACGCGCCAGCCGCTGCTGTTCAAGCCCTTCAACCAGCGGACCTTGCAGGCCACCGGGCATCAGCGCCACGACGTGGATGTTAATGCCTTGCCAGCGAGTGGATAACTCGCAGCCAGGCACCAGGCATAGCCCGGCTTGTACCGCCGCCTTTCCAGCCTCGTCGATGCCGTCCATGGTGTCATGGTCTGTCAGCGCCATGTGGGTAAGGCCACGCGCTGCGCACAGCGACACCAACTCCGTGGGGGTTAACGCGCCATCCGACGCCGTTGAGTGCATATGCAGGTCAGCCGTGTAGCGCTGATCGGCATCAAACACCGCAGGAAGTAACGTTGCAGGAAGTAGAGGCATGGGCATGACGTCATGTGGCGAGTTTGTCAGAATAGGGATGTCTACCACGAACAGTTATAAAGTGCTGTGTTCAAAAGACCTGGTGTTCACAGCGCTGCGCGTGGGACGATTTACAAACGCTCGCCATGGTGCGCGCTTATGTAGATGCGGTCAATGCTGCATAGGGCGCTTTACTACATGCTTTTAAGGAGTTATCCCCATGCTCTACGCCATTATTAGTGAAGACGTATCGAATAGCCTTGAACGCCGCCTGGCGGCCCGCCCGGACCATTTGGCACGCTTGGAAACGCTACGCGATGAAGGTCGCTTGGTGCTCGCGGGCCCGCACCCCGCTGCGGATACTGAAAACCCCGGCGACGCGGGTTTTAGCGGCAGCCTGGTGGTGGCTGAATTCGACAGTTTGGAAGCCGCTCAGGGCTGGGCTGACGCCGATCCATACATCATTGCAGGTGTCTATGCCAAGGTAATTGTTAAGCCGTTCAAGAAAGTTTTGCCTTGACCGATTAGGGCGAGTGTGGAGGGTCCGCCTGCTAATTCACAGAGCCTGTGGAAAACTCTGTGCAAACCCGGCGGACGCTTTTCGCTAAGCCAGAGATAGCGCCCTGATTAACAAATTGATTATTTTTTAACCACTTCAGTCATTACGGATATCCGCGTGCCTCAACGCCTTACTGATTTACCCCCTTTAACGGCGTTAAGCGCGCCATTACTCACCTGGAGTGACACTTCACCGCACTCGGATGATTTTGATGACGTGTACTTTTCCCGTGAGGGCGGTCTTGAAGAAACCGAGCACGTTTTTTTAAATACCAACCGCTTGCCTGAGCGATTTGCCGCTTGGGAAAACACGCGCGCCTTTGTGATCGGGGAAACCGGCTTTGGCACGGGCCTTAATATGCTGTGTGCCTGGGCCTGCTTTGAGCAGCACGCGCCAACCGGGGCACGGCTGCATTTTTTATCCACAGAAAAGTATCCCTTGGATCAGGTATCGCTTGAGCGCGCCCTACGCGCCTGGCCGTCGCTTGCCGGTTATTCACAGCGGCTTTGCGAGCAGTGGCCCTCACCCGTTAGCGGCGTACACCGCCTGCACCTGAGCGACCGCGTGACGCTGGATCTGCATTATGGCGATACCACCGAGCGGCTGACGCTTTTAGATGGTCAGGTCGATGCCTGGTTTCTGGACGGCTTTGCACCTTCTAAAAATCCACAAATGTGGCAGCCCGAGCTGTTTGAGGCCATGGCGGCGCGCTCTCGGCCGGGGGCCACCTTTGCCACGTTCACCTGCGCGGGCATTGTTAAGCGGGGCTTGAAAGCGGCAGGCTTTAGCTGGAAAAAAGTCCCGGGCTGCGGGCATAAGCGCGAAATACTGGCAGGCATGATTGACACACCGCCTACCGATAAGCGCCGTGAGGCAACGCCCTGGTTTACGCCGCCAGCGCCTCTTCCCACGCAGCAGGTGGCGGTTATCGGGGCAGGGATCGCTGGGTGCAGCGTGGCAGCAGCACTTGCCAGGCGTGGCGTTAATGTGACGGTGATCGAGCGCGAAGCACCCGGCGCAGGCGGCTCGGGTAACCGCCAGGGGGCGCTTTATGTGAAGCTTGCGGCCGACACCAACCACCAAAGCCGGTTTTACCTCTCCGGCCTTTTATACAGCCAGCGCTGGCTTAATCAGTTCAAGGTTCCAACGCTTTGGCAGCCCTGCGGCGTCGTGCAACTGGCCACCAACGCGAAAGAGACCAAGCGCCAGCAGCGCTTTAGCGAGCAGCATGTGCTGCCCGAAAGCGTGGTGTCGCCGCTTACCCAAGGGTTGAGTGAGAAAGCCGGTATTACCATTAACGCTGAACACGCCCTGTTTTATCCACACGCAGGCTGGGTGCGGCCCAAGGCGCTATGTGAGCACTTACTCCAAACGCCTAATATCACGCTGAGACAGGGCGATGTTACGTCCCTTACGCGTGAAGATGACCGCTGGCAGCTCGCACTTGCTGATGGAAATACGATAAGTGCAGACCAGGTGGTGATTGCAAGCGCTCACTACGCCAATACGTATGCTCAAACGGCCAGCCTGCCGCTCCAACAGGTGCGCGGCCAGGTCAGTGAAGTGAGGCTGCCCGCAGGCGTAAAAGGCCCTGAGCGGGTGGTATGCGCCGGTGGCTATGTGTCGCCCGCCATTGAAGGGGTGCTTACCTTTGGGGCAAGCTTCGTGCCCAACAATGCTTCTACCGACGTGACCGATACCGACCACCAGCGCAATATTGACGAGCTTCGCCAAACACTTCCAGCACTGGTGGCAGAACTTGAAAGCGCAGGCACCCACCTGACTCCACAGGCGCTTGAAGGGCGCGCGGCGGTACGTGCAGCAAGCCCTGATAAAACGCCCTATGCAGGCCCAGTCCCCAACGCCTCGGCCTGGCAGTCAGCCTATGCCGTGCTGGCAAAAGATGCCTCGCGAGTGCCAAACGCCCCGGGTGAGCACTGCCCAGGGTTGTGGATATCTACCGCCCACGGCTCCCGCGGGCTTTCCAGTGCGCCGTTATGCGCCGAGCTTATTGCCTCCCGGCTGCTTGACGACCCCATGCCGATTGAGGCTCAGTTGGCCGACCATCTGCATCCCGGGCGGCGTATTATCAGCGCGATTATTCGCGGTCAGTAGTCACCCTCTTCCTCATCGTCTGCCAGATCACGACCGAAGGAACGCCACTGCGCCAGGGTCATTACTTCGGTCATTTCAAGCTTTAGGTCATGGGCAATAATCAGTTCACTACGTGCCAACTGCTGTTTCAGCTCGTCGACCCACCCTTTCATCCCCGTGCCGGTATCGGTGGTGTCATAACCCTGCCGGGTAACAAACGCCTCCAGCAACGCATCGAGGGTTTCCGGCGGCAACATGCGGGCGGGTACTTCAATGAAACGGCTCATTCGCTCTGCTCCCACTGCGCAAGGCGCTCAATAAAGGTGGCTTCATCCACAACCTCTACGCCCAGCTGTTCCGCTTTGGTTAACTTACTACCGGCCGCTTCACCGGCGACCAGCGCCGTGGTCTTTTTCGAAACGCTACCCGCTACTTTGGCGCCAAGCGCCTGTAGCCGAGCCTTACCCTCGTCACGGGTCATGCTTTCCATGGCGCCCGTCAGTACCCAGGTTTGGCCTTCTAGCGGCGTAGGGCCTTGGGTAACGTCGGCTTCCTGCCAGGTGACGCCTGCCTCAATCAAGGCAGCCAGGGTCTCCTGGTTATGGGGCTGGCGGAAAAAGGTGTGCACGTGGGCCGCCACAATGGGGCCAACATCGTTGACCGCCTCAAGCGCGGCCTGTTCGGCTGCTTGAAGCGCTTGCAACGTTCCAAAATGGCTCGCCAGGTTGGCTGCTGTGGCCTCACCCACCTCGCGAATGCCCAACGCGTAGATAAACCGAGCGAGCGTCGTATGACGAGCTTTATCCAGCGCGTTGACCAGATTAATGGACGATTTTTCGCCCATACGCGGCAAGCTCTGCCATTGCTCAACCGTCAGGTGAAACAGATCGGCAGGTGTTTTCACCCAATCCAGCTCTACCAGCTGGTCGATCAGTTTGACGCCCAGGCCATCTACATCCAGGGCCTTGCGGCTAGAGAAGTGTTTGAGCGCTTCTTTACGCTGGGCAGCGCAGAAAAGCCCACCCGAGCAGCGCGCTACCGCTTCGCCTGCCACGCGCTCGATATCCGAACCGCACACCGGGCAGTGCTCGGGGAACACAATCGGCTGCGCGTCTATTGGGCGTTTTTCCTTATCGACCCGGACCACTTGGGGAATCACATCGCCTGCGCGGCGAATAGCCACTGTATCGCCAATCATGACATCCAGGCGGGTGATTTCATCGGCGTTGTGCAGCGTCGCGTTGGATACGGTAACGCCTGCCACGCTAACGGGCTCAAGCCTTGCCACTGGCGTGATGGCACCCGTACGGCCTACCTGAAACTCAACGTCATTAAGCGTGGTGATCTCTTCCTGAGCGGGGTACTTAAATGCCGTTGCCCAGCGGGGAGCGCGAGCCACAAACCCAAGCTCACGCTGATAGCGCAGTGCATTCACCTTGATCACCACGCCGTCGATGTCGTAGCCCAACTGGTCGCGCTTCTCACCCAACTGCTCGCAATACTCAACGACCGCCTGCGGGCCGGTCAGCACCTTTAGCTCCGCGCTGGCGCGAAAGCCCAGCGTTACCAGTCGATCCATCAGTTCGCTATGCGTGGTGTCGCCCATGTCCGGTTCCAGACGCGCCGCCTGATAGGCATGAAATTCCAGTGGGCGGGTAGCAGTAATCTCCGGGTTCAACTGACGTAAACTACCGGCAGCGGCGTTACGCGGGTTGGCAAATACCTTGCTACCCTCCTCGCGTGCACGCTCGTTAAGCGCTTCAAAGCCTTGGTGGCGCATGATGACTTCACCGCGCACTTCCAAAAGCTCAGGGATCTGCTTGCCCATTAGCTTTAAAGGCACCGAGCGCAGCGTACGCAGGTTAGAGGTAATGCCCTCCCCAGTGCGGCCATCGCCACGGGTGGCGCCACTCACCAGCACGCCCTGCTCATACACCAGCGATACCGCAGCGCCATCAAGCTTCGGCTCACAGGTAAACTCAACGTCATTTGCTGCGCACTCCAAGCGCTCTGCGACGCGCTCAGCAAAGGCCACGATGTCGTCACCGCTAAACGCGTTATCCAGCGAGAGCATGGGGATGGCGTGGGCGACCGAAGGAAAGCCATCAGCAGGCGCCGCACCCACGCGCTGAGTCGGTGAATCCGGAGAGACGAGCGTTGGGTTTTCAGCTTCCAGCTGCTTTAAGCGTTGCAGCCTCCGGTCGTAGTCAGCGTCTGATAACGTTGGCTCATCCAATACGTAGTAACGGTAGTTGGCTTCATCAAGCTCGGCGCGCAGCTGGGTGACTGCTTCCAACACTTGGGGGTCAGGCTGACTCATTAACGTTGGTTTCCATCGTACGGGCTAAAATCAATCACAAAAAAGACACATCCTGGAACAAAAACACCCGCCTTCTGCAAGAAGGCGGGTGTTTAACAGCAAGCGCTACTTAGTGGGCTTGCATGTGGCGATGCAGGCGGTGGCGGCGTTCAAACTCATGCACCCGCTGGCGGGCAAACTCAATGGTTTGAGCCGTCATGACGCTGCGATTTTCATCCTTCAGCTCGCCACTCATATGGCGAACCACGGCCATAGCGGTTTCCACCATGGCTTCAAAGGCTGCAGAGCTGTCGACTGCTCCTGGCAAGGGCATCAGGAAGGTGATCCCTGGCGTTACAAACTCACCCATCTCTTCAATAGGGAACGTGCCAGGCTTGACCACGTTAATCATTGAGAACTGAAGTTCGCTGTCGTCACTTTCTGTTTCAAAGCGGTGGAACACACCCATGGCACGGCTGTAGCGTAGACCGCACGCCATAATGAGCTCCAGCAACTTGCTGCCATCGAAGCCTTCCGGGTCCCGGGAGAGCACGCTGATAACCACCACCTCATCGGCGTTGGTCAATGTTTCTTTGGCATGTTCACCCGGCACATCATGACGCAACGCTTTTTCAAGCGTTGGGTGAGCACGTACGACATTATCACGCGAGCCACGCACCGGCGCTTCATCGTAGGCTTCATAGTCATCGTACTGATCCGCTGATGTTTCATGCGCATAAGCAGGTTCAGACTCGTCATGGCGTGCAGCGGCCCGTTGCGCTTCCGCAGCAATTTCGGCGGCTTCGCGGGCTTCGGCCTGTTCCTGGGCAATGCGGGCTTTTTCTGCCTCGGCAGCTTCTTTTGCTTCACGGCGCTGCTCGGCTTCAAGCGCTTTGCGCTCTGCTTTCAGCTTGGCGGCGGCTTCAGCACGCTTGGCCTTTTCAGCTTTCTTACGGGCTTTTTCCTGACGACGCTGTATCAGGCGACGTTTAAGCGAGCGGCCCATACCCTCAAAATCAACCAGCCGATACTCATCAACGGCATCATCATCCAGCTCGTCATACTCGCCGGCCGTATCTTCACGCAGTTGACGACGCTTGGGCGCCCTGGCCGAAGCGGCATCTTCTGGCTCTGCACGCAACACAGGATCGGCGTCTGTTTCAACAGCGAGGACCGGCTCAGCAGGGCTCTCCTTATTCACCGCGACGGATTCATTCACCGCGACAGGCTCTTCTTTCGCAGCAACGGACTCTTCGTTGGCAGTAGATAGGGAGATAGACGGCTCTCCAGTGTGTGGCTTGCTTTGGGTTGGCACTTGCTCGGCAATAGGCGCATGCGCTTCTGACGCTGTTTTGTCTACCGGCTGAGTGTTAACAGGATTGGCTTGTGCCGTTGGCTGGGGTTCAACCTGGCTCACGTCAGCTGGAGCGTCGCTATTCGGGAAGATGCTTGGCTCTCGACGATCAATGTCAGCCGGGCGTGCTTTAGGCGCAGCGGCCTGGCGCTGAGGCTGTGCAGATGCTGCTGTATCCACTGGCGGAGCAGTCGCTTTACGCTTAGGGACCGCATTGGCAAAGGAGCGCCTAAATTCGGATAGCACTCTGGAAGGCCCTGGATGGTCTTGACGTTCCAACTTGGGTTTCGCGCCGACCCCACTATAGTCCGCAGGTTTAACGACACGTGCGCCACCGTTCGGAAGCTCCCAGCTAATTTCGGCTTCTTTAGCCTCATCATCCAGCTCGGTTAGCTTCGCCTCGGGAAGATCCTTAACCGCCTGGTCCAGACGAGGGACGCGCCGCTGGCGTTGGAGTCGTCGTACACCGTCGACTACGATGAGCGACACCAACGCCAGTCCTAAAATGATTAACCATTCTCTTAGTTCCATGTCGAACATTCCATGGGTCATTTAACCGGTTACTAAAGCGCCATACCTGAGTGAAAACCTTTCAGGTGGTAAATAAATACCACTAGCATAGCGCGGTTACTATAAATAGAGCCATTTTTTAGCGATTTCTACGTCATGGCACGGTTCCTAAGCACAGTTCCTAAGTACAGTTCCTGACGTTTTCTAAGCAATATTGACGTTCATCGTGATCAGACTCAGTTGCTATTATTCAGGTCGTGAATCTGCTCTTTAATCCTGGTGTATATGTACTGCATCTATCTTACTTAATGTTTACTTAATCCTTAAAGCGAAGCGAGCTTAACAACCAACCTACCACTACTGTATATAAAAACAGCAAAAGGCTTTAATCCAGCTCAGCCACACTAGTTCAAGGTAAATCTACCATAGCATTAACCACAATTTTATAATGATCAATATAGATAAGTTGAGCGTTTTTACACATTTTTTTATTATTTCTACTCAATTTGTTAACAGTTGTAGCAGTTATTTGCTTAACCGTTGGACAGCTTTTGCCAGAATGCGTTCGCAAAGTGGCTGGCTAATACACGTGGTCGGGTCAGGTGTATTTCTAACGGGATGTCCCACGAATCATCTAATGCACGCACCAACCTTCCATCGCTAATCTCTTGTTCTGAAAGGCTTTTAGGTATCCATGCCAGGCCTTTATTTTCCAACACCATGGACATCAACACCGCAGCCAAGTGGCTGGTAAAGCGAGGTGCACTTATAAGAGAAGTGGCATTTTCATTAAGCCAGTGGTTAACAACACGGCCTAATCCCGAAGCATCGGTATATCCCAGGTAAGGCAACACTTCCAGGCACTGAGAACTGCTTAATTCTTTTCCCACCAGTGGAATCAGCGAATCCTCGCCCACCTTTATACTCTCAAACTGGTCAGGCGATAACCGTGAGGGAACAGCGCAATGCCGATGGCTTAACAAGAACTGGCAGTCACCTTGTAACAACAACTGCTCACACGTGGACATTGTATCCGAGTGAAGGCGCACGGCCTCCATGGGCGCTCCCTGCTCCAGGGCTCTTATCCAACGGGGGAAGAACGTAAATGACAGCGAGTGCGTCGCTGCAAACTGCAACGTTCGGGTCGCTTCCCCGGCAATTTGCTGTGCTTCAGCCCGCAAGCGGTACAGTCGGCCAATCGCGTCAAACGCACTGGCCTGTATGTGTTTACCGGCGTCGGTGAGCGTGGTGCCCTGTGGGGTGCGAATAAACAGACTAACGCCCATCCACTGTTCAAACGCGCGGATCCGTCGGCTGAACGCGGGCTGGGTAATATGTCGGGCGTTTGCAGCACGTACAAAACTGCCGTGCTCGGCAAGGGCGGTAAAGTCTTCTAACCAGACGAGTTCCATGGGGCAATGCCGTTTCAGCATGGGAGCACCTAGTAATAGCATTGGGCAGCCCCCCTTGTCACGCATAGGGTTAAGCACTTGACCACCAAGGAGCTTGCCATGCGTATTGTGGATATTCGCGAGAAAACCGTTTCGATTGCCTCCCCGATTGCCAACGCTTATATCGATTTTTCCAAAATGACCTGTTCGGTCGTGGCCGTCATCACTGATGTGATACGCGACGGTAAACCCGTGATTGGCTACGGTTTTAACTCCAACGGGCGCTATGGCCAGGGAGCGCTCATGCGTGACCGCTTTCTGGATAGAATCACCGAGGCCAACCCCGACACGCTCATTGATCACGCCCGCGACAACCTGGACCCGTTTGCTATCTGGGACACCCTGATGAAAAACGAAAAGCCCGGCGGGCACGGTGAGCGCTCGGTCGCGGTAGGCACGATCGACATGGCAATTTGGGATGCAGTCGCCAAAATTGAGGGCAAACCGCTCTACCAGCTGCTTGCCGAGCGTTATCGAAACGGCCAAGCCGACGATAAGGTCTGGGTGTATGCGGCTGGCGGCTACTACTACCCTGGTAAAGACCACACCAGGCTGCAGGACGAAATGCGCAGCTACCTGGCGCGTGGCTACAACGTGTTAAAAATGAAGATTGGCGGCGCACCGCTTGAGGAAGATATTCAGCGTATCGAAGCCGTGCTTGAAGTCGTAGGCGATGGCAGCCGCTTGGCAGTAGATGCTAACGGGCGCTTTGACCTGAAAACGGCGATTGCTTACGCCGAAGCGCTAAAGCCTTATAACCTCTTCTGGTACGAAGAAGCCGGTGACCCGCTGGATTACGCGCTTCAGGCGGAGCTTGCCAACCATTATGAATTACCCATGGCGACCGGCGAAAACCTGTTCTCGCACCAGGACGCCCGCAACTTGCTACGCCATGGAGGCATGCGTGCCGACCGCGATTTCGTGCAGTTCGACTGCGCCCTCTCTTACGGGCTGGTGGAGTACATGCGCACGCTGAAAGTGATGGATGAGCTTGGCTGGTCATCGCGCCGCGTAGTACCCCACGGCGGCCACCAAATGTCACTGAATATCGCCGCTGGCTTGCACCTGGGCGGCAACGAATCCTATCCGGATGTCTTCCAGCCGTTTGGTGGCTTCGCTGACGGCATTCAGGTTGAAAATGGCTACGTCGGCCTGCCCGATATTCCGGGCGTAGGCTTTGAAGCCAAATCCAGGCTGTATGCAGTGATGCGCGAGCTGGGCGAAGGCTAAGCTGAGGCTTAATCCACCAGCGCCGCAGCTTCATCAATCCCCACCGATACCAAGCGCGACACGCCGGGTTCCTGCATGGTCACCCCCATCAGGCGCTCGGCGGCTTCCATGGCAATCTTGTTGTGGGTGATATAGATGAACTGAACGTTTTCCGACATCTCTTTTACGAGCTTGGCGTATCGCCCCACGTTGGCATCATCCAGCGGCGCGTCAACTTCATCGAGCATACAGAACGGCGCGGGGTTGAGCTGGAAGATCGAGAACACCAACGAAAGCGCGGTAAGTGCTTTTTCCCCACCGGAGAGCAGATGAATCGTGCTGTTCTTCTTGCCCGGTGGACGCGCCATGATCGCCACCCCGGTTTCCAATAAATCATCACCTGTGAGCGTTAGCCAGGCCGCCCCACCGCCAAACACGCGGGGAAAGAGTTCCTGCAAACCGCTATTCACTTGATCAAACGTTTCCTTGAAACGTACCCGCGTTTCCTGGTCGATACGCTTGATCGCTCGCTCCAGGGTTTCCAGCGCTTCGGTCAGTTCGGCGTGCTGGGCTTCCAAATAGTTGCGTCGCTCGGCCTGCTGGTCGTACTCCTCAATCGCTGCCAGATTAATGGCGCCCAGGCGGCGTATCTTCTCGCCGGTGCTTTCCAAACGCTCCTGCCAAACCTGTTCACTGGCATCGCTTGGCAGGTTCTCGGCCAGGGCATCGGCGTCATGCCCCAGTTCGGCCAGTTGCTCATCTTGCGTGGCCGCTTTTAGCGCCAGCGCCTGAACATCCATACGCCGCTGCTGAAGCTGCTCGCGGCTCTGTTCAAGATTGCGTTCGTGCTGCTGGCGGGCCAGCTCATCATTGCGCAGCTGTTCTGCCAGCGACTGGGCCTGCTGGCGCGTTTCGTTAAGGCGGCGCTCCTGCTGCTCACGCTGATGTAGTAGCTCTTCAAGCTCTTCACCGGCCAACTCGTCCGGCTCAAGTAGCGTTTCCCGCGACGCTTCTAGCTCTGCTATGCGTAGCGTCAAGCGCTCTTCGCTGTCGCTTGAGCGCGTCTGCTGGGCGCGCAAACTACTCCGCTCAGCGGTTAACCGCTCACGCTCTAACGCCAGCGTTTGCTGCTGTGCTTTTAACGGGCCGTGTTGCTGAGTCAGCTGGTCGCGCTGTTCGCGCTGGCGGCCACGCTGCTCGCTGGCCTCTTCGCGTGCTTGTGCAGTGGTTTCCAGCGTTTCCATCGCCACATTCCAGCGGGCGCGCTGCTCCTCCAGGGTAAGCGTTAACGCCGCTTCATCCTCTTGCAGTTGCCCAAGCTCCGCATCAAGCTCGGTGGCCCGGCTCTCCAAATGCTCCAGCTTTTGGGCAGCGCTACGCTCTTTAATGGCCAACTGCTGAACGCTTGCAGCATGACCACGCTCCTGCTCAGCCTGCTGTTCACGGGAAAGCTCCAGGGCTTCAATAGTCTCACTGGTCGTTTCGCACTGCTCTTCAGCCAGCGCCAGCGCGTCTTCATCCTGCTCGCGCAGGGCGTCCAGCTCCTTGAAACGGCGTCGCGTTACCAGTAAGGCATCAACGCCTTCGCCATTGGCCTGCTGATGCAGCCAGCCGCGCCCCCGCCAAACGCCGTCACGGCTAACAACGCTTTCTCCCGCTGCAAGGCCGGGCGCAAGCTGCTCAGCCTCGGCGCCGGACTCAACGTAGTGAATACTTGCTAACCATTCACCTATCGCACCAGCGCCGCTTACCAGTGAATCCAGCCGCTGGCCCTGGGTTGAAGCGGCGGGCGCTTGCTCATCAATCAAACACCAGTCGGTAGCCAGCGCCTGCGGCAACGCGGCAAGCTGGTGGCTTGCGACCAGTCGAGCATTCAACCAGGGCGCCAACAGCCAGGAAATGACCGTCTCCCAACCGGGTGTCACGCTGAGGGTTTCACCCAGGCGGGGGGCATTACTTAGCCCGTGGGTTGCCAGAGTTGCTTCCATGTCCGGGTCGTGGTCGGCCAGCGCGGCATCCATCAGGGTCTGTAGCGAGGATAGTTCACCCTGGCGCTGGCTCAATTCAGCGCGTTTATCATCACGGGTAAGCGTTGCCTGTTGATAACGCTGTTTGGCATCGCTGTACTGCTGCTGCCACTGTTCACGCGTTTGGGTGAAGGCTTCGGAACGCGCTTCGGCTTCTTCCAACTGTGCCTGGAACTGAGCATGCTCTTCGCGTAGCGCGCTCAAATCCGCCAAATCGCCGCGCTGCTGACGCCGCCGCTGGCTTTCTGCCTGTAGGCGTTGAATACGCTGCTCTAAATCGCGCAGCTGGTCCTGGCTGCGGTCGGCTTCGCGGCTGGCATCGCGCCAGCGATTTTCGGCGTCCGACCACTGCTGCTCGGCGGCTTCCATGGCGGGGGTAGCATCGGCGAGGGCCTGTTCCAGGGCGTCCAGCTGCTCTTCCAGCGCTTCGTGTTCGGGCGCCAGATCCTCAAAGCGTTCGTCGATGGCGGCAAGACGCTCCCGGTCGCCTTCGCTCACCAGGCGTTGCTCATCCAGTTCGCGCCGTGCAGTGGCAATATCGCTGGCTAGCTGGGCCTCACGGCTACGCCGGTGGGCCTGGTCCTGCTCCAGCCGTGCAATGCGCGTGGTGGTTTCAAAAAACTGCTGCTGGTGGCGCTCCAGTACCTCAGCCAGCTCATCGTGCTGCTCACGAGCTTGCTCCAGGCGGGTTTCGCACTGGCGTACGCCAAACACATCTTTTTCAACTGAGATTTCCAGCTCACGAACCCGGCTCTCCTGCTGCGACTGCTCTACTCGCAAGGTGCGCCCGCGTAGCAGTGCCAGCTCGCCTTTAAGCCGGTACTCCTGCTGCTTTAACTCCTGATAGCGTTTGGCCGCCTCGGCCTGGCGCTTTAAGCGCTCAAGCTGTTTATCCAGCTCCTCGCGAATATCGTCCAAACGCTCAAGGTTTTCCTGGGTGCGCCGCATACGATTTTCGGTTTCGCGGCGGCGCTCCTTGTATTTAGAAATGCCCGCAGCTTCTTCAAGCGTTGAGCGCAAATCATCGGGGCGAGCTTCAATCAATCGCGAGATCATGCCCTGGCCGATAATCGCGTAGGAGCGCGGGCCAAGCCCGGTGCCCATAAACAGGTCGGCGATATCCCGTCGACGGCACTTTTGGCCATTGAAGAAGTAGTTGGACTGGCCGTCGCGGGTCACTAACCGTTTGACCACGATTTCCGCGTATTGGGCATACACGCCACCCATGGTGCCGTCGCGATTGTCGAACTTGAGCTCAATAGACGCCTGGCCCACCGGCTTGCGCCCAGTCGAGCCATTAAAGATAACGTCGGCCATGGACTCGCCACGCAGGGTTTTAGCGGAGGACTCGCCCATCACCCAGCGCACGGCGTCGATAATATTGGACTTGCCACAGCCATTGGGGCCGACAATCGCGGTCATATTACCGTCGAAGGGCACCGTGACCGGATCGACAAACGACTTGAATCCAACAAGGCGGATAGAGGTTAAGCGCATGCCAATCCTACAAAAAATTATTTATAAACATGAGACGTATTCAAAATACATGATTCATAACGACTTCGGCAGCGGTGATTGGCTCAAGGCTCATCAGCCGCCGCTGTTTCGGATGTATCGGCCAAGCGTTCCTGGGCCGCGCGGATACCTTCGCGTAGCGAGTCGGCCGTGTTCGGATCGTTGACCGTTGCCAGCGCGCGCCGCCAGCGCTCCATTGCGCCCTCGTAATCACCGTTATCAAACGCGTGAATGCCTAACAGACCGAGCACCGTTGGTTGGCGTGGGTCCTGAGCCAGCGTTTCATTCACCAAACGCTGCACATCCGGGGTCAGCTCACGTCCTGCCATAAAGAAGCGAATTTGCGCAAGCTGGGCGAGCAGTGCAGGGAGCCGGCCTTCCAGCGCGATGAGCCGTTCCAGCGCATCGATGGCGTTATCTTCCTGGCCGGTATCGCGATACAGCGGAAACAGCGAGGCCCACACGTTGGCATTGCCCGGCTGAAGCGCGGCCTGCTCTTCCATACGACGAATATACGTGTCTGGAGTAGCGCCGGGGTCGTTGAGTAATTCCTGCTGAACGCCATACAGGGCAAGATCACCCTCGGCCCCTTCTTCCAGGTACCAAAAAAGACTGATGGCCACCACGCTCAAGGCAATCAATGGCACAGCTAAACGCCCGGCAAGGGGCGATTGTAGCGGTCGTACGGCCAGCGTGGCAGTATCTTCCAGAAGGCTACGCTCAAGTTCCAGCGTTCCTTCTTCAAACTGCGCGGCACTAACATCGCCACGCGCATGAGCCGCCTCTAACGAGACAAGCCGACGCTGAAAAATGGCCACGTTCTGCTCGGCCGAAGTGTCGTTGGCTTCATATGCGCGTTGCTGGTCATAAAGCGCATGCGCCTTACGCAGCGGGGAAAGTAGCAAGACAATCGCTGGCAACATGACAATCGCCATGGCGACCCATAAAAGCGTCATGAGGATCTCCTGCGCTGAATCAGCGCATCCAGCCGAGCGCGCTCTTCAGCACTTAGCGCCTTGGCAGACGCATGGCGCCGTGCGCGTACAATCAGCAGCACGATCAAAACACCCCCGACGCCTAACCCAATGGGCAGCCCCCACAGAAGATAGGTGCGGCTCTCCAGGCGCGGATTATAGAGAACATAGTCGCCAAAGCGCTCTACCATGTGATTGACCACTTCGCTATCGGAGCGCCCATCCTGCAGCATTTGATACACCCGTTCCCGCATATCGGCGGAGATAGGCGAGTTCGAATCATTGATGGCCTGGTTTTCACACAGCGGGCAGCGCATGGACGCGGTTAATGCGTGATAACGCTGCGCCAGCACCGGGTCGTCAAACTCACGCAGCTCGATTCCCTCCGCCACGACGCTTGTCGACAACAGCAGGAAGAGCACGGCCAGGGTACGTATTAACGCCATTTGGCTACCTCCGGCAAAATACGCTCGGCCACATCCTGAGGAGAGATATCGCCTTTATGGTGATAGCGAATAATTCCGCCGGCATCGACCAGAAACGTTTCAGGCGCGCCATAAACGCCAAGGTCAAAGCCCAGGCTGCCGTCAGGGTCAAAGATATTCACTTCAAACGGGTCGCCAAACTCGTTTAAAAAGTGCATTCCTTTTTCGCGGGTATCGCGATAGTTCACCCCGACCATACGAACACCCTGGTCGGCCAATGCCAAAAGCTGGGGCATTTCCTGCTTGCAGGCCGGGCACCATTCGCCCCACACATTAACCAGTGAGACTTCCCCCTTGAGCAGCGTTTGATCAACCAGGGTGCCTTCATCACGCAGCGTGGTGGCCTCAAATGTCGGGAACTCACGTGCCATCAGCGCCGAGTCCCGGGCTGACGGGTCATGCTGCAAACGCTGATATAAAAACAGCGCCACCAGAAGAAAACCCAGCGGTAGCAGTAACAGCCATAGTCGACGGCTCATAGCGCGGCTTCCTGCGTTTTGGGCGAGCGGGCCACGTCGGCACGGTCGGCCGTTCTGGTTCGGCGATAGCGCTTATCCACTATTGCCAGTATGCCGCCTAACGCCATCAACAAACCGCCCAACCAAAGCCAGCGTACAAAAGGCTTATATTGAATGCGCATGGCCCAACTGCCATCCTCCAAATCTTCACCCATGGCAACGTAAAGATCCCGAAACAGGCCGGGGCGTAGCGCGACCTGGCTCATGGGCATACCCGTTGCCAGATAAAAGCGCTTCTCAGGGCGCATAATAAAACCACGCCCTGATTCGATATTGCGCACCTGAATGACGGCCGTATCGGCCATAAAGTTGGCGCCTCGGCGGCTTTTAAGCTCCGTCAACGTGAACTGATAGCCCGCGACGTCAAGCTCGGTGCCCGGCGCCATACGCACCGTGCGCTCAGTGGCATAGTTGGACACCACGGCCACACCAATAATCGTCACTGCAATTCCCACATGCCCGAGCACCATGCCCCAATACGCTAGGGAAAGCTTGCGCAAACCCGCCAGGCGGCTAGCGCCGTGGCGGGTTTTATCCCACATGTCCCTCCCAATCGGCAGCACGATCCACAGCGCAGCCACAATACCCAATGAGGCCCACAGGTTCCATTCACCGGTGTATATCAGCGGCAACACCATACCCAGCACCAGCGCAGCGACGCCAGCAAGCCACAATTTACGGCGCAGTTCACTGGCTGGCATGCTCTTCCAGCGAGCGACCGGACCAAGCCCCATAAAGAGACACATCACAACCGTCAGCGGTACAAAAAGCGCATTAAAGTACGGCGGGCCCACGCTGATTTTACCCAGGTTGAGCGAGTCTAAAATCAGCGGGTAGAGCGTACCCAGCAAAATCGTCACGGTCATGATGACCAATAGAATATTGTTGATAAGCAGCAGCGAATCTCGTGATAGCCAGTTGAAGCTCGCATGATGGCTCACGCGGGGCGCGCGCAGCGCAAATATCAGTAGAGAAAGCGTCACGGTGATCGTCAGCAGCACCAGAATAAACAAGCCGCGTGAGGGGTCATTGGCAAACGCGTGCACCGAGGTAAGTACACCAGAACGCACCAGAAAGGTACCCAGCAGCGATAGCGAAAAGGTAAAAATGGCCAGCAGTACGGTCCAGCTTTTAAACGAGCCGCGCTTTTCGGTGACGGCCAGCGAATGGATCAGCGCGGTGCCGGTTAGCCAGGGCAGTAGCGAGGCATTTTCCACCGGGTCCCAGAACCACCAGCCTCCCCAGCCGAGTTCGTAGTAGGCCCACCAGCTGCCCAATGCAATACCTACCGTCAAAAAGGCCCAGGCAATATTGGTCCAGGGGCGCGCCCAGCGCGTCCAGGCCGCATCCAACCGCCCCCCCAGCAGCGCGGCAATGGCGAAGGCAAACACGACGGAAAACCCGACATAGCCCATGTAGAGCATCGGCGGGTGAACAATCAAGCCAATATCCTGAAGCAGCGGATTAAGGTCCGCGCCATCGTGAGGCACGTTGGGCAAAAGCCGCTCGAAGGGATTGGACGTCAGCAGGATAAACAGTAAGAATCCCACGCTAATCAAGCCCATCACACCCTGTACCCGCGCTACCATGTCGCGAGGCAGGCCGCCTGAGAAGCGCGAAGCGGCATACCCCCAGCCCGCCAGCATCAGGCTCCACAACAGCACCGACCCTTCATGGTTGCCCCACACCGCACTGAGCTTGTAGTACCAGGGCAACAGCGAGTTGGAGTTGTTGGCGACGTTCGCCACACTGAAGTCATCCAGCGCGTAGCTGGCGGTTAGGCACACATAAGCCGCTGCGATAAACAGAAACTGCCCCGTGGCCATGGGATGACCATATGCCATCCAAAGCGGCCTGCGCGTGGCCGCCCCGGCTAATGGCATTACGCCCTGCAATACTGCCATTAGCAGGGCAATAATTAACGCGAAGTGCCCAAGCTCAGGGATCAGTTTTACCAACATCGGCACTCCAGCATGACACGGACTCTAGGGTATAGGACATTGGCTCAACCTATTCACGCTTGGCTGCTTCAACCGGTTGGTCCTGATAATCAGCAGGCGAGTAACCTGCCTCTTCTAACGCTTGCGACACTTCGGGCGGCATGTAGTTTTCATCGTGGCGAGCAAGCACCTTGTCAGCGATAAACCGCCCGTCTGTAGACAGTTTGCCTACCACTACCACGCCCTGCCCTTCGCGAAACAGATCCGGCAGGATGCCGTTATAGGCCACCGCAAGCTCGTCCACGTAGTCGGTTACCAGGAACTCGACGTTCAGGCTTTGCGGGTCACGGACAACCGAGCCCTCCTTTACCATACCGCCTGCACGGATTGTCCGCTCGATGGGCGCGTCACCCTGGGCAATCTGCACCGGACTGTAGAACAGGTTGATATTAGCGCGCAGGGCATAGAGCGTGAGGCCTACCGCCACGGCGGCTAGCGCCAGCGCGCCGAGAATGATCACCAGCTTCTGGCGACGTTTAGGTGTCATCAGCATGTCTCGTTTGATGGGGTGGATGACGGTCACCACGCCGGGCACGGCGTTTTACAGCACTGGCCAGTTGGCGGCGCTCAAAACGAGCATGAATGATGCAGGCAACCATCAAAAGTGCCGTGACGCCCCAGGCCGCCCACACGTAAGGGCCGTGTCCGCCCATGGCCAAGAACGCGCCAAACGATGTAAATGCCATTACCGCGCCTCCCTGATCAAATCCCTGACCCAACGCTTATCAATTTCCCGACGCAGGATTTCATTCCGCGTACGCATCAGTGTAAGAGCGATAAAAAACCAGTAGAAGCCCAGCACCATGATCAGTAACGGCAGCCACATTTCCGTGGGCATGAGGGGCCGCGACGTCAACGTAAAGGTCGCCGACTGGTGGAGCGTAAACCACCAGTCCACCGAGTACTTGATAATCGGAATATTGATGACCCCAACCATGGCCAGTACCGAAGCCGCTTTTGCCCCCCCCTCACGACGGGTAAAAGCGCTGCGCAGGGCGATCACCCCCAGAAACAGGAACAACAGAATCAGCATGGAGGTCAGTCGGGCATCCCACATCCACCAGGTACCCCAGGTGGGCACACCCCACACCGCTCCGGAAAAAAGCGCCACAAACGTCATCACCGCCCCAAACGGCGCCATAACTGTCGCGGCCATATCCGCCACCTTGATCTTCCATACCATGAAGACCAGGCTCGCCGCCGCCATCGAAACAAACACCGACTGGGCAAGAAAGGCGGCGGGCACGTGGACATAAATGATCCTGAAGCTATCGCCCTGCCCCTGATTCACCTCGGTGGGTGCAAAGGCTAACCCCCATACCGTGCCGGTCGCAATGAGTACCAGGGAGACTGCCCAGCACCAGGGCTGCACCTTTGCACTCATTGCATAAAACCATTTGGGCGAGCCCCATTTATGAATAAAGGTCCACATGACGTGTTCTGTCCTCAACCGTTGATACTGATGCGTAGCGAGGCGGCAATCGCCCAGGGAGCCAACAGTAGCGACGCAGCCAGCAGGGCCCCGAGCATGGCCAGGTGCGCCGCAACGCCTTCACCGATGACAGCAGCCTGCACCGCCCCGACCCCAAAAATAAGCACCGGTATATACAGCGGCAGTATAAGCAGCGACAGCAGTACGCCGCCCCGCGCGATACCAACGGTTAGCGCCGCACCAATCGCGCCAAGCAGGCTCAAGCTGGCGCTGCCCAGCAAAAGCGAAAGCGCAAGCACCGCGTAGCTGCCCGGAGGCAGGGCCAGCGTCACACCCAGAAGCGGCGCAACCAGCGCCAGCGGCAGCCCGGTCAACAACCAGTGGGCAAGTACCTTGGCCAGGCTAAGCGCGGCTAGCGGCTGAGGCGCGAGCAGCATCTGCTCAAGGCTGCCGTCGTCATAATCGGTGCGAAACAGGCTATCCAGCGACAAAAGCGCCGCCAGAAGCGCCGCTACCCACAAAAGACCTGGCGCGATCAGCGCAAGTACGGCGCGGTCGGGTGAAATGCCGATTGGGAACAGCGTTATCACCAGCGCGAAGAAGACCAGCGGATTGAACAGTTCGCCGCGGCGTCTGAACATCAGTGTTACATCACGCTTGAGGGTGGCGGTAAAGGCGATCCACAGCCCGCCCGGCACCGGCGTTTCAAGTAGTGTAGTGGTCGCCTTCTGCCCCTGCGTCATTGTTTATCCCAGTTGAATACAGCGAGCGGCGGGCGAAGCATTCAGCGCATGGTGAGTGGTTACCAGAATGCTCCCCCCAGCTTGAGCGTGAGCTGAAAGCTGCGCTTCAAGCGCGGCTACGCCTTGGTGGTCAATGGCGGAAAACGGCTCGTCAAGCACCCAGAGCGGACGGCGCGTCAGCGTTAACCGGGCCAGCGCCACACGGCGCTGCTGACCCGCCGACAGCTGGCCGACCAATACGTCCTCAAAACCGCCAAGCCCTACTTGCTCCAAAGCGCTCAGGCGCTGCGATTCATTACCCCGCTCGCCGCTTAGCGCCTGGTACCAGGCCAGGTTTTCAAGCGGTGAAAGCCCAGCCTTGATGCCTGGCGAATGCCCCAGATACAGCAGGTTGGCCAGATAATGTTCACGCACCTTGCGAAGTGGCGCGCCGTTCCAGAAAAGCTCGCCTTGGTAATCACTCAGTTGACCTGCCAGCAGCTTTAACAGCGTGGTCTTGCCGCTGCCATTGGGGCCTTCAATTCGAACGATGTCACCGCTGCGAATCGTGAGATCGAGCCCTTCAAATAGCCAGCGCCCATCACGCTCGCAGGCTAGTTGTCGTGCTTGCAGGCACAGGCTCAAAGGTATCTCCCAACAGGTTGATAGTTAGCCAAAACTCTACACGGAAAGCCACGTTATCTCCAGCCAATCGCAGCGGCCGTGAGAATGCACCAAGCGTGCCGACGGGACCAGCATCTTGAATAGCAAAAGGCACTGGATAAAAACAGCACTACCACTGTATGCAAAAACAGCTGTATACTAAAACACTGTATGAAAAGACATGCCAACAACCTGCTGGCTTGCCACTACTAAACGCCTAGGGAAAGGGCGCTGCATTGGAGAATTTCCTATGAATATATCGATGTCAGCACCAACTCACGCCGGTTCTACCGTATTGAGCAGCGCGTCCTGCGCACCTAAAGGCATTCAATCGGCACGCGCCTTTAAAACAGCACCACGCAGAACGCGGCACAATACCTACGCCCTCAAAATACGCGGCAACCGAATGCGTGATTGCAACTTGTTTGATGGAGATGTCATTATTATTCGGCGTTTTCAATGCGATACCCACGAAGAAACCGCCGTCGCTCACATCAATCAGCAACCTGTTGCGTTGAAGCAGCTCTCGATCAGTCGCTTTGGCGTACATTTATGGCCTGCCGATACCCAAGCGCCGGATCTCTTTTTGCACAATTGCGATATTCAAGTGTTAGGAATGGTAATGGGTGTGGCGCAGGATAGTGCCAACGACCTTGCTGCCAATTCTTATGGCCTTATGGAGCACTGATTGCGTTATCAAGTTCCTGATTTAGCTGCCTCGCAGTGGCATACCGCCGAGATAGAGGTCGAAAAAAGCCAGTTTCTGGCGTGGCTATGCCATGCGCCAGATGTGGCCGCTTTTAGTGCACTTCTTGAAGCGGCAAGAGCTGCTCACCCCAATGCCAGCCATCACTGTACGGCTTATATTGCTGGGCCGCCTGGGGAGCAAACACTGATTGGTTTTTCCGATGATGGCGAGCCTGGCGGCACGGCCGGTCGGCCAATGTACCAGGTACTTCAAGGCAGCCAAATGGGTGAAATCGGCGGTGTCGTGACGCGCTACTTCGGCGGCACCAAGCTAGGCACCGGCGGGCTGGCACGGGCTTACGCTCAAGCCATCAGCCATGCGTTGGAAACCTTACCGACGCGTGAAGTGATTGAGCGAGACGCCTACACGCTACGCCTTACCTTTGCCAGCGAGGCGATCGCCCGCGCCTGGTGCGACGAAAAGGCCATCCCCATTGAACACGTCAACTACGATGGCGAAGGTGTTCAGCTCACCATTGGCTGGCCCCGCGACCAGACGTTCGACCTTTCCCCCTTGGAAAATCGCCTAAAGTGCACGCTGGACGTTACCCCGGTAAACGCACCCGCCCCCTAAACCAAAAACGGCTTACGGTGTAAACCGTAAGCCGTGCATGGGGCACTTCTGCTTCCCCGTCAATCCTGTCTATTTATCCCAAATATTTAATCATTACCCCGGCAGCCACGGCAGAACCAATTACTCCTGCCACGTTTGGACCCATCGCATGCATCAACAAGAAGTTATGCGGATTGGATTCCAGACCGACCTTATTAGCTACACGCGCCGCCATAGGCACAGCGGATACCCCGGCAGCACCTATCAGCGGATTAATCGGCATACGGCTCATTAGGTTCATCAGCTTGGCCATTAACACGCCGGCGGCGGTACCAATTCCGAAGGCCACGATACCCAGCCCCAGAATCCCGAGGGTTTCCACCGTCAAGAAGCTTTCCGCCATCAGCTTTGAACCAACAGAAAGCCCTAGAACGATCGTCACGATGTTGATCAGCGCGTTCTGGGCGGTATCCGAAAGCCGCTCTACCACGCCGCATTCGCGCATCAAATTACCAAAGCAGAACATCCCCAGAAGCGGTGCTGCGTCGGGTAGAAACAGCGCGACCAGGATCAACAGCATGAGAGGAAAGATCACTTTTTCCAGCCTGGAGACGGGGCGCAGCTGCGTCATTTTTATCTGACGCTCTTTTTCAGTGGTTAACAGCCGCATAATAGGTGGCTGGATTAACGGCACCAGCGCCATGTACGCGTAGGCCGCCACCGCGATAGCACCCAATAGCTCTGGAGCAAGCACGCTGGACACATAGATAGACGTTGGCCCATCGGCGCCGCCGATAATCCCGATCGCTGCCGCCTGGTTCAGCGAGAAGTCCATGATGCCCATGGAGGTCAGCACAACGGCACCAAACAGCGTGGCGAAAATACCAAACTGGGCCGCAGCACCTAGAAACAGCGTACGAGGGTTGGCAAGCAGCGGGCCAAAGTCAGTCATGGCACCCACGCCCATAAAGATCAACAGCGGTGCGATACCCGATGCAATGGCCACTGAATAGAAGTTATACAGCATGCCATTGCTGTAACCGACGCTTGTCGCAATATCCTTAGCGGCACGCAGCTGCTCTGGCGCTACCTCACCATGGGCAACTACTTTGAGCGTTTCACGCCACGCATCAATACCTGCCAAAGGATCCAGCATTACGCCCAGCGCGGCACCAACCTGCTGAAGCACGGCAGGCTTGCCAACCTCAATGGCCTGGTCCAGCGCTGAAATCGCAAGGCCAGCTTCGGGAATATTGGCAAGAATCCCCCCAAAACCAATCGGCACCAACAACAGCGGCTCAAATTTCTTATGGATCGCCAAATAGAGCAGCAGCAGCCCGACCCCGATCATGACCACCTGGCCAAGCTCAAGGTTATAAAGCCCCGAGCCCTCCCATAACGTGACTAGCTTATCCATTCCCGAGGCCCTTAAAGCTCAATCAGTACGTCGCCAACAGCTACGCTGTCGCCTTCACTAACATTGACTTTCGATACCGTGCCGGCACTGCTGGCGCGAATTTCGGTTTCCATTTTCATAGCTTCAAGAATGATGACCACTTCCCCATCCGCTACCTGGTCGCCAGGGCGCACATTCACCTTGAAGATATTGCCAGCAAGCGGTGCTTCTATGGCTTCACCACGGCTGGCCGCCGGGGCGGGGCTCGCCGCAGGCGCAGGCGACTGCTCTTGCACCTGGCCAATATCGCCGCCTTCAGAAACTTCCACTACAAACGCTTTGCCATTGAGCTTTACGGTATAGGTTTCAGGGCCACGTGCCGCCTCTGGCGCACTGTCTTGAGTAACCACCGGAGGCTTGGCAGGCTCGCTACCAGCCACCTGGGGCGCAGGTTCGAAAGCGTCCGCGTTATCACGATTTTTAAGAAACTTCAGACCGATTTGCGGGAACAAGGCGTAGGTGAGGACATCATCTATTTCACACTCGCCCTCTGCCAAGCGTACCTGCTCGGCGCCGGCTTTCTCTTTAAGCTCTGCCGCCAGCTTTTGCATTTCAGGTGCAAGGTTATCCGCCGGGCGACAGGTAATCGGCTGACCGCCCTCCAGCACGCGGGCTTGAAGCTCGGTATTAAAGGGGGCGGGTGCCGCGCCGTATTCGCCTTTCAGCAGCGCCTGCACCTCTTTGGAAATGGACTTGTAACGCTCGCCCATCATCACGTTCATTACCGCTTGGGTACCGACGATTTGCGACGTGGGCGTCACCAGCGGAATAAATCCCAGGTCTTCACGCACACGAGGAATTTCGCCAAGCACATCGTCCAGCTTGTCGCCCGCACCCTGCTCTTTCAGCTGACTTTCCATATTGGTCAGCATGCCGCCTGGCACCTGGGCCACCAGAATGCGCGAATCGATGCCGCGTAACGAACCTTCAAAAGCAGCGTACTTTTTACGTACTTCACGGAAATAGCCCGCGATGTCTTCCAACAGTTCAAGGTCCAGCCCGGTATCACGGTCGGTATCCTTGAGCATCGCAACAACGGACTCTGTGGGGCTATGTCCATACGTCATCGACATGGACGAAATCGCGGTATCGACGTTATCGATACCGGCCTCGACTGCCTTAAGAATGGTGGAAGTGGAAAGTCCTGTCGTGGCATGGCAATGCAGGTGAACAGGAATAGACAGATTTTTCTTCAGCCGCGTTACCAGCTCAAATGCGGTGTAAGGCGTTAACAGCCCCGCCATATCCTTGATAGCCAGCGAGTCTGCGCCCATTTCGGCAATATTGGTCGCTAGATCGACCCAGCTATCCAGGGTATGTACCGGGCTTACCGTGTAGGAAATAGTGCCCTGCGCATGCCCACCCACCTGACGAACCGCTTTAATCGCGCGCTTCAGGTTGCGCGGGTCATTCATGGCATCAAACACACGGAACACATCAACGCCGTTGGTTTTGGCCCGTTCGACAAACTTATCGACTACGTCATCCGCATAGTGGCGATAGCCCAACAGATTTTGACCACGCAGTAGCATGGCTTGAGGCGTATTGGGCATCGCCTCTTTTAATGCCCGAATACGCTCCCATGGGTCTTCGCCTAAATAACGAATGCATGCATCAAAGGTGGCGCCACCCCAGGTCTCTAGCGACCAGTAGCCAACACGATCCAGCTTTTCAGCGATGGGCAGCATATCGTCCAGACGCAAGCGGGTCGCAAACAGTGATTGATGGGCATCACGCAGTACCACATCGGTAATTCCCAGCGGGCGTTTTGTCTCATTCATAGCAGTAGCTCACACGTTAAAATTATTGATATGTAGTAAAACTAACAAAATAAAGGCAAATAAGGGGATAGGCTGACTAAAAAATTACCGATTAGTGACGCTTTAATGAGCGGTAACGATGCACCGCAGCACTGATAACTGCAGTCGCTTCCTCGTCCTCGCCACTCAACGCGGGAGCAGACGAAGGCTTTGTACCTGCTAACGTCGGCACAGGCGTCGGCTGAAAACGTCCTAACAGTTTTGACATCAACGTAACGCTAATGACTAAAATAGTAAGAAAAACAAAAACAAAGCCCATCCCAAGCCCCATAATTGCGAGCCCCTCCTGGAGTAGTTCTGCATTCTGCATAATGTCTCTCTTGTTGTAGAGCATAAATTAACGCTTAAAGGGTTCTAAAAGTCCCTTGGCGCCGTCAAAGTAATACACTAACCTGCCACACCCAGCATAAAACGCAATCGCGCCATAGTGGAAGTCATGGTTGTTAATTTACTACAAAACGGAAAAATTGGCCTCGCCCCGATGGAGGGCGTTATCGACGCCCTCACCCGCGACTTATTAACGCGTGAGGCAGGCTTTGATTGGACCGTTACCGAATTTGTCCGCGTGGTCGACACGCGCCTCCCGCCCCGAGTGTTTTACAAGCACTGCCCTGAGCTTACCAACCGCCCTGTTGCGACCGCCAGCGGCATTCCCGTGCATTTGCAACTGCTTGGCTCTGACCCCAAGGCGCTGGCTAAAAATGCTCGCCAGGCGTTAGCGCTAGGCGCTGTCAGCGTGGACTTGAATTTCGGCTGCCCGGCCAAGCTGGTTAATCGGCATGATGGAGGCGCCTCGTTACTACGCCGCCCTGAACGCGTCTACCAGGCAGTGAAGGCCGTCTCCGAAGCACTTGAGGGTCAAATTCCGGTCACCGCTAAAATCCGCCTGGGCTTTTCAGACCGGCGCTTAGCCGTCGCCTGCGCCCAGGCGACCCAGGCAGGCGGTGCCGCTCGTCTGGTTGTTCACGGCCGCACACGTGATGAAGGCTATCGCCCTCCGGCCCACTGGGAGTGGATCGGCCGAGTGCGCCAGCAGGTATCGATACCCGTGGTTGCCAATGGCGATATATGGACGCTGGAGGCGTACTGGAAAGCGCGCACCCTGTCAGGCTGCAGAGATGTGATGTTAGGCCGTAGCGCGCTAGCAGACCCCTGGCTTGCGCCACGTATCCGGCACTGGCAGCGAACCGGCGAACGACTGCCTGAAACCACATGGCCAATGCGTGCCAGCGTGATCAAGGAGTACGCGCACCTTCAGCGGCAGCATCTACCCGACCGAGTTGTGGTCTCGCTGGTAAAGCAGTGGCTCGCACAGATGCGTCAGGGCAATGAAGAAGCCAACCAGCACTTTCAGCGCGTTAAACGCCTAACAGACCTTGACACCCTGCTTAAAAGCCTGGTCATCGACACAGCGCACCCTGAGGCGGCTGTCAGCTGCCACTAAGCAAGCGCATTGACCAAAAAAAAGCGCCCTCGCAATGCGGGGCGCTTAAAACGATCCAAAACCAAAGCGCGAGCCGCCCTGGTCAGGCTAGAAAACAGAAAACCCGCTCTCATAAAAGAGAACGGGTTTAGAATCTGGCGCGCCCGGGAGGATTCGAACCTCCGACCCCCTGATTCGTAGTCAGGTACTCTATCCAGCTGAGCTACGGGCGCTTTAGTGATGTAAATACTCATTACTAAACATGATGAAGTGCTTATGCTTAAATACTTGTAATGAAATACTTATAGGCTTCCGCCTTACATCAGGTTAGAAGATGGCGCGCCCGGGAGGATTCGAACCTCCGACCCCCTGATTCGTAGTCAGGTACTCTATCCAGCTGAGCTACGGGCGCATCTTCTAATGTGCGGCTGGCGGAGAGAGAGGGATTCGAACCCTCGATAGGGCTATAAACCCTATACTCCCTTAGCAGGGGAGCGCCTTCAGCCACTCGGCCACCTCTCCTCAACAGCACGGCGCGAATGTTACCGATTTCAGCGACTGCTGTCTAGTCCTATGCCGATTTTTTTCGCGCCAGCTTCATCTTACCGTTGATACGCCCTGTATTGGGCGCGATAAAAGCGACCATTTATTCTGCTTCGCTTTCTTCACTGCTACGCTCGCGCTGGATGCGCTGATAGATCTCTTCACGGTGTACAGCCACGTCTTTCGGCGCATTGACGCCGATACGCACTTGATTACCTTTCACACCTAACACTGTGACGGTGATTTCATCACCTATCATCAATGTTTCGCCAACTCGGCGGGTTAGGATGAGCATGGCTGATCTCCTTCTCAGACGTTTTATACAACGGGTTGTGTCCACCAGAGGCGCCACTAAGCCATTATGCGGCATAGCGGCGCGCTAACCAATGCCTCTGACTCCATGACACCCAAACCTCCCGTTGAAAGAAAGCTCACCACCGGCAAGTAGCGAGTACCTTTTCAGCGTAGAAGGTTTAAGGCAGAAATGTTATTCAGATTCTATATCTGACTTATCCAGGCCAAATGCCTTGTGTAACGCGTTAACGGCAAGTTCCATATGCTTTTCATCAATCACCACTGAGATTTTAATTTCAGAGGTGGAAACCATACGGATATTGACGTTTTCATCAGCCAAAACGCGGAACATCTTCGAGGCAACACCGGCGTGAGAGCGCATGCCAACACCGACCAAGGATACCTTGGCGATATTGTCATCGCCACGCAGCTCACCACCGCCCAGGTCAGGAATGACCGTTTCTTCAAGCAGCTTCTTGGTGGTCTTGTAGTCGCCCTTCGCCACGGTGAAGGTAAAGTCGGTGTAGTCACCCGCCGGTGCTACGTTCTGCACGATCATATCGACTTCAATGTTGGCATCAGCGATAGGGCCAAGAATGCGCGACGCAACACCTGGTACATCGGGCGTGTGCAGCAGTGTCAGTTTGGCTTCATTTTTGGTAAACGCGATACCGGAAATCAGCGGTTCTTCCATGGAGTCCTCGTCTTGGTCAGCATCTGCAATAATTAGGGTACCGGGGCCATCTTCAAAGCTCGACAGTACCCGTAGGGGAACGTTGTACTTGCCCGCAAACTCTACCGCACGAATTTGCAGCACTTTGGAGCCCAGGCTTGCAAGCTCCAGCATTTCTTCCACCGTAATGCACTCCAGGCGCTGTGCCTTGGTGCATACGCGGGGGTCAGTGGTGTAAACCCCATCAACGTCAGTATAGATCTGGCACTCATCGGCGCCGAGTGCCGCAGCAAGCGCTACCCCGGTAGTGTCCGAGCCACCACGTCCTAGCGTAGTGATATTGCCGTCTTCATCAACGCCCTGAAAACCAGCCACAACCACGACCTTGCCTGCATCGAGGTCAGCCTTAAGGTCTTCGGTTTCAATGCGCTGAATACGCGCTTTGGTGTAAGCATTGTCAGTATGAATACCGACCTGGGCACCGGTGTGCGAAGTGGCCGCAACGCCAACCTGCTGGAGCGCCATGGCGAGCAATGAAATCGTTACCTGCTCACCGGTCGAGAGCAGCATATCCATTTCACGCGGGGCGGGGTCATCGTTAAGCGCATTGGCCATATCGGTCAACCGGTTGGTCTCTCCGCTCATGGCGGAGACCACGACCACGACCTGGTGGCCCTGGTCACGAAAGCCCTTGACCTTTTCCGCCACGGCTTTGATACGGTCAACAGAACCTACCGAGGTGCCACCGAACTTCTGTACGTATAGTGCCATATGCCGTTTTTTCCTATTCGTTCGGGAATGGAGGATGAAAGTAGTTATATTAAGTTAGCAAAAGGCCGGTTGCAGATAATTGCCACCGGCCTTTGTGATTAGCTAAGTATGTTTTCCAGCCACGCGGGGACGCTACTTAACGCGCCAGCCAGCGCTTCTGGCTGACTGCCACCCGCCTGCGCCATGTCAGCACGACCACCGCCTTTACCGCCAACTTGCGAGGCGACATGGTTAACCAGCTCACCGGCTTTAACGCGCTCGGTCAGGTCTTGAGTCACGCCTGCAATCAGACTGACCTTGCCCGCCGCCTCATCGGCAACGCCCAGGATAATAACGCCAGAGCCAATCTTGTTTTTAAGTTGGTCAAGCACGCCACGCAGATCCTTACCGGATACTCCCTCCAACTGAGTCGCCAGCAGCTTAACGCCGCCGATCTCCTGCGCCTGGCTCAGCATGTCGCTACCCGCAGCGCTTGCCAGCTTAGCCTTCAACTGCTCAAGCTCTTTTTCCAGGCTGCGATTACGCTCGACCAATGACTCTACGCGGGCTTCCACCTGCTCGGGCTTGGTTTTCAAGCGATCACCCAACCGCTGCACGCGCGCTTCCTGCTCGCGGAAGTACGCCAACGCATTCTCGCCGGTAATGGCTTCAATGCGCCGCACGCCAGAGGCAATACCTACTTCACTGACGATATGGCAGCAGCCGATATCACCACTTCGTGCAACGTGAGTACCGCCACACAGTTCAATCGAAAAGCCGTCAGCACCGATCGTCAATACGCGAACATTTTCCGCATACTTGGCTTCAAACAACGCCGCAGCCCCTTTGGCCTTGGCTTGCTCCAGGCTCATCTGCTCAACGTACGTCGGCGCATTAGCAAGGATCTGCTCGTTAACCAGACGCTCCACCTCTGCCAACTGATCAGCACTCAGAGGCTCGAAGTGGCTGAAATCGAAGCGCAGACGTTCAGCATTTACCAGTGAGCCTTTCTGCTGCACGTGATCGCCCAACACCATGCGCAAGGCTTTGTGCAGCAGGTGGGTGGCCGAGTGGTTGCGAATGGTCGCAGAGCGCAAGCTGGCATCAACCTCGCCACGAACGCTGGCCCCCACGTTCAACGTGCCTTCTATCATCACGCCTTGGTGCAGATGATGACCGTTCTGCTTTTGTGTATCGGTAACTTCGAAGCGGCCGCCCTCTACGTATAAGTAGCCGGTATCGCCCACCTGGCCGCCCGATTCACCATAAAACGCGGTACGGTCTAATACGACAGTGCCTTTCTGGCCTGCTTCCAGCGTAACAAGGGCGTTGCCTTCGCTATCCACAATAGCAGTTACCGTGGACTGATCTTCAAGCTGGTCATACCCCGTAAACTGGGTTTCGCCATCCAGTTCAATAGAGGCGCTGTAGTCGGCGCCAAACTGGCTGGCCGCACGGGCACGCTCGCGCTGAGCGTCAAGCTCGCGCTGGAAACCAACTTCATCCAACGTCACACCACGCTCACGGCAAACATCCGCCGTAAGGTCAAACGGGAAACCGTACGTGTCATACAGTTTGAACACGGTTTCACCCGACAGCACGTTACCATCAAGCTCCTCAAGCGCGGTATTCAATAAGCCCATGCCGTGGTCCAGCGTGCGCGCAAACTGCTCCTCTTCTTTCAGCAAAATACGGGCAATTTGGGCGCTCGCCTCACGCAGTTCGGGATAGGCATCGCCCATCTCGGCATCCAGTGCATCCACCAGGGTATAGAAGAACGGCTTGGTGGCGCCCAGCTTGTGACCATGACGAACCGCTCGGCGGATAATGCGCCGCAGCACATAACCACGGCCTTCATTTGAAGGCAGCACGCCGTCGGCGATTAAAAATGCACACGAACGAATATGGTCCGCAATAACGCGTAGCGAAGGCGTTGCCATATCGGCATGCCCGGTCGCCTTGGCGGCCGCCTGGAGCAAATTCTGGAACAGATCGATTTCGTAGTTGGAGTGCACGCCCTGCATAACGGCCGCTACCCGCTCAAGCCCCATACCGGTATCAATAGAGGGCTTGGGCAGCGGGTTCAGCGTGCCCTGGGCATCGCGATCAAACTGCATAAAGACCAGATTCCAGATCTCAATGTAGCGGTCACCATCTTCGTCAGCGCTGCCGGGAGGACCACCCCATACGTCAGGGCCGTGATCAAAGAAGACTTCTGAGCTGGGGCCGCAGGGGCCGGTATCGCCCATTTGCCAGAAGTTATCTTCATCAAGCCTGGAGAAGCGCTCCGGGTCGATGCCGATTTCATCTTTCCAGATGCGCTCGGCCTCGTCATCGCTAATATGTACGGTGACCCACAGCTTCTCTTTAGGCAGACCCAGCGTTTCGGTTAAAAACGTCCACGCAAAGCGGATAGCGTCCCGCTTGAAGTAATCGCCAAAGCTGAAGTTACCCAGCATCTCAAAAAACGTATGGTGGCGGGCGGTATAGCCAACGTTATCCAGGTCGTTATGCTTACCACCGGCACGCACGCAGCGCTGAGACGAGGTGGCACGCACATAAGGGCGTGGGTCACGGCCAAGAAACACATCTTTGAACGGCACCATGCCCGCGTTGGTAAACAGCAATGTCGGGTCGTTACCTGGCACCAGAGAGCTTGTGGGCACAATGGTATGCCCTTGCTCTTCGAAAAAGGATAAAAAGGCCTGTCTGATCTCTGCGCTTCTCATAGGGTATCCGTAACAATAAAGCATGATGCCCCAGGGCGCTGTCGCCGCTACCCGCTGGGGTCGCAAAAGCGCCATTATAGCGCAGTTGTCTAACGACTAAAGCGGCAGTTAATGGCTAAGAGCTAAAGACGTCAGAAAACGATAACCCACAATAGTGATGAAAGAAGGCTTTACAGGCAAGAGAGCGCGTAACGAATTTGTTCAAAATCGAAGCCTCGTGACGCTAGAAAGCGCTCACGTTTAGCGCGCTCTTTGGGGGATTCACCGGGGGAGGAAAAGCGCCGCGAAAGGGTATCACGGGCCAGTTCAAACCAATCGACACCTTCATTCTCTTCTACGGCGGCGAGAGTTTCCGTCAATATTTCCTGACTGATGCCGCGTTGACGCAGCTCGCCTTTAATCCGTATCACGCCCTGACCGCGCATAATGCGTGAACGGATAAAGCTTTCAGCAAAGCGGACGTCTGACTGAAGCCCCTGCTCTTCAAGGGTGTCCAGGCACGCCTCAATGTCAGCAGTAGCAACGGCTTTTTGTTTTAGCTTTTGCGCTATCTCAGCGCGAGAGTACTCGCGCCGAGATAGCAGCTGTAGTGCGATGTCGCGTGGGGTGGCATCACGTGACGAAGCAAACATAAGCGTTACAGCAGGTCGTCGTCAGCATCGGCGGCAACATCAGCAGCCGATGCCTCTTCTTTCTTGGGGTCAGGCTTGGCAAGCAACTGTTCGCGGATCTGGCTTTCGATCTCCTCCATAATGGCCGGATGCTCTTCAAGGTACTGAGCCGCGTTTGCCTTGCCCTGACCGATTTTGCTGCCTTTATAGCTATACCAGGCACCCGCCTTGTCGACCAGGTTGCACTGTACGCCCAAGTCGACCACCTCACCGGCATGGTAGATACCCTTGCCGTAAAGAATCTGGAACTCGGCCTGACGGAACGGCGGAGCTACCTTGTTTTTAACTACTTTAACGCGCGTTTCGTTACCGGTGACTTCATCGCCCGATTTCACCGAGCCGGTGCGGCGAATATCCAACCGAACACTGGAGTAGAATTTCAGTGCGTTACCGCCTGTAGTGGTTTCCGGGCTACCAAACATAACGCCGATTTTCATGCGAATCTGGTTGATAAAGACCACTAAACAGTTGGCGTTTTTAATATTACCGGTGATTTTACGCAGCGCCTGAGACATCAAACGTGCTTGCAGGCCTACGTGGGTATCCCCCATCTCCCCTTCGATCTCCGCACGCGGAGTAAGCGCTGCCACGGAGTCGATAATAATCACGTCAACGCCGCCTGAGCGCACCAGCATATCGGTGATTTCAAGCGCCTGTTCACCCGTGTCTGGCTGGGAAACCAGCAGATCATCGAGGTTAACACCCAGTTTTTCCGCATAGCTTGGATCAAGCGCATGCTCGGCATCAACAAACGCACACACCTTGCCCTGCTTCTGTGCTTGAGCAATCACGGAAAGCGTCAGGGTGGTTTTACCGGAGGATTCAGGGCCAAAGATTTCGACTACTCGGCCAAAGGGTAATCCTCCAATGCCAAGCGCAATATCCAGCCCCAGCGAGCCAGTGGATACTGACGGCATCACAACGCGAGGCGCGTCACCCAAGCGCATTACCGTGCCTTTTCCGAACTGACGATCAATTTGGCTAAGTGCGGCGTTTAGCGCTTTCGTACGGTTGTCATCCTGAGCCATGCAAACACCCTCATCACAGACTGTATAATTAACCAGTATTATGCCAAAAATTCGTCGCTAAACAAATCCTCAACGTGGTTTTTAACGATTATTTCTCTTCCTGACCCTCAGCCAGCATATCCAGGCGCGCCACCAACCCTGCCAACGCCTCGCGAACGGCCTGCTCGCGTACCGCTTGGCGATCACCGGGAAAATGAAAACATTTGGCGTCCTGGTGATTAACATCGCCCCAGGCCAGCCACACCGTACCCACCGGCTTTTCATCGCTGCCGCCCTCGGGGCCTGCCACACCACTGACCGCCACGCCCAACTGCGCGCCGCTATCACGGCAGGCACCGGCCACCATGGCATTCACCACCGCTTCACTGACAGCGCCATGGGCGTGTAGTGTAACGTCTGAGACGCCGATCAGCCGCGTTTTAGCCGCATTAGCATACGTCACGTAACCCGTTGTGAAGTAGGCCGAGCTGCCGGCAGCCGAGGTGATCGCACTGGCAATGCCGCCACCGGTACACGACTCTGCCGTGGTCACCTCTATATCCAACTGCTGGCAAAGCTTTCCAAGCCGCTGCGCCAGCAGGGACAAATCCAGATTTTTTAGGCTCGTTATGCTGGGCGTCATGGTCGCTCCTTCATGTAAGATATCAGTCAGCGTAGAATACTGCGTTTAGCTTTCTCAACGAAATCGCTCAAAGAACGTATTTAACGCTTTTATTTAATGAACATGCCGTAAGCGAGATGCGCTTACGCCACGCTCAATCAGGACGCCCATGTCACAGGCCATCCCCCCCAATACGCCCATGATCACGCAGTATTTAAAGATCAAACGCGAACACCCTGACGTCCTTCTGTTCTACCGGATGGGGGACTTCTACGAGCTGTTTTTTGATGATGCCAAGCGCGCGGCTGCGCTGTTGGATATCACGCTTACCCAGCGTGGCCAATCCGGTGGCAAACCCATCCCGATGGCGGGCGTTCCTTATCATAGCGCCGAAGGCTACCTGGCCCGCTTGGTGGCTACCGGTGAATCCGTGGCCATTTGCGAGCAAATTGGTGACCCGGCAACCAGCAAGGGTCCGGTTGAGCGGCAAGTCGTGCGCATCGTAACACCCGGCACACTGCATGATGAGGCGCTCCTGGATGCCCGGCGCGACAACGTGCTGGTCGCGTTGGCACCCGGCAGCGACCGCTGGGGGCTTGCGTGGCTTGAGCTATCCAGCGGGCGTTTTAGCGTGCTGGAAGTCGAGAGCGAAGCCGAAATGCTTGCCGAGCTGACCCGCCTTTCACCTGCCGAGCTACTGGTGCCTGAGAGCCTGACGCTGCCCGACGTGTGGTCGCAGAAGCGCAGCTTGCGTCGCCAGGGCGAGTGGCTGTTTGATTTGGAAAGCGCCAATCGCAGCCTGTGCGACCAATTTGAAGTTCAGGACCTGCGTGGATTTGGCTGCGCCCACCTTACCACCGCTTTGGTGGCCGCCGGGGTACTGATTGACTATGCCCGTGATACTCAACGTTCGCGCTTGCCCCACGTAACGGCACTCAGCGTTGAAAACCGTGATGATGCGGTGGTCATTGATGCTGCCAGCCGACGTAATTTAGAAATCGACATCAACCTTGGCGGTAGCACGGACAATACGCTTGCCAGCGTACTGGACACCTGCACCACCGCCATGGGGTCGCGGCTTTTAAAGCGCTGGTTGAATCGCCCCCTACGCCAGCGTGAAACCGTGCAGGGCCGCCAGGCGGGGGTGGCGCTTTTAAGCCTCGATGCTGCATACATGACGCTACGCGACACACTCAATGATGTGGGTGATGTAGAGCGTATTTTGGCCCGCGTCGCGCTCTATAGCGCCCGCCCACGCGACCTGGCCCGCTTAAGAGACGCCCTTAATACGTTGCCAGCACTTGAGCAGCAGTTAGGTGGCGTAGAAAGCGGCAGTACGCTGGATAATTTGCGTCCGCATATTCGCCCCTATCCAGATATCGCCGACCAGTTGAGCCGGGCGTTGATCGAGAACCCACCGGTGGTGATCCGCGATGGCGGTGTGATTGCCGATGGCTATGATGCCGAGCTTGACGAACATCGCGGTATGGCCGAAAACGCTGGCAGTTACCTGGTTCAACTGGAGCTACGTGAGCGTGAGCGTACTGGCCTTGCCAACCTCAAGGTGGGTTACAACCGGGTGCACGGCTACTTTATAGAGCTACCCCGCTCCCAGGCCCAGCAAGCACCGGCTGATTACATCCGCCGCCAAACGCTGAAAAATGCTGAGCGGTTTATTATCCCCGAGCTCAAGGAGTTTGAGGACAAAGCGCTTTCCGCCAAGTCACGCGCACTGACCCGTGAAAAGTGGCTGTATGAGCGCCTGCTAAGCGAACTCAACGAACATCTCATGGCGCTACAAAGCACTTCCCGGGCGCTTGCCGAACTTGATGTACTGTGTGCATTTGCCGAACGTGCCGATGCGCTTAACTGGGTGCGCCCGACCCTGAGCGACGCGACCGGCATTAGCATTACCGCTGGCCGCCACCCAGTGGTAGAACAAGTCAGCGACAAGCCGTTTGTGCCCAATGACGTTGTGCTTTCGCCTGATCGTCACATGCTGATTATTACCGGCCCCAATATGGGCGGTAAATCGACCTATATGCGCCAGACCGCCTTGATCGCGCTGCTAGCCCATAGCGGTAGCTTTGTGCCTGCCGATGCGGCTGAGATTGGTCCTGTCGACCGGATATTCACCCGCATAGGCTCCTCGGATGACCTTGCCGGTGGGCGCTCCACCTTTATGGTCGAGATGACCGAAACGGCTAATATCCTGCACAATGCCACAGAGCATAGCCTGGTGCTGATGGATGAAATCGGCCGGGGCACCAGTACTTTCGACGGACTTTCCTTGGCCTGGGCAAGCGCTGAGCACTTGGCGCAGGCGCAGGCACTGACGCTCTTTGCTACGCACTACTTTGAAATGACCGCCCTTCCCGAGCAGGCCGAAGGCGTGGAAAATATTCATTTAACCGCTACAGAGCATGGCGATAGCATTGTATTTATGCATCGCATTGAGGCAGGCCCGGCCAGCCAAAGCTACGGCTTACAGGTCGCCCAACTAGCCGGTGTTCCAAGCCACGTTATCAAGCGCGCCCGTGAAAAGTTGATTGCCCTGGAACAGCGCGATGTAGACACTCATCAGGCGCGCCCAGGCCCGGCACAACAGGCTCCTGCCAATAGCCCGTCACCTCAGCAAAACGATCTATTTGCCAGTGCGCCACATCCGGTTTTAGAAGCACTGGAGCGTGCCGACATTGATGATTTATCGCCCCGCGAGGCGCTGGCATTGGTCTATCAATGGCGAGATTTGTTGTAACCGGTACAAGAGAAGATAGCCAAGTGCTTGCCGTGAGGTATGGGCGCCACTAGAATGTCGCCCATACTTTTTAGCTTATAAGAAACAGCCGTTTTATAACCATTCATGATTGACCTATGACCGGGACCTCCCCCGGTCCCGCAAGAGGGATAGCGCGATGACGTTTGTCGTTACCGAAAACTGCATCCAATGCAAATACACCGACTGTGTAGAGGTTTGCCCGGTCGATTGCTTTTATGAAGGCCCCAACTTCCTGGTGATTCACCCGGATGAGTGCATTGACTGTGCGCTATGCGAGCCTGAGTGCCCGGCCGAAGCCATCTTCTCAGAGGATGAGCTGCCGGATGGGCAAGAACCGTTTATCGAGATCAACGCTGAGCTGGCCGAAGTGTGGCCCAACATCGCTGAAAAGAAAGATGCCTTGCCGGATGCCGAAGAGTGGGATGGCAAGAGCGGCAAGATCGACAAGCTGGAGCGATAACACAGCACGCTTTTAGTACCGTGTCGTTAGCCATCGGCTTAAAAACCAGCGTCCGCGCTGGTTTTTTTATATCTGCTTGTCCCTCCTCTTCAAGGATAACGCACGTGACAAACGCAAAAAGCCACCCGAAGGCGGCTTTTTGTAGCTTGCTTAATTTGTCGGTTGAATCACGCTGCTTTCGGCTCGTCCAACTGGTCATCGTTGGAAGCAAAAATAGCCGCGTCGTGCTGCTTGAGCAAACGACTGGTCACCGTACCCGCCGTCATTGAACCATTGACGTTGATGGCGGTGCGGCCCATGTCAATCAACGGCTCAATCGAGATGAGAAGCCCCGCCAAAGCAATCGGTAGATCAAGCGTTGAGAGCACGATAATCGCGGCAAAGGTTGCCCCGCCGCCAACACCGGCAATGCCGAACGAGGCCAGCGTCACGACCAGTACCAGCGTTGCCAGAAACTCCAGTGAAAACGGATCAATCCCCACCGTGGGCGCAATCATCATGGCCAGCATGGCCGGATAAAGCCCCGCGCAACCGTTTTGGCCGATGGTCGCTCCGAAGGAGGCTGAAAAGTTGGCAATCGCAGGGGGTACGCCAATCCGGTCTACCTGCGCCTCGATATTCAAAGGAATCGTGGCCGCGCTTGAACGTGAGGTAAAGGCAAAGGTGAGTACCGGCCAGACCTTCTGAAAATAGCGTTTGGGGTTAACCCCAACGCCCATCAAAAATAGTGCATGCATGACCAGAATAAGTGCCAAGCCAACGTAGGAGGCAACGACGAATCCGAGCAGATTAAAGATATCGTTGAGGTTCGACGTAGAAACCACTTTGGCCATTAACGCCAGTACCCCGTAGGGCGTAAGGCGGATCACCATGCGCACCAAACGCATGATCCACTTCTGCACAATATCGATGCCTTCGATAAGCTTGCCGCCAATCGCGGCATTTTCACGCTTGATGCCCAGAGCGGCCAAGCCGAGAAACGTCGCAAAGATCACCACACTGATAATGGAGGTGGGTCGTGCGCCCGCTAAATCCTGAAACGGATTGCTGGGAATAAACGAGAGCAGAAGCTGTGGGATGGTCAGATCTGCCACCTGAACACTGCGCTCGACAATCGCTTGGCCGCGCTCCAGCTCGCGAGCGCCTTGTACCAGCCCCTCGGCAGACAATCCAAACAGCTGAGTCATACTAATGCCAATAACGGCAGAAATCGCCGTTGTCAGCATGAGCATGCCAAGTACCCCCAGGCTAATCTTGCCCAGCGCACTGGCATCATGTAAGCGCGTAACAGCAGATAAAATGGTCACCAGCACCAACGGCATAATGATCATTTTTAACAGTTGGACATAGCCACCGCCTACCAGGTTTACCCAGTCGATGGTGCCCTCAAGCACCTCTGAACCGGCGTATCCCCATTGCAATAGCGCGCCAAGCACCACCCCAACGACCAGGCCTGCAAGCACCACGCGAGACAGGCTGGCACCACGCCGCTGCCAACGCGCCAGCAGTGCAATCGCCAGTATAAAGACCAACACGTTGATCGCAATCAACCCATGCATGTAACGCACCTCCTGAATAACAAAAAACGGCACATCAACGATGTACCGTGTGACAAGCGCAGCAGCAGAAGCATAGCCTGCTAATTCTGCGGGCCATGGTAAGTAATAGCGAAGAAGAATAAAAATGGATTTTACTTATAACCTAGGAATCATTTGGCTGGTTGCGTCGGCCGGTTGTAAGAAACACCGGGAACAACCCTCTTGCCAGGTATTCAACGTACGTAGGTATAAAACGTAAGCACAAAAAAAGGCGACCCTTAGGTCGCCCGCTCCAAACACTTCCTCTGACCGCTCCATGTGTCAACTTCCTCAGGCCGCTTCCCTACCGAAATTCACCTCAGTGTGTCATTCGGTGTGCCTGTTTACACCCCATTGCGTTGCATTCTGTCTAAAGCATCCCTGCCTCCCCTGTCCTGAATGCATTGTGGCAGATAACAACGTCATCTCAAGGCGGCCTATAACAAAAAGGGCAAGCCTAAGCGGCCTGCCCTTCAATAAAAAACAACTTAAAATCAATTAGATAAACTTAAATTAGACGAAAACTTCTATTTTTCCTACCCATATCGAGCGATTTTCGTCGGTTTTTGTAGGACATGTCTTACAAAATCTTGCGACATTTCTTACAAGGCTGCTAACAAACCCCGTTATTGACCCTTGATAGCCTTCAAGCCGGGATAAGCGACATCGCCAAGTTCTGACTCAATCACCAACAAGCGGTTATATTTGGCAACCCGGTCAGAGCGGCATAAGGAGCCGGTTTTAATCTGGCCTGCACAGGTGCCCACCGCTAAATCAGCAATGGTGGTGTCTTCTGTTTCACCGGAACGGTGCGAAATAACCGCCGTAAAGCCTGCATCCTGAGCCATCTTGATGGCGTCCAGCGTTTCAGACAGCGAACCGATTTGGTTAAACTTGATCAAAATCGAGTTACCAATCTGCTCGTCGATACCGCGCTTAAGAATTTTGGTATTGGTAACGAACAGATCGTCGCCCACCAGCTGCACTTTATCGCCCAGCTTGTCGGTGAGGGCTTTCCAGCCATCCCAATCCGACTCATCCATACCGTCTTCAATAGAGACAATCGGATAGTCCTCGCACAAGCCCGCCAGGTAGTCAGTAAAGCCTTGTGCATCGTAGCTTTTACCTTCACCGGAAAGATTGTACTGGCCATCCTTGTAGAACTCAGACGACGCGCAGTCGAGTGCCAGCGTGACATCACTGCCTAGCGAATAACCAGCATCCGCCACCGCCTGCTTGATAACAGCCAAGGCATCCGCATTGGACGCCAAGTCAGGGGCAAAGCCACCCTCATCGCCCACAGAGGTAGACAGGCCTTTGGCAGACAGTACCTTCTTCAGCGCGTGGAAAATTTCAGCGCCCATACGCAGGCCTTCACGGAAGTTTTTGGCGCCGACCGGCTGCACCATAAACTCCTGAATATCCACGTTGTTATCCGCATGCTCGCCGCCGTTGATGATGTTCATCATCGGCACGGGCATGCTGTACTGACCTGGCTGACCGTAAAGCTCGGCAATGTGTGCATAAAGCGGCACGCCCTTGGCGTTAGCCGCGGCTTTAGCGGCCGCCAGCGATACCGCGAGAATTGCATTCGCACCCAGAGTGGCTTTGTTGTCAGTGCCATCCAGCGCCAGCATGGCATCGTCCAGACCACGCTGATCGCGCGCGTCCATACCAAGCAGCGCCTCACGGATTTTGCCATTGACCGCATCGACAGCTGTCAGTACACCTTTGCCGAGATAGCGTGCTTTGTCACCGTCACGTAGCTCAAGCGCTTCACGCGAACCGGTCGAAGCACCGCTGGGTGCGCAGGCTTCGCCCGTTGCCCCACTTTCAAGGCGCACACGCGCTAGCACCGTCGGGTTACCGCGTGAATCGAGTACTTCCAGTGCACTGATATCTACAATTTTGGTCATGACAGTCTCCTTGGTTGGCGGTCTATTAGAAGGTTATGTATCGCATGATGGCCGCGATCAGCGAATGGTCAACGGCGCAAAATTTTTCACCAATGAATCAAGCTGAGATAGCTGCGTTAAAAATGGCTCAAGCTGGTCAAGCGGCAACGCACAGGGACCATCGCACTTGGCGTTATCCGGATCAGGATGCGCTTCTAAAAACAGCCCCGCAAGCCCGACGCCAACGCCTGCACGGGCAAGCTCGGCGACCTGGGCACGCCGCCCATCCGCACTATCAGCACGCCCGCCGGGGCGTTGCAGCGCATGGGTAACATCGAAGAACACTGGGTAGCCAGTCTGCTTCATATCGCCAAACCCAAGCATATCGACAATCAGGTTGTTATAGCCAAAGCTTGAACCGCGCTCGCACAGCATCAGGCGATCATTACCGGCTTCCTGAAACTTGCTGAGAATATGGCGCATTTCATGAGGCGCCAGAAACTGCGGCTTTTTGATATTAATCGCCGCACCGGTTTTGGCCATCGCTACCACGAGATCCGTCTGACGTGCCAGGAAAGCAGGCAGCTGAATAATATCCGCCACTTCTGCCGCTTGGGCCGCCTGCCAGGGTTCGTGGACATCGGTGATGATCGGCACGCCGTAACGCGACTTAATATCAGCGAGTATCTGCAAGCCTTTCTCGATACCTGGACCACGGTACGAATGAATCGAGCTGCGATTGGCTTTGTCAAAGCTTGCCTTAAACACATAAGGCATGCCGAGCTTTTGCGTCACGCTAACGTAGGCTTGGGCGACTTCATCGGCAAGTTCTGCCGACTCCAGTACATTCATGCCTCCCAGCAACATGAGAGGCAAAGAATTGCCGGCGGTTAGGCCGGCAATGTTGATATGACGCTCTTGGAAAGGTGCTTGAGAAGACATTGGCTTCCCCCTTATTCCTGAGGTGTCGTGTGAGTTCTGGTCCGCGCTGTTTTGTACTCAAGCGCTGCGTTCACAAAACCCGAGAAGAGCGGATGCCCGTCACGCGGGGTGGAGGTAAACTCCGGATGGAACTGACACGCCACGTACCAAGGGTGATCCGCAAGCTCAACCATTTCGACCAGCGACTGATCGACACTTTTACCCGAAATCACCAGGCCGGTTTTTTCCAGCTCATCAATAAACTGGTTATTGACCTCAAAGCGGTGACGGTGGCGCTCGACAATCTCATCAGAGCCGTAGGCTTCGCGTGCTTTACTGCCCGAGGTCAGGTGGCATACCTGGCCGCCCAGGCGCATGGTGCCGCCCAAATCGGACGCCGCATCACGCAGCTCGATTTTACCTTCAGCGTTCAGCCATTCAGTAATCAGGCCGACCACCGGGTGCTGAGTATCGTGGGTAAACTCGGTGGAGTTGGCATCTTTCCAACCCGCCACGTTACGCGCAAACTCAATCACCGCTACCTGCATACCTAAGCAGATGCCCAGATAAGGCACGTTATTTTCACGCGCAAACTGGGCGGTCAGAATTTTGCCTTCCACGCCGCGCTCACCAAAGCCGCCAGGTACCAGAATCGCATCTTTACCTGCCAGACGCTCAGTGCCGTGGCGCTCGATGTCTTCAGCGTCGATGTAGTCGACGTTGACCTTGATACGCCCTTGAATACCAGCGTGGATCAGCGCTTCATTAAGCGACTTGTACGCATCCAGCAGCTCCATGTACTTACCGACCATGGCGATGCTGATCGACTTCAGCGGGTTTAGCTTGGCATCCAGCACTTTTACCCACTCGGAAAGATCAGCAGGCTCGGCTTCCAGACGCAGCTTGTCGCACACGATATCGTCCAGGCCGTGCTCGTGGAGCATCAACGGAATGCGATAGATCGTATCGGCATCCTGAAGCGGAACGACCGCACGCTCTTCAACGTTGGTGAACGACGCGATTTTGCGACGCTCGCTCTCTTCCAGCTCAACTTCGCTACGGCAAATCAGAATATCCGGCTGGATACCGATGGAGCGCAGCTCTTTAACGCTGTGCTGAGTCGGTTTGGTTTTCGTCTCACCGGCTGTCTTGATATAGGGCACCAAGGTCAAATGCATAAACAGTGCGCGGTTAGCGCCCAGCTCGCTGCGAATCTGACGGATGGATTCCAAAAACGGCAGCGATTCGATATCGCCGACCGTGCCACCAATTTCCACCAGCGCCACGTCAAAGCCTTCACCGCCGGCATAAACGCGCTGCTTGATTTCATCAGTGATGTGCGGAATTACCTGCACCGTGCCGCCCAGGTAATCACCACGGCGCTCTTTGCGCAGCACGTGCTCGTAAACACGGCCAGTGGTGAAATTATTACGCTGGGTCATCTTGGTACGAATAAAGCGTTCGTAGTGGCCAAGGTCCAGATCGGTTTCGGCGCCATCCTCAGTGACGAACACCTCGCCGTGCTGGAACGGGCTCATGGTGCCCGGGTCCACGTTGATGTACGGGTCGAGCTTGAGCATGGTGACCTTAAGGCCGCGGGCCTCTAAAATCGCCGCCAGCGAGGCCGACGCGATGCCCTTGCCAAGAGAGGACACAACGCCGCCGGTCACGAAGATATATCGTGTCATGGAAAACCTGTCGAAACGTGATCAAAAGGCGTAACAGAAAGCCACACCAGGATGGGACGACAGAATAGCAGACTACGCCCCAAGGCTCAATTTGAACTGTCAATATCGGATAAGCCATAGCTTCTGTTTTGAGCACCGCCTCCAACAATCGCTGGCTGAAGCCTGCTTCCATACACCATGAGCAGGCCGTAGCAGCACGGCCTGCTCATCGCTTAAACGCCCAGGTAGTTCATGATGCCTTCTGCCGCTTGGCGCCCTTCATAGATAGCGGTCACGACCAGGTCGGAGCCGCGCACCATATCGCCACCGGCAAAGATTTTTTCATTGCTGGTTTGGAAAGCGTACTGACCGTGCTCGGGGGCTTTCACCAGGTCACGCTCATTCAGATCAATCCGCGAACCTTCAAACCAGGGCGCAGGGCTTGCCTGAAAACCAAATGCCACGACCACGGCATCGGCGACAATAGTCTCTTCAGAACCCGGCACCACCTCAGGACGGCGGCGGCCATTTTCATCAGGCTCGCCCAAGCGAGTGCGCACCACTTTGACGCCTTCGACCTTATCTTCGCCCACCACCGCCACCGGCTGGCGGTTGAACAGAAACTCGACGCCCTCTTCACGTGCGTTGGTCACCTCACGGCGTGAACCGGGCATGTTCTCTTCATCACGGCGATAAGCACAAGTAACGCTCTCAGCGCCCTGACGAATAGAGGTGCGGTTACAATCCATGGCGGTGTCACCACCGCCAAGCACCACAACGCGCTTGCCTTCCATTGAGATGTAATCGCTGGGATCTTTTTCAAACCCAAGGCAGCGGTTGACGTTGGCGATCAGAAAATCGAGCGCTTTATATACGCCGGGCAAGTCTTCCCCGGGGAAGCCGCCTTCCATGTACTTATAGGTTCCCATGCCCAGGAAAACCGCGTCGTACTCCTGAAGCAGCGTGTCGAACTCGATATCCGTGCCGATTTCAGTGTTCAGACGAAATTCAATGCCCATTTCCTCGAACACCGCCCGGCGACGCTCCATGACGTTCTTTTCAAGCTTGAACTCAGGAATGCCGAAGGTTAGCAGGCCACCGATTTCCGGGTACTTATCAAACACCACGGGTTTAACGCCGTTGCGCGCCAGAATATCAGCGCAACCAAGCCCGGCAGGGCCTGCGCCTACAATGGCGACTTTTTTATCTGTCCACACGACCTTGGACATGTCCGGGCGCCAGCCCATGGCAAACGCGGTATCGGTAATGTACTTCTCAACCGAGCCGATGGTGACCGCGCCAAAGCCGTCGTTAAGCGTACAGTCGCCTTCACACAGCCGGTCTTGCGGGCAGACGCGGCCACACACTTCCGGCAACGAGTTGGTCTTGTGCGACAGTTCCGCAGCTTCAATGATGTTGCCTTCCACCACCAGCTGCAGCCAGTTGGGAATATAGTTGTGAACCGGGCATTTCCACTCGCAGTACGGGTTGCCGCAGTGCAGACAGCGGTGCGCCTGGCTTGCCGCATCCGTGGGTTTGAACGGCTCGTAAATCTCGGCGAACTCTTTGGCACGCGTATGGGCGGCTTTTTTCTGTGGGTCCTGACGACCCACATCAACAAACTGGAAATCGTTATTTAAACGGTTAGCCATGATATTTCTCCTCGAAGCGTAGACACAGGCGGTTTATTGCGGCTGACGCCGAGATTGATCCAGCAGGCTACCCAGGCTCGCCGCTTTTGGCTTCACCAGCCAGAAGTGACGCAAGTAGTCGCTAAAGTCTTCTAAAATCGCTGCCCCACGGCTAGAACCCGTCTCCTCGACGTAGGTGCTAATCAGCTCGCGAAGGTGGCGACGATAGGCCTCCATGGCTTCGGTGCTGACGCGATGAATTTCGACCAGCTCGTGGTTGTACTTGTCCACGAAGGTGCGGTCTTCATCCAGCACGTAAGCGAACCCACCGGTCATGCCTGCGCCAAAGTTAACGCCCGTCTCACCCAGCACGCACACCAGGCCGCCGGTCATGTATTCGCAGCAGTGGTCGCCAGCGCCCTCAATCACCGCCGTGGCGCCGGAGTTACGCACTGCAAAACGCTCGCCTGCGGTGCCCGCGGCCATCAACGTGCCGCCGGTTGCGCCATACAGGCAGGTGTTACCGATAATCGCGGTTTTATAGCTTTCGAACTGGCTGACCCTGGGTGGCACGATAACGATCTTGCCGCCGTTCATGCCCTTACCCACGTAGTCGTTGGCATCGCCTTCCAGGTACAGGTTAAGGCCTCGGGCATTCCAGACGCCGAAGCTCTGACCTGCCACACCGGTAAAGCGTGCAGTAACGGGCGCGTTTTCCAGGCCCTCTTCCCCATAACGCTTGGCGATAGCGCCGGAGGTAAGTGCGCCTACGCTACGGTCGCAGTTGGTGATCGTAAAGCTGAACTCACCGCCCGACTGGCTCTCAATAGCCTCTTTAAGCGCCTCCAGCACTTCCTGATTTTTGGCACCCGGGTCGTGCGGCACGTTGCGGCTCACCGTACAGAACTGAGGCGCTTCGGCGGGTACAAAGTCATTGGCCAATAACGGCATCAGATCGAGCTTGCGCTGGCTTGCCGTGTTGCCTTCAAGCACTGCCAGCAGGTCAGTACGCCCGATCAGGTCGGTCAGTTGGCGCACGCCCAACATGGCCATCAGCTCACGCACTTCTTCAGCGATAAAGCGGAAGTAGTTTTTGACCATATCCACCGTGCCGCGGAAATGCTCGCCGCGCAGGAAGTCGTCCTGGGTAGCAACCCCGGTAGCGCAGTTGTTCAAGTGGCAAATGCGTAGGAACTTACAGCCCAGCGCCACCATCGGTGCGGTACCAAAACCAAAGCTTTCCGCCCCCAGAATGGCCGCTTTGATCACGTCCAGACCGGTTTTAAGGCCGCCGTCGGTTTGCAGGCGAATCTTGTCGCGCAGACCGTTGATACGCAGCGCCTGGTGGACCTCAGGCAGGCCCAACTCCCAAGGGGAGCCCGCATGCTTGATAGAGGTCAGCGGGCTTGCTGCGGTGCCACCATCGTAACCGGACACCGTGATCAGGTCGGCGTAAGCCTTGGCAACGCCGGTGGCGATGGTGCCGATCCCCGGCTCAGATACCAACTTGACCGATACCTGCGCGTCCGGATTGATCTGCTTAAGATCAAAGATCAACTGCGCGAGGTCTTCAATCGAGTAAATATCGTGGTGCGGCGGCGGTGAAATGAGCGTGACGCCAGGCACCGCGTGGCGCAGACGCGCAATAAGCTGGTTGACCTTACCGCCAGGTAGCTGGCCACCTTCGCCCGGCTTCGCGCCCTGGGCGACTTTAATCTGTAGCACTTCTGCATTGACCAGGTAAGCAGGCGTTACCCCAAAGCGCCCCGAGGCGATCTGCTTGATTTTAGAGCTGCGGATCGTCCCGTAACGGGCCGGGTCTTCGCCGCCCTCACCCGAGTTGGAGCGCCCGCCCGCCTCGTTCATTGCCTGGGCCAGCGCCTCGTGCGCTTCAGGAGAGAGCGCTCCCAGCGACATCCCGGCACTATCAAAGCGCGGCAGCAGCGCTTCAACCGGCTCGATCTCTTCAAGCGGCAACGGCGTCGCGGCAGGCTTTAGCGTCAGCAAATCACGAATAGTGGCGACAGGGCGCTCATTAACCAACTGAGCAAACGCCTTCCACTTAGCGTAGCTGCCCTCCTGCACGGCAGTCTGAAGCGACTTCACCACATCAGGGTTGTAGGCATGGTACTCATGACCATGCACATACTTGAACATACCGCCTTGGGAGATACCTTTACGGGGAATCCAGGCATCCTTGGCCAACAGCTCCTGCTGCATTTGCAGCTCGGTAAAACCCGCGCCCTGAATACGCGATGCCATGCCTGCAAAGCAGGTATCCATCACGTCATCAGAAAGGCCTACGGCTTCAAACAGCATGGAGCCACGATAGGAGGCCAACGTCGAGATGCCCATTTTGGAGAGAATCTTGAACAGGCCTTTTTGCAAGCCTTTGCGATAGTTCTCACGATCGTCGGCCGGGTTGCCGGTAAGCTCACCCGTACGGTGCATATCGGCCATAATCTGATAGGCAAGCCACGGATACACGGCGGTCGCACCGATACCAAACAGCACGGCCATCTGGTGGGCATCCCGGGCGTAGCCAGTCTCAACGATAATATTGGCATTGGGACGCAATGCCAGGCGGCCCAAGTGCGTATGCACCGCGCCAACGGCGAGCGGCGCCTGAATAGGAATAATACCCTTGGGTAGCTCCGCATCGGTAAGTACCAGGATTACCTTGCCCGCTTTCACCTGGGCTTCGGCCTCTTGGCAGAGCGCATTCAGCGCCTGCTTTAAGCTCTGCTGTTCCGGGTCGTAGCCCATTGACAGCGTGTGGCTTGCAAAGGCCGGGTCGTCCTGGCTAACCAGCGCGGTAAATTTACGTGGTGAAAGTACCGGTGTTGTCAGGATCAACCGATGCGCGTGCTCAGGCGTTGCCTTGAAAACGTTAAGCTCAGCACCGCAGCAGGTTTCCAGCGACATCACGATCGCTTCACGCAGCGGATCAATCGGCGGGTTGGTTACCTGAGCAAACTTCTGGCGGAAGAAGTCGGTTAACAGGCGCGGACGGCTAGAAAGCACCGCCATGGGGGTGTCATCACCCATGGAACCCACGGCTTCCTGGCCACTTTCGGCCAGCGGGCGCAGCACCTGGTCACGCTCTTCAAACGTCACCTGGAACATCTTCTGGTGCACGTTCAGCGCATCAGCACCCATGGTCTGAAAGCGTGCAAGTTCGGTGAGTGCGGATTCCAGATAGTTGGCTTCCTGCTTGAGCCAGCGCTTATAGGGATAGGCAGACTTCAGGCGATCATCAATATCCTGGGTATGCAGTACTTCGCCGGTTTGGGTATCCACCGCCAGCATTTGACCCGGGCCTACACGGCCTTTGGCGACCACGTCCTCAGGCTTGTAACCGTAAGTACCAATCTCAGATGCCAGGGTGATATAGCCGTTTTTGGTGATGACCCAACGAGCGGGACGCAAGCCGTTACGGTCCAGCATACACACGGCTTGGCGGCCATCAGTCATGACCACACCTGCCGGGCCATCCCACGGCTCCATGTGCATGGAGTTGTACTCGTAGAAGGCGCGCAGCTCAGCATCCATGGTTTCAACGTTCTGCCAGGCAGGCGGCACCATCATGCGCACCGCACGGTGCAGCTCCATCCCTCCCGTCAGAAGTACTTCCAGCATATTGTCCATGCTGGAAGAGTCGGAACCCGTGGTGTTAACGATTTCATCCAGCTGTGCGATATCGGGCAGTCGCTCGTTAACGAAGTTGGCCTTGCGTGAGTTCGCCCAACCGCGGTTAGCCTCGATCGTATTGATTTCACCGTTGTGCGCCAACAGTCGAAACGGCTGTGCCAGCGGCCAGCGCGGCGCCGTATTGGTTGAAAAGCGCTGGTGGAAAACACAGATAGCGGTTTCCAGACGCGGGTCGTTTAAGTCTTTATAAAACGCCGGAAGATCTTCCGGCATGACCAGGCCTTTATACGACACCACGTCAGAGGAGAGCGATGCGACATAAAAGTCTTCTTCGGCCCGTAAAGCCTGCTCGGTATAACGGCGCGCCATAAACAGATCAACAGTGAACTGCTCGCTCTCACCAGGCTCGATAAAGACCTGCTCGATACGCGGCAGGCAGTCAAGCGCCATGGGGCCACAAACGCTTGAATCAGTGGGCACAACGCGCCAGCCGACGACATTTAGGCCACGATCACTCAGCTCGCGCGCAAACGTCTCGCGCGCAGCCTCGGCACGGGCATCATCGTTGGGTAGAAAAACAACGCCCACGGCGAACTGATCGCCCAGCGTAATCGCCAGCGCGTCTTGTGCGGCTTCGCGCATAAAACGGGTCGGCATTTTAAGCAGCAACCCACAGCCATCACCGGTTTTACCGTCAGCGGCAATCCCGCCCCGATGCGTCATACAGGTGAGTGATTCGATAGCGGTTTTCAGCAAATCGTGACTGGCCTGCCCTTCCATATGGGCAATAAGGCCAAAGCCGCAGTTATCGCGAAACTCGCCGGGCTGGTGAAGACCTTTATTCATGGGCGTGCCTCTAGTCAAAGGTGTTTTATTAGCAGCGTTATTATGATGTAATAGACGGTTTTTCTTTTCACACACAAACCTCTACCCGCCTATAACTGGGTGTTTCCCCGATTCACTGCCGCAAGAAAATGGTCGCTCAGCATAGCGACTTGCTCCCCGCCAGCGCAATCACCGCCAACATCAAAACCCCGAAAAGTCTTTTCAAATCCTATAGTTGCAAACCACCCTTCAACGAAAAATGCATACACTTCAAACACTTAAAAAGCCATATAACGCTATTTCAACGAAGGATGCCGAGCGTTAAACTTTAGTCTAAACACCCCCAATATATCCATGCCGATAGTGCATACGGCATGCTAATAACATTATTCGGCGCGTCGCCTGGTAATATCGGGCCATAAAAAAACCCACCTTGTCGGTGGGCTTAGTGAGCACAAAATACATTTACAGGCGGGTTACAGCCGTGGGTAGTTATCCAACAATGCACGCACTAACGCCTCTGGCGTCGTGTCATCAACACATGCATCGCCGGTAGCGTTTAGCAGCACCAGCCGAAGTCTGGTATCCACGTTTTTCTTATCCAGACGCATCCGGGCTAAAAAGTCGTCACTTAGCATATCCGCTGGGGCATGAAGAGGAAGACCAGCGCTTTCAATCACCGCCTGGATACGCGTTAAATCTGCACTACTGATACGCCCCAACTGCTGAGAAAGGGCAGCCGCCATGGCCATGCCTGCACCGACTGCTTCGCCGTGCAGCCAGTTGCCATACCCTTGGTGGGCCTCAATCGCGTGACCAAAGGTATGACCAAGATTGAGCAATGCGCGCACACCCTGCTCCGTTTCGTCATCGGCCACAATGTCGGCTTTAATCTGGCAGCTGCGTGCGATGGCTTCGACAATGGCGTCGGGGCTAATATGACGCAGCGCGGCCATATTGGCCTCAAGCCAGCCAAGAAACGCTTCATCACGAATAAAGCCATACTTGATAACTTCAGCAAGCCCGGCAGAAAGCTCTCGCTCGGGCAGTGTCGCAAGCGTTGCAATGTCGATCAGTACTGCTTTCGGCTGCCAGAAGGCACCAATCATGTTTTTGCCAAGCGGGTGATTAACGCCCGTTTTCCCTCCGACAGAAGAGTCCACCTGGGAAAGCAGCGTGGTGGGCACCTGAATGAAGGCCACGCCACGCTGGTACGACGCGGCGGCATATCCAGCCATGTCACCAATTACGCCGCCGCCTAACGCAATCAGCGTACAGCGGCGGTTAAACCCTGCTTCCAACAGCGCGTCCCAAATGCGGCTAACCTGCTCAATGTTCTTGTACTGCTCCCCGTCAGGTAGAACGACGGTACGCACCTCCACATCGTCAGGAAGATTGGCGCACAGCGCCTCCAGATAAAGGGGCGCGATGGTTTCATTCGTCACCACCATCACCTGCTTACCAGCCAGATAGGGCGTTATCGCCTCTGGGTCGCTCAGCAGGCCGGCGCCAATATGGATCGGATAACTGCGATCACCCAACGCAACATGAAGTGTACGCTGAGCACTGGCGGGCTGTGTCATTGGGATACCTTTGAGTTAAGCGTGGCGCTATTTTCCAGCGGGTCGGTCAAACGCCGCACTCGGCGCAATATCTCATTGACTACGGCGCGCGGGCTACGCCTATCCGTGCGCACTGAAATATCCGAGGTGGCGCGATAAAGCGGGTCGCGGGCAGCAAACATATCGTTGAGCACCTGCTCCCGGTTTGCGCACTGAAGAAGCGGGCGATTACGGTCTTTCGCCGTGCGTTTAAGCTGCTGTTCAACCGTGGTCATCAAGTAAATCACCGTTCCGCGCTCACGCAGCATCCGGCGATTATCCTGGTGCAGCACGGCGCCGCCGCCTGTTGCCATCACCACGCAGGAGAGCCTTGTCAGCTCATCGATCATCTGCAACTCACGCTGGCGAAAACCGGGCTCACCCTCTACATCAAAGATCCACGGGATATCCGCACCGCAGCGATCCTGTATGGCGTGGTCGCTATCATAAAATGTGCGCGTAAGCTCTGCCGCCAACAAGCGACCTATTGTGCTTTTACCAGCCCCCATGGGGCCGATCAAAAAAAGGTTGGGTAAATCCTGCATCAGCGAACCGCCAAGCCATCGTCAAGTAGTCGTGGAGTAATAAAGACTAACAACTCTACCTTTTCATTGCTCTCTTCGGTATAGCGAAACAGGTGTCCGAGCAAAGGAATATCACCCAAAAGCGGTGTTTTGGTCATTTGGTTTAATTGTTCCGTGGTCAAAATGCCGCCCAATACAACCGTTTGGCCATTATCGACCAGCACCTGCGTTTCAATTTGATTGGTATCGATGGGCGGTTCTCCGCCAAATCCCGACTCCCTGAAACTATCATTTTTCACCACCAGGTCCATGATAATACGATTATCCGGCGTAATCTGCGGTGTCACTTCCAACGAAAGCTCGGCCTCTTTAAATTCAGTATCGGGGTTTCCCTGCGCATCGACACTCTGAAATGCGCGCTCCTCGCCTTGGCGAATAATTGCCGTACGCTGATTGGCCGTGATGACCCTTGGCTGCGAGATGGTTTGGCTTTTGCCTTCACTTTCCAGCGCACGAAGCTCCAGGTCCAGCAAAATGTCGCCGGACAAGTAACCAAAGCTAAATCCTGTACCTGGCCCTGAAGGCGCACCCAGGTCTACCGCTAAACCGCTGCGGGCACGGCTCAAGCCATCGGGGTTGATATTGCGCGGGCCAACATTGCCGTTATCTAACGCCTGAAAACCTCGCGTCGTCGAAGCGCCCCAGTTAACGCCTAGCGCTCGAGAGGCGGTATCCCGGGCGATAACGATGCGTGCTTCAATTTGCACCTGACGCACCGGCACATCCAAGCGCTCCAAAGTACGCTTGATAATACTTACCTGGTCCGCCGTGTCCTGAACCAATAAGGCATTGGTTCTTGGGTCGACACTGATCCTCCCTTTCTCGGTCAGAAGCCCAAAGCCATCCCCACCCTGCAGTAGTTGGGCAAGATCTTCAGCACGCGCGTACTTAACCTCGATAAATTCATCAATGGTTGGTGACAGCGCTTCATGATAGCGGTGAGCCTCCATTTCCTGGCGTTCGAGCTCAGCAAGCTCGGCGACAGGCGCCACCAGGATAACGTTGCCATGCTCACGACTTGCAAGCCCTTGGCTTTTTAACATCAGGGCAAGCGCTTGATCCCAAGGCACCTCATTAAGGTTCAGCGTGACACGTCCGGTCACATTTTCGCTGGCGATCAGGTTAAGCCCCGTAAATTCAGCAAGCGTTACCAGCACCGCACGTACCTCCATATCCTGGACGTTCAGGCTTATCCGCTCACCACTAAAACTATCTTGTAGGAGCTCATGATCGACCAAGCGTTGCTGGTCAGCAGGCTGCACTTCGATACTCAGCACACGGCCATGTTGTGAAGAGAGCATGGCATAGGGGCCGTCGATGGTAAGTGCCAAACGCGTTTCCTGCGCATCAACGTGAGGGGTGATCCGCGTCACCGGTGTCGCAAAATCGGTAACGTCATAAATCTGGCTAAGCGCATCCGGCAGCGTTACGTTAGGCAATGTGGCAATTACCTCGCCGCCCGATACATTCGAATGTCCGCTTTCCTGAACGCTTGCGACGACGCCTTCACGGTCAAACGTCACCAGCAAGCGACCTGCCTGATCAGCCCCGCGCTCAAAATCAATAGCGCTAATCTGCGGGCCCTGGAGGGCTTCAAGGGAGCCCTCTATTGGCGATTCAAGCGTTGTCGATTCACGCAAGGAAATTCGTAGCCGATCCCCCATTACCCGGGAGGTGTAATTCGACGAGTTGGCCAGGCCGATAACTAACCGCGTACGGCCACTGCCTTCCAATACCTTAATGTGCTCTACACCCGCACGCGCTACCTCAATGTGGCGATGACCCAAGCCATTTTGTGTATTGGCCAGGTCCAGCGCCAGGCGTGGCGGAGCCTCCAGGCGATAACCCTGAACGTTGGCGACGCCACCGCTGAAGTGCAGATCAATATCCACGGCGCCAGCACTTACAGGATGCACCTCAATATCGGTTAACACCGACGCCACTGCCTGCCAAGGCAGTACCACCCACACAAGCATAATGATTCGACTAACCACGGCCATGGCGTGCTCCGATAAGAAAAAAAGAGGCTTTCGGTAAGCTCACCGAGTTGCCTGGGTTGATCATGGCGGCGATGTCAGCGAAAGGAGAACCTGCTGCTCTTGCCACCCCTGCTGAGTAGTAATGCGCTCGGTAATACGGACTTTGTGCGCCTCAATATGCGTGATACGCCCGCCATTGCTGCCCGCATGGTCTCCCGTACGAGCACTGGTTACATGCCCATCTGGCGTTTCTATCAACGCGACATGGCGCTCTCCCATAACCAGCGTGCCCACCAGGCGAAGCTCCGAAATAGAGAAACGCTCAAGCGGCTCGGGGGTTCGCTGTGCGTCAGGCACCAGCGGGGCATCCTGGGTTACGTCAGCTATCTGCAAAGGCGACTGCACTGCTTGGAAAGGACTGCGCGTGTCTGAGTAGCCATACGCCTCTACGGGATATACAACCAGTGGCTCAATACGCGAAGCGGAGGGAGTGCCTGGGGTTTGGCGAATCCTTGAGAGCGTGTCATCCAGTTGATCAAGCTCAGGCCCATGACAACCAGAAAGCAAAACGACGCTGACCAGGCAGCTCATCACGCGGGCAAGCCACTTCACTGATCCTCCTCCCGCCGATTTAAGCTATTTTCGCCGCCACCCTTTTCGCCTTCAGCCTCTTCGCTTTCATCCTGGCTGACAGCATCAGCGTCGCTATAGGCCTTAGCCACAAACGACAGAGACAATCTGCTCGCAGCTTGATCAATCGGCGCAAGCGTAATGTCATGCTGCGTGACAAGGTATTCCAACTGACTAATATCAGTAATAAACTGCGCCAACTGGTGATAGTCGCCTACTACCTGAATATCAATAGGATGCTCTGACACTTGGCTAACGACAGGACGCAGATAAATATCATCGATGGTGAGCTGGTTCTCATCAGCAGCGTCTCTAATGCTATCCCGTAACGCTGGAAGCGCCGCCTGGGGTGTTAACAGGGCACGCATCCGGGCCATTTGCTCCTCCAGGCCAGCCAGCTGGGTACGCGCACCGTTCAGCAATCCGGCAGCATGAACACTGCTGCGGTAATCGCTTAACAGCCTTATCTCTTGTTGCTGTGCCTGTGCCAGCGACGCACGATGCTCACTCACCAGCCATGCGCAGGTCGCCACTAACGCCATTAGAAACACCAGCCCGCCGCTAAGTACTTTTAACAACCAGGGCCATGCGCCTGCATCACGTAGATCAAGCGTCTGCCAGTCAAGCGCACGCAAACGCTGCCACTCTTGCTGCCACACTTTTCCCCATCGCAGCAGGTATAGCGGCGCCCCTGATTTCATGGCGATACTCCAGAACCGGCCAAAGAAACGCTCGGCTGGGTGAGGGTTACTTCAAAATGGAAGGTTCTCCCACTGCCCTGCGGATCACTGACCATTTCGGAGAGTACCGGAATATCAAACCCCGGCATTTCAGCAAGACGACGTAACTGCTCGGTTATCTGACGCTCATCTTCTGCGGCCGCGGATACGCTTAGCCGATTATGGCGCTGTTCAAGGTGCTGAAAGACCACGCCCTCGCCAAGACTTGCGGCAAGGTTGTTAAACAGCTGAGCCGCCTGTGTTCGCTGTTGAAGCAGGCGCTGGAAGCGGGTTAACTGCTGGCGCAGCTGTTCTCCCTGCAGAACAGTGCGTTCAGCTTCACTAATTTCATGTGTATAACGCTCTATATGAGCAGCGATATACACATTGCGCTGCTCCTGAGCGCCCAGCATCCTCTGATAGACATGCGAAACCCCACTACCCAGCGCGATACCAGCGATCAGTAACAACAGTATGACCGTATAAAAGCGTCGCGTGTGCTGTTCTCGGCGCTCTTCCCGCCAAGCCAGCAGGTTGATCGTAATGCTCATAAAGGTGCCCGCATCGCAAGGCCGCTTGCGGTCAGCAAGCCGGGGAGATTCAGAGTAAGCGCCTGCCTATCCACGCGCTTGTTGACCGGCATCGTCTGCAGCGGATTTAGCGGCGTCACCGGTAGCTGACAAGCATCAGCCATAAAGGTCGCTAACCCCGGCAGCGCATTTATATCACCGGCTAGCACGATATGACCCACAGGCGATTGGCGGCTGGTGGCGATATAAAGCTGCAAGGCTCGCGCAATGCTTTGTGCGAATGCACCCAGAAAAGGCTTCAGGACCACGTCCTGAAAATCATCTGGCAAGCCGCCATGCTGACGAGCCCATAAGGCATCTTCTCGACTGAGCGCGTATCGCTCTTGAGTCGCGGCGGTTAACGGTTCGCTGCCCTGCAGGTTTTCGCGGACGTAAACGGTGCGTGCATTATGAAAAACGCGAAACGTACTTGTCTGCGCCCCGATATCGACCAACGCAACGCTTGCGGCAGAGTCGTACGCCGCTGATAGCTGAGGGCGCAGCGCAGCAAAGGCACGTTCAATCGCAAAGGTTTCGACATCCACCGCAACGGGTTCCAGTCCTGCGCGCACCACGGGCTCTGTCAGTTGCCAAACATCCTGTTGACGACAAGCCACCAACATTACTTGTTGTAAATGCACAGCCAAGGGAGCGGGACCCAGGCATGCAAAATCAAACGCCACTTCATTGAACGGAAAAGGCAGATGACGGTCTGATTCGATCATCAAACGCTCCTCGATTTCCTGCTCGTTCAACTCAGCAGCAAACGTGAGCATTTTAGTAATCGCCATGCTGGCAGGAAGTGCTACCACGGCATTACGCGTAGAGGGCTTGGCGTGGTCAATGGCACGTTTTAAACTATCTGTGACGTAATTAATGTCCTGAATACGCCGTTCAGCCACTGCACCGTCACGAAGTGAGCAAACCGCATGGCTTTCCACTTGGTAGGTGTCGTGACTCTTTTTAAGCTCCAACAGCTTGATGGCGGTCGATGTAATATCGATGCCGATCAATCCCTTACTGGCTTTAAACAGGCGCATTATGAGTTTATTCCTGCCATCTGATATGCCCAAGAAGTAGTGGCATAACGCGCTAGTCAGGTAACGCGCCGTTATATTTACGGCATATCAACACTGGTGGCCGCTGCCTCGCCTTCCTATAATGGCAGCCAATTGCGCGATACGGCCGCTTGGATGCCGATCCTATTCTCCTTTTCATGGGTGCCCTCTGTTCATGACGTTTTTGCGAACCCTCATTCTGTCGCTGTTCTTTCTTATCGTGTCGTTAGTCGGGGCCGCCGCGTTAGCCATGGTGGGCGCGGCTATCTATTTTTCGCCTGGCTTACCTGATGTTCGTCAGTTGCAAGACTTCGAGCTTCACTCACCTCTACGAATTTTCACCAATGACGGTAAGTTAATCGGTGAGTTTGGTGAGGAACGGCGCATCGTCGTTGATTTCGACGAAATACCTCAGAACATGGTCAACGCTCTGGTGGCCGCCGAGGACACCAATTACTTTGAGCACTCGGGGGTTGATCCTCGAGGACTCGCAAGGGCGGCCGTTGAGCTTGCCCGAAGTGGTGCCATTCAATCAGGCGGCTCCACCATCACTATGCAGGTCGCGCGTAACTATATGCTGACGCTTGACCAAACCTTTACTCGTAAGCTGCGTGAAATTCTGCTGGCTCTGCAGATGGAAAAACTGCTCAGCAAGCATGAGATATTCGAACTTTACGTTAACAAAATTTTCTTAGGAAATCGAGCATATGGCATTGCAGCCGCTGCCGATACCTATTACGACAAGCCGCTTTCCGAACTGACGCTTGCAGAAACGGCCATGATTGCCGGGTTGCCTAAAGCGCCTTCCGCGTTTAACCCGCTGGCCAACTCCGAGCGCTCACTGATTCGTCGCAACTGGATTCTGTTCCGTATGCGCGAGCTGGGTTTTATTGATGACACCACTTATCAGGCTGCCGTACAGGAGCCGGTTACTGCACGTCGTCACTTCACCCAAACCGAAGTAGATGCTTCTTACGTGGCAGAAATGGCGCGTCAATATGCGATTGAGCGCTTTGGCGATGCGGCGTACACCGGCGGCTACCGCATTTATACGACGCTGGACAGTGAGCTTCAGCCGTTTGCCCGCGAGGCCTTGGCCAATGGCCTGCTTGAGTATGATTTACGCCACGGCTGGCGGGGCGCTGAACAGCACGATATAGCTCCCAGTCTCGTTGAAGCCCAAGAGCGTACAGCAACCCAGGGGCTGGAAGAAGAGCTTGCCGAGTCGCCTGAAATTCGTCAGACAGCCCGCCAGGCCGCCGAGCGTAGCCAAACGGAAATCGCCGGCGTTGAAGGTGATGTCAGTAACTGGCTGCAGGTGCTTGAGCGCACCCCCAACTATGGTCTGCTAAAACCCGCCATCGTCGTGGAAAGCGGTGGTCGTGAAATGCAGGTACTTACCCGTGGTGGCGAGCTGAAAACCATTAACTGGGACGGCCTAAGCTGGGCACGTACCTATAACAGCCCGCGCAGTCGTGGTGCTGAGCCAAGCTCTGCCGACCAGATTGCCGTACGCGGTGACCTGGTTCGCATTCTCGAAACTCAGGATGGCACCGTACGCCTTTCTCAGCGGCCAGATGCAGAAGGCTCGCTCGTTGCTCAAGACCCACGTACCGGCGCTATTCTCGCCTTGCAGGGCGGGTTTGATTTTAACGCCAGCAAGTTTAATCGCGCGGTTCAGGCACAGCGCCAGTCGGGTTCTATTTTCAAGCCCTTCATTTACCTTGCGGCACTTGAAGATGGCGAAATGAACGCTTCCACCGTGATCAATGACGCGCCTGTTGTACTGGACGATGGCAGTAACTCGCTCTGGCGCCCTGTTAACTCCAGCCGCGACTTCGCAGGACCAATGCGCTTACGCCCGGCGCTTGCTCGTTCGCGCAACCTGGTCACTATTCGCGTTCTACAGGCGATGGGGCTTGATCATACGATCAACTATCTGGAAGGTTTTGGCTTCGCGCCAGGCCGCCTGCCTCATGGCCTCTCTTTGGCCTTGGGCAGCGCAAGCCTAACGCCCATGGAAATGACCAACGCCTACTCCGTGATTGCCAATGGCGGCTTTCAAGTGGCGCCGTGGTTTATTGAACGTGTAACTCGCAATGATGATCATGAGCTCATTGATGAAGCGACACCCCAGGTGGCTTGCCCCAGCTGTGCAGAGGGTCAGGAAACCGTTGAGATTGATGGCCGTGAATACCCGGTTGCCAAACGCGTTGCCAACGCAGCGGCCACCTACATTCTGCGCGATATGCTGCGTGATGTTATTACCTCGGGTACTGGCCGTGGGGCACTGAGCCTTAACCGTGAAGATATCGTCGGTAAAACCGGCACCACCAACAGCCAGCGTGACGCATGGTTTGCAGGCTTTAACACCGACCTGGTGACAACCGTTTGGGTGGGCAAAGACAGCAACGAAACCATTGCCGAGTATGGCGCCAACGCTGCACTGCCTATTTGGAACGCCTTTATGGGCAAGGCGCTTGAAGGCACACCCTCTGCCGTGCCTGAGCGTCCTGATACGGTGGTGACTGCGCGGGTAGACCCTAACTCAGGCCGACGCTTACATGACAATCAGCCGGGAGGCATCAGCGAGTTCTTCCACCGCGACCACTTGCCCGCCTACCAGCCGCGCGGGATTAGCCGCGAGCTGGAAGAGGCCAGCGGCTCACAAGGCTCGGGCACAGCGGAATCCATCTTCTAAGTAAGCCTGAAGCCAGTAACCGCTAACTCAAGAAACGCAAAAGCCCGGAAACCTAATGGTCTCCGGGCTTTTTTACATCCAGCTTTCGCCATCGTTTTAAGCGCTATGCAACACTCGGCGCTTCATGCTTACTGGCTCGCCAGTTTGTGCCAATCGCAACGATCATGACGGCAACACCGGCAATCTCGGTGATCAAGCTGGGGTAGAAAACCCCCACAATAGCGGCGCCAATGGCAAGACGCGGCACCCAGCCCATACGGGTAAACAAGTACCCTTCAAGGGCGGCGGCAAAGGCGCACAACGCAAAAATCGCAATGACGGCATTCCAGACCACCACCGGCACCGGGCCGCCGACAATAATCTCCGGATTGAACACCATAAACAGCGGAATGAGATAAAGCCCCTTGGCAAACTTCCACGCCTGAAAGCCGGTTTCCATCGGTTTACTGCCCGCGATTGCAGCCCCGGCAAACCCTGCCAAGGCGATGGGCGGCGTCACGTTAGAGTCCTGGGAGTACCAGAATACTACCAGGTGAGCCACCAGTAGCGGCACGCCAAACTCCGCCGTAAGCGCCGGGCCCACCAGAACAATCAGCACGATATAGCTTGCAGTGACCGGCAGGCCCATACCCAGAATCAGACTTGCCAACAACACCATGACCAAGGCAAGCACCAGATTGCCGCCCGAGAAAGCGAGCATCATGGAGGAGAACTTAAGCCCAAGGCCGGTTAATCCAACCACACCCACGATAATGCCTGCCACCGCACACGCCATGGAAACCGCCACGGCATTGCGTGCGCCCAGCTCAAGGCCCTGCACCAGTTTCACCAGACCGATCCAAGCCACCTCTTGGGTCCGCCTGACTGTCACTGGCTGACCCTGGCCAGGCGCGACAAAGAAGTACCATAACGCGTAACGTAAAACCGCCACGGCAATCATGGTAATCACCGCGTAGTAGCCGACCCGCATAGGCGAAAGATTCATTACCAGAAGCCACACCAGCACGGCCAGCGGCAGCAGAAAATGCCAGCCATCCTTCATGACCTGGCGCATTTTCGGCAGCTCGCTTCTCGGCATGCCCTGCATTCCCTGTTTAAGGGCAATAATATGTACAAACAGATACACCGTCGCGAAGTACATGATCGCCGGTAAAATACTGACTTTGACAATATCCAGGTACGGCGTATTGGTGTACTCGGCTATCAAAAAGGCGCCTGCGCCCATCAGCGGCGGCATAATTTGCCCACCGGTGGAGGCAGCGGCTTCAATTCCTCCCGCCTGCCTGGGCTGATAGCCCAGTTTTTTCATCAGCGGGATAGTAAACGCGCCCGTGGTGACCACGTTGGCAATCGCGCTACCCGAGATAGACCCCATGCCCGCCGACGCCAGCACAGCCGCCTTCGCCGGACCACCGCGCTGGCGGCCCGTTGCAGCGTAGGCCATATCGATAAAGAATTTTCCCGCCCCGGTGCTCTCTAAAAACGCCCCAAACAGCACAAAGATAAAGATGTAGGTCGCGGCAACCCCTAACGGCAAACCAAAGATACCTTCCTGGCCCAAGTACAGCTGGCCTGCTACTCGGTCCAGAGAATAGCCACGATGATTTAAAATACCGGGCAGCCACTCGCCAAGCCAAGGCAGCTCACCGCGTGGCCCGGCAAAGGCGTATATGATGGCCAGCACGCCAATAATCGTCATCCCGAAGCCCACGGCACGGCGGCTGGCTTCCAGTACCGTGACCGTTGCAATGCAGGCCACCAGAATATCGGTTTCACTCCAGAAACCCGCACGATTGATAATCTCGTCTAAAAACAGCACAAGATAGCCGCCGGTAATCAGCGCGCCCGCTAAAAAGACAAGATCAATTCCCCAGCCAAGTACACCTCGCTTACGGTTCGGCCCAAAAACCGGGAACATTAAAAACGCTAACAGCATAATCAGCGCCAAGTGGATACCGCGCTGGTAAAACAGCCCCAACGGCTGAATACCGGCGGAGTAGAGCTGAAACAGGGAAAGCCCGACAGCCACAATGGTGATACACCGCAGCACCAGGCGGGGTTGAATCGCATTACCGCCCGGCATTAATACCGGCGGTGGAGTGGATTCGTTCATGAAGTCCTCGGAAGTGTTGTCTCGCTTGTTTCTTTTAGAAGCGCTCTGGCTCACCCAGTTGGATGATGACTCGCTGCCCTGCCGCTTGCTCGCTCAGGCTAATGTCAGGGTGCTCGCCATCGGGCCATACCACTTGATGGTTGACCGCATTAGCACCGACTCGAAGTACATACCGGTTATTGATGACAGGCTCATTAATCGCATTGATCCAATAACCGCCCTGGCCATCAGACACTTGCTCACCTCGGCCAACAATATGCCCAAGTCCTGCGGCAAAGTCGGGCTGGTGGCTGCGCTCAAGCTGCATGACACCGCTGGCGTTGCGATAGCAATCCAGCACCGTGAAGTGTTCGACCGAATGCTGCCACTGAATGCACCAGCGCACGCCTTCAGGAGCGGCCGCCTCCAACAGCGTTTCGCCATCTTCAGTGGTAACCGTAAGGTACGCAGACGCCGAGGCGGGGGAAGCCCCAGCCTCGGCAAACGGTAAGCAGACCAACAGGAGCGCCATCAGTTTTTGTTGCCACTGCATGACGAATGCTCCGTTAGATGAAGGCGTCGTTACGGACGCAAACGGTCCGGAATTTCGACATCCATTTCCTCAAAGTAGCGAATTGCGCCCGGGTGCAGCGGCACCGGCGTTGAATTCATGGTGAACTCAATCGTGGTGTCGTTGGCGGCGGGGTGGACGGCAATCAGCTCATCGGTGTGCTCAAACAGCAGTTGGGTCAGTTGGTAGGCAAGCTCTTCATCCATCTCGGCGTTAACCACCAGGACATTGGGGATGCCGATGGTTTGAACGGCTTCGTCCATGCCGTCGTACATGCCAGCGGCAAGCTCATAGGGAGCAAACACCGCTTCCTCTTCCTGCGCGTTGGCAATTTCTTCATCGGACAGGCTGATCAAGCGAATGTCGCGCGTGGCGGCCAGGTTAAGAATGGAGCTGGTGGGCGGGCCAACACTCCAGAAACCAGCATCAATATCGCCATCGCGGATGGCATCGGCCGTTTCGTTGAAATTGAGCCGCTGGGGAGTAAAGTCTTCGTAGCTAATGCCGTTGGATTCCAGTACGGCGCGGGCGTTAAGCTCGGTGCCGCTACCCGGTGCGCCAACCGAAACTCGCTTGCCCGCCAGGTCATTGATGCTTTGAATATCGGATTCGGCAAGCGTCACCAACTGCACCGCATTGGGGTAGAGGGATGCCAGCGCCCGAGTGTTTTCCACCTGACGCCCTTCAAAATCGTCGGTGCCGGTATAGGCTTGGTACACCGTGTCGGCCAGTGCGGTGGCAAGATCGGCGTCGCCGCGCATGATGAGCCCCATATTTTCAACCGAGGCGCCGGTCACTTCCGCCGTCGCTTGAGCACCTTCAATATGGTTATTGATCATTTCAGCCAGGCCGCCGCCAATAGGGTAGTAAACGCCCCCGGTACCGCCAGTGGCGATAGAAAGCTGTTGGGCGCTGGCGGGCAGTGCTATGGCGAGCAGGGATGCTGCGGCTGCATATTTTAGTGTTTGCATGCGAGTTGCCTCCGTCCGGCTTGGACTTATAAGTATGCGTGACGATCAGAATATTTATTGTGCTTGCCGCTGCATTCGCAGCGGCGGCCACGTGACGTTAGCACGGCTGTTGCGTTGATGTTAATGGGACAATAGTGCCACGACCTGCTGAGTAATATGCGCCCCAATAGGAAGCGCTGACGTTGCCGCTGGCGAAGGAGCATTGCCTACGTTCACCGTCCGCCGTGTATTGACGAATAAAAAGTCATCGACCAACTTACCGTCACGGGATACGGCCTGGGCGCGAACGCCTGCGGGGTAAGGTTGAAGGTCATCAATAGTGATATCAGGGCAATATTTGCGGACCAGCTCCAGGTAGCCACGCTTATAGAACGAGTTTTTCATCTCCCCGATTCCTGGCTTAAGGTGCTTGCCCAATACCTTTAAAATACCGGGATGGGACAACATCTGAGCTATATCGCGTAGCGACATATCCTGTTTTCGATAGCCTTCACGCTTTAACGCTAGTACCGCGTTGGGGCCAACCGTTACCCGGCCATCGATCATTCGGGTTAAATGCACGCCCAAAAACGGCATGCCCGGGTCTGGAATAGGGTAAATCAAGTGGTTAACGATATGATTATGCTGCTCGGGCAGTAAATAGTACTCCCCCCGGAACGGGCAGATGGTAAAGCCTGGTTTCTGACCCAGCATGCGGATCACCCGGTCAGCCATTAACCCGGCACAGGTCACCAGGTAGCGGCTGCTCAACGTATCGTTGGAGGTGGAGACCACCACCTCGGCACGGCGCTCTTCCAACCCTTTCACCTCAACGCCATAGCGAATTTTCCCGCCAAGGCGCTCAAATTCAGCGGCCATGGCGCGAGTCACCTGGGCATAGTCGACAATGCCGCTTGAAGGGACGTAAATAGCGGCCTCGCCACGGATATTCGGCTCACGCTCTTTAAGCGCCTCCGCGCTAAGCCACTCACGCTCCAGACCATTGGCCGCAGTACGTTCCCAAAGCGCTTGCATGCGCTGGATTTCAAGGGCATCGGTGGCTACCAGCAGCTTGCCGCAAATGACGTAATCGACCCCATGCTGATCACAAAACGCCCGCGTTGCTCGGTTGCCCTCAAGACAAAACCGCGCCTTCAAACTGCCCGGTGTGTAGTACACCCCGGCATGAATAACACCGCTGTTATGGCCGGATTGGTGCTGAGCGGGGCCGTGCTCTTTTTCAAGCACCAGCAGACGCTTATCAGGGTAGGTCTGCTGCAGTTGCATTGCGGTAGACATCCCAAGGATTCCGCCGCCAATAATGATGAAATCCCACATCAATCACGCCTCTTATGCCAAAGTGTTAATTTTTAGTAATAATAGCCGCTATTCTTATATCTTCGCCGGTTTGCCACCCTTTCACCAGCGAGCCGACGTTATAGCAATGGAGATTGCCATGGAGCCAGATGCGCCACGTCAAAATTTAGCGATTAACGCTTACCGCACGCTCAAGCACGACATTATCCGAGGCCGCTATGCGCCTGAAGAGAAGCTCCTTATGAGCCGCTTAAAGGAGCATTACGGCGTTAGCACCGGGCCGCTACGGGAGGCGCTTTCGCAACTGGTAGCCGACCGCCTGGTCGTGGCTATTAGCCAGCGGGGATACCGCGTAGCGCCCATGTCACTTGCTGAGCTTAATGATATTTATGACGCACGTGCCCAGCTGGAAGGGCTTATTTTGCGCCTGGCCATCGAGCGGGGCGACGATGAGTGGGAAGCCTCGGTGGTAGCCACGGCACACCGGCTTTCCAGGGTAACCGATATCAGCTCGCCCGATGAACTACTTGATGGCTGGGATACACGTCACAAGGAGTTCCATACCGCGATTGCCAGCGGCTGCAACTCCCCTCACCTGCTGCAAATGCGCCACACTCTGTTTGATCAGGTGGAACGTTACCGCCACTTGTGGCTACAGGAAACCGTTATGTCACCCACCGCACTAGCGCAAAAGCGCCAAGAGCACGCTGCCCTTGTTGAGGTTATTTTGGCCCGCAATGCTGAGCAGGCTGACACGTTAATGCGCGACCACTTGATGACGCCAGTCCCCATCATTACGCAAGTGCTTAAGGCTCGCGGCATCCAATAAATTCTTCATTTCAAAAAAATGTAGATATTTTTAAATAACGGCGATAAATTGGAATAGCTTTCAAAGTAGATCGCTGGATCGGCGTGGGCGCCTGGATGTGTCGACGCGAACCTGCTTCCCTCAAGAATCCTCAGGAGACTACGTAATGACACATTTCAATTGGGACGACCCGCTATTGCTGGAGCACCAGCTCACCGAGGAAGAGCGCCAGATTCGTGATGCCGCCCACGACTACTGCCAAAACAACCTACAGCCCCGTGTATTAAGTGCATTTCGTGAAGAGCGCTTTGACCGCGAGATCATGACGGAGATGGGAGAACTGGGCCTGCTGGGCGCGACCGTTTCCCCGGAGTACGGCGGCGCAGGCGTTAACCACGTTGCGTACGGCTTGATAGCCCGAGAAGTGGAGCGTGTCGATTCCGGCTACCGTTCGGCCATGAGCGTACAGTCGTCGCTGGTGATGTATCCCATTGAAGCGTATGGCTCAAAAGAGCAAAAACAAAAGTACCTGCCCAGGCTTGCCAGCGGTGAAATGGTCGGCTGTTTTGGCCTTACCGAACCCGACCACGGCTCTGATCCAGGCGGGATGATTACCCGCGCGGAAAAAGTCGACGGCGGCTATCGGTTAACCGGCGCCAAAATGTGGATTACCAACAGCCCGATTGCCGATATTGCCGTGGTATGGGCCAAGTCGGCGGCCCACGACAACCAGATCAAGGGCTTTATCGTTGAACGTGGCACAGAAGGCTTCTCCACCCCCAAAATTGAAGGCAAGGTGTCACTTCGCGCCTCGATTACCGGTGAAATCGTACTGGATGGCGCCTTTGTCCCTGAAGAGAACCTGCTGCCTAACGTCAGCGGCCTTAAAGGGCCTTTTGGCTGTTTGAACAAAGCGCGTTATGGCATTGCATGGGGTGTAATGGGCACCGCTGAATTCTGCTGGCATGCCGCCCGCCAGTACACCCTGGACCGCAAGCAGTTTAATCGCCCGCTGGCGGCTAACCAGTTGATCCAGAAAAAGCTGGCCGATATGCAAACGGAAATCACTCTGGGCCTTCAGTCCGCGCTTCAGGTGGGTCGCCTGATGGATAGCGGCAACTGGGCGCCGGAAATGATTTCGCTGATCAAACGCAACAACTGCGGCAAGGCGCTGGATATTGCGCGCATGTCGCGAGATATGCACGGCGGTAACGGCGTTTCCGACGAGTATGGGGTAATTCGCCATATGGTGAACCTGGAGTCGGTGAATACCTATGAAGGTACCCACGATGTTCACGCATTGATTCTTGGCCGCTCTCAAACCGGCATTCAGGCATTTTTCTAAGCTGCCGCGCACAAACCACAACAGGCCACAGGAATCATCATGAGCAACGTAACCAAACCGCTGGCGGGCATTAAGGTACTCGATATTTCTCGCGTACTGGCCGGGCCCTGGTGTGGCCAAATGCTCGCGGACTTGGGGGCCGATGTAGTGAAGGTCGAGCGCCCAGGCAGCGGTGACGACACGCGCCACTGGGGGCCTCCCTGGCTTGAAGACACCGCAGAATCAGCCTATTACCTGTGCGCCAACCGGGGAAAACGCTCGGTAACGATTGATATGGCCAGGCCAGAGGGTCAGGCGCTGATCAAGCAGCTCGTCGCTCAGTCAGATGTGCTGCTTGAGAACTTTAAAGTCGGCGGCCTGAAGAAATACGGCCTGGATTACGCCAGCCTAAAAGAACTTAACCCGGCGCTGATCTACTGCTCAATTACCGGTTTTGGCCAGCAAAGCCCCTACGCCCACCGCGCAGGCTACGACTTTATGATTCAAGCCATGGGCGGCATCATGAGTTTGACCGGCAAACCCGACAGTGAACTCGGTGGCGGCCCGGTGAAGAGCGGCGTGGCGTTTACCGATATTTTTACTGGCCTGTACGCCGCCAACGCTGTGCTGGCAGCGCTTTATCAACGCCGTGACAGCGGCGTCGGCTGCCATATTGATATGGCGCTGATGGATGTCCAGGTAGGCGTGCTGGCCAACCAAGCGCTTAACTACTTAACCTCCGGCAACGTGCCTCAACGCTTGGGCAATGCGCACCCTAACATCGTGCCCTATCAAGCGTTTGCGACCGCGGATGGACACATCATTGTGGCCGTAGGCAATGACGCACAGTTTGCGCGCTTTTGTGAGGTGCTCTCGCTAAGCGATCTGCCGCTCGATGAGCGTTTCGCCACCAACGGTGCCCGAGTTAACCACCGTGAAACACTCGTTCCCCTACTCGAAGCGGCCCTTGCTCAGCGAACCATGGATACATGGCTAACCGCCTTTGAAGCAGCAGGCGTGCCCAGCGGCCCCATCAATACGCTGGACCGCGTATTTGATGACCCGCATGTAAAAGCGCGCGGCTTAAAACAGACCCTGCCCCACTCACAGTCGGGCCAGGTGGACCTGGTGGCTAACCCTATTCGCGTCAATGGTCACTCCATGAGCGCCAGCACAGCACCGCCAGGCTTGGGTGAGCATACTGAACGTGTGTTAAAAGACATCGGCATTAGCCCGGCCCAACAACAGGCACTGCGTGAGGCAGGTATTATTTGATTGCTCGGCGTATACGGTGTTTACGCCTATTAATTACGCACTATGCTGAAAGCCTATCCCTTATTAGATAGGAGTTGAGCCATGAGCAATGCTGAGCTAAACGAACTAAAGCGGAAATACGTTGCCAACGGCGCAGCGAGCCCTGCCACAGCGTTTGCCGACCATGCCGAAAACGCTGAAGTGTGGGATGCTGATGGCAACCGATTTATCGATTTTGCTGGCGGAATCGGCGTCCTGAACATCGGCCACCGCCACCCTAAAGTGGTTGCCGCGGTGAAGGCACAGCTCGACAAGGTAGTGCATACCTGCCAAACGGTCATGCCCTATGAAGGCTACGTTCGTGTAGCCGAAAAACTTAGCCACCTGGTACCGGTTCGTGGCCATGCCAAGGTAATGCTGGCCAACTCCGGCGCCGAAGCGCTGGAAAATGCCGTCAAGATTGCCCGCGCAGCGACCGGACGCGCTAACGTCATCTGCTTTGATGGCGGCTACCACGGCCGCACCTTCTTCACCATGGCGATGAACGGCAAAGTAGCGCCCTATCAAACCGACTTTGGCCCCATGCCAGGCACCGTATTTCGGGCGCCCTACCCGGTCGATTATCACGGTGTTAGTGAAGATGAAGCCCTTCGCGGCCTGATGATGGCGCTTAAAACCGACGCGGGCCCGTCCAATACCGCCGCCATCATCCTGGAGCCCGTGCTTGGCGAAGGCGGCTTTTACCCGGCACCGGCCTCGTTCCTCAAAAAGATCCGCGACATCTGTGATGAGCACGGCATTCTGATGATTATTGACGAGGTGCAGTCTGGCTTCGGGCGCACAGGCAAGATGTTCGCCATTGAGCACAGCGGTGTTGAGCCCGACATCATGACCATGGCCAAAAGCATGGCCGACGGCATGCCGGTTTCAGCCGTGGTAGGTACCGATACAATAATGGACGCCTCAGGCCCCAACTCATTGGGTGGTACCTACACAGGCAGCCCAACCGCCTGCGCTGCCGCACTTGCCGTTATGGAAGTGTTTGAGAAAGAGAACATCCTGGAGAAAAGCCAAGCCCTCGGCGATAAGCTGGCCAAGCATTTTAATCAGTGGCAGGCACGTTACGAAAGCGTCGCTAATGTTCGTCACATGGGCGCTATGGCCGCCTTTGAACTCGTCGCTGATAAAACTACCCGAGCACCCAATGCAGAGCTTGCCAGCGCATTATGCAAGAAGGCCCGCGAAGAGGGTTTGATTCTGCTTTCCTGCGGGATGTACGGCAACACCATCCGCTTTTTAATGCCCATTACCATCGAAGACGACGTTTTGAACGAAGGGCTGGATATTATCGAGTCATGCCTGGAATCGCTGGTTTAGAGCGACCACGTGTCGAAAACAAACGCGCCGCTCAAATTGAGCGGCGTTTCGTCGCCAAATCAATCACGGGGTCGTCGATCGCCCTCCAGGAAATTGGCCGTAAATACCGCTTTGCCGTAGGTCTCAAACGACCATTTCATCACATCGCTCAAGGCTGCCATCACCGCATCGAACTCACCAAATATCTGAGTGCTCATGCGGTTGGGATACACCTCTAGCCCCGTCGCCTCAAGGCGCTTGACCACGTCTTTTACCAGCGGTTTAACATCATTGCCCAGCGGGTAGTAACTAAGCTGCACAGAAAGATACATAACGCCTCCTTACGCTGTGTGTGGTGGCCTACCCGCTGCACTCGAAAAGCGCTGCCAAGCGGCCAGAATGGCTAACCGTGTTTCGTCGGGGTGCTCCATCGGAAACATATGGGTTCCTGGCGTGTCGCTCACGGTTAAGCCTTTCCGCTTCAAACGTTTGATACGAGCTGCGGTAAGCAAATCCGACTCCTGACCGGCAATAATCGCCAGCGGCACGCCTACCCGGCTCGGCAAGCGCGAAAGGTGGTCCGGCAAGTGGCGAAAAATCTCCACCTCGACACGCGGATCAAACGTCAATTCTGCGCTGCCATCCTCTAAAAGCCGGGTACCTGCTTCAATGTAGTCGTTAAGCGCTGCCGGGGTAAAGCGGCTAAAGAGGCCGCGCTGGCTCAAGGATTTAGCCATCACCTCGCGGCTTGGCCATACGCTGCGCCGGCCTTGGGTCTTACCTGCAGGTGTGATGCGATCTATAAAACCAAAACGCTTGGCCACTTTCATGGCCCAGGCATCGGCTCCCAACATCAACGGCGGGTCGAGCAGGATCACCCCGCAAAAACGCTCGGGCTGCTTGTCGGCCGCCATGGCCATCAGCGTGCCGCCCAGCGAATGCCCCACGCCTAGCAGGGGTGCTTCGGTATCCGGCAGATAGCTTAATAGCTCATCCACCAGGTTGGCCCAATTGTGGTTCACCGGGTAGTCCGGATGATGCCCTAGCCGATCCACGGGGTGGATCTCAAAGGTATCGGCCAAGGGTTCGAGCAGACTTTTATAGCTTAGCCCAGGAAACCCATTGGCATGGGCAAACATCAAATGAGGCCGTGCGGGGGTTGTTGTCATAAAAAAACTCTTGGGCCTTTAACGCCGCCGTTATGGTCGCCAGTGCACGTGGCAATACCGTTTTCATTTAATCTTTCTCATACAAGCGTTTTCATATAAGTATTTTCATACAACCGTTTTAACGTGCGGACTAAAGAGCGTCAATCGACATAAGGTTTAACAGGCTAACAAAATATCGGTAGGCGCTGATTTCTAAAACAGAGAGAGCTGCTCGGCCGGGGCGGCTTCTGCCAAGCGATACCCCACCCCCAGCAGGCGCACCGGGCGCTCGCCGCGTGCCCAACCAACGTTCAACAGCGTTTCGAACTGCTCAAGGTTGGGCGCGGGGTCGGCATGCTCCACCGTGGTTTGGGTAAAATCGTTAAACTTCACCTTGACCATTAACCCTCTTACCCCAGGCGGTGGGTCCAGGCGGGCATAGCGGCGCTCTAAATCTTCTAACAGCACGGGGAGTTGTTGGCGGCACGCCGCAAGCGTGGGCAGGTCCTTGGCATAGGTCTGCTCGGTACTTACCGATTTACGCTCACGATGGGTTTTAACCGGCCGCTCGTCATGGCCGAGGCTTAACTCGTGCAGGCGTTTACCAAAGCGGCCAAACTGTTCCACCAGCTCAGTAAGTGGGCGAGCGCGCAGGTCAGCGCAGGTATGGATATCCAGCCGCGCCATCTTTTCAGCGGTGCGTGGGCCCACTCCATGAATCTTTTTCACCGGCAGCGCCTGAACAAAGTGCTCCACTTCATCAGGCGTAATCACACACAGGCCGTCCGGTTTATTCCAGTCGCTGGCGATTTTGGCGAGGAACTTGTTGGGCGCCACTCCCGCCGACACGGTGATGCCTACCTCCCGCCGAACCCGCTCGCGGATCGCCTGCGCCATGCGCGTGGCGCTGCCTTGGTGCAGCGTCACCTCGGAGACATCCAAAAACGCCTCGTCCAACGACAACGGTTCGATTAAATCGGTCACCTCGCGATAAATCGCAAAGACCTGGCGCGCCACTTCCTTGTACTTGGCCATATCGCCACGGATAAGCGTTAAATGTGGGCAGCGTTTCAGTGCCTGAGCCATCGGCATGGCGGAATGAATGCCGTATTCGCGGGCGGGATAATTGCAGGTTGCGACCACCCCGCGCTGCTCGACGCTCCCCCCAATGGCAATGGGAATATCCTTGAGCGCCGGGTTGTCGCGCATTTCTACCGCCGCGTAAAAGCAGTCACAGTCGCAGTGGATAATTTTGCGCACTGGCCACCCTTCTCACCTGTAAAAAAACACAGTTTATCACAGGTTTTTCCTGTTCAGGTTCCGCAGAACGTTCTCAATACTTGTTCGCTGCTGGTGGCGGGAACGGCTAGGCGGCGCGCTTCCGGTGAATCCTCGAAGGGCTTAGTCACCGCTGCAAGCAAGGTATGAAAAGGTGCGTAGTCGCCCTCGTAAGCGGCATTAATGACCTCCTGAACGCGGTGATTACGCGGAATAACGACCGGATTGGCGTGCCGCATCGCTTCCCAACGCGCTGCATCCTGATGGGCAACACATTCGGCCTGCCAGGCTTCTATCCACGCGCCCAAGGCGTCAGGCTGAGTGGTTAACGCAAGCACGGCATCATGGGTTTGGGCACCCGGTGAGGCGGCGTACTGGGTCAGCGCGTCAAAGGTTGCCGTCATATCCATCTTGCCTTGGGCCATTTGGATTTCAAGCGACGCCATCAGCGTATTGGCTTGCTCGCTATCAGACGAAAGCCCTAGCTTATCCGCCTGACGCTTGCGCTGCTCATCGGCATGTATATCGGTAAAACGATGAATGGCTTGCGTTGCCTGCTCCACCGCCTCATCGCCCTGCGCCTGCATTAGCGGCAGTAACGTTTCCGCTAGGCGGGCCAGGTTCCATTGGGCAATCGCGGGCTGATTGCCAAAGGCGTAGCGGCCTGCCTCGTCAATAGAGCTAAACACCTTTTGCGGATCAAACTGCTCCATAAAGGCACAGGGGCCGTAATCAATGGTCTCCCCGGTGATGCTGGTGTTATCAGTATTCATCACACCGTGGATAAAACCTACGCTCATCCAGTGCGCCACCAGCGCGGCCTGGCGGGCAACAACCGCCTCCAGCAGCGCCAGGTAAGGATCATCGGCCTGGGCCGCGTCTGGGTAGTGGCGCTCAATCGCGTAATCTGCCAGGGCTTTTAGGGTCTGTTCATTACGCAGCACCGCAGCAAACTGAAAGGTGCCAACGCGCACGTGGCTGCGAGCCACTCGGGTAAAAACAGCCCCTGGCTCAGGTAGTTGGCGTCTAACCACCTCTCCGCTGGCTACCGCTGCCAGCGCCCGCGTAGTGGGTACGCCAATCGCCGCCATAAATTCACTGACCAGGTACTCACGCAGCACAGGCCCCAAGGGCGAGCGGCCATCACCGCCGCGTGAAAAAGGAGTTCGCCCGCTGCCCTTCAGCTGTATATCCCACCGCTGACCCTGCTCGTCTACCACTTCGCCCAGCAAAAGTGCCCGGCCATCCCCCAACTGAGAGACAAAATTACCAAACTGGTGGCCCGCATAGCCAAGCGCAATAGGGTCCGCGCCCGGGGGCAGCGTATTGCCGCTAAACCACTGCGCCAGCGTGGCGTTATCAGGTACCTCACTCGCCCCTAGGGTTTGAGCAAGGGAGTGATTAAAGGCAATTAAGCTGGGCGCTTTTACCGGCGTGGGCTGGCACGCCATCCACAGCGGCTCAGGTAGTGTTTTGTAAAAATGCTCAAACGTCAGCACAGTCACCTCCTCTATCATTGGGCGTTATCTCCTAATACCCTAGCAGTTCACTTAAGCAGGCGGTGAGATAATGTCATCTCTTCATGGGCTACCTTTGCCTCCGGTGTCACGCGACTTCTATCAACGCGATACCGTCGCCGTCGCCAACGACCTGTTAGGTTGCTGGTTAGTGCGTGTCATAGACGGCGTTCAGATGGCGGCGCGTATTGTCGAAACAGAAGCTTATTGCGGCGCCCACGACTCAGCCTGCCATGCCCACCGTGGATTAACGCCTCGCACGGCGGCGATGTTCGGCCAGCCCGGTCACGCCTACGTGTACTTGGTGTATGGCATGCACTGGCTGCTTAATATCGTCACCGAACCTGAAGGGTCGCCTTGTGCAGTGCTGATCCGCGCTGTTGAACCCGTGCTTAACGAACACGCCATGCGCGAGCGGCGCAGTATACCGGGCAGGCAATTATGTAACGGGCCCGGCAAACTCACCCGGGCACTTGGCGTGGATAAAGCACTTTACGGCCACGATATGACACGCGCCGAGCAGTTGTGGGTATGTGCAGGCAGCCACTCGACGCCCATTGCCAGCGGTCCGCGTGTCGGCATCGACTACGCCGAGCCTCATGACCGTGATGCGCCCTGGCGGTTTTGGCTGGAAGGCAACCCGTGGGTATCCAAAGCGCGCTGACCCAGCGTCAACCGCTTAACGGCATGGGTTAATACCGGCGTTAATGGGGCGCGCCATTGATGGCTGAGTAGCGTATCTGCCCGGGTAACACCCAGCGACAGCGAGGCAATGGGCAAGCCCATGGAATGAGCATCACGACAGAAGCGGTAGCCCGAAAACACCATTAACGAAGTGCCTACGGCCAGCACCGCATCCGCCTTGTTCAAGCCTGCCTGCGCCGCTTGGCGACGCTCTGCAGGCACCACATCGCCATAATAAACCACGTCCGGCTTTAAAATACCGCCGCAACGCGGGCAATCAAGCACGCGAAACGTACTGAAATCGGTTTCCAGGTCAGCGTCGCCATCCGGCGCGTGGGTGGCATTAAGTACCGCAAAGGCAGGGTTCATGCGGGCCATTTCGCTATGCATGGCGTGGCGCATCATCTGGTAATGGCAAGTCATGCACTTCACCAGATCCGCCCGGCCGTGCAGGTCGATGACACGCTTTGAACCTGCCCGCTGATGAAGGCGGTCAACGTTCTGCGTTACCAAAAGCTCTACAAACCCCATCGCCTCCAGCGCTGCCAACGCCTGGTGAGCGCCACTTATTTGGGCTTCGCGGAGTGCTTTGAATCCGACCAGCGCACGCGCCCAATAGCGCTGACGCACGCTGAGCGATGCCATAAAGTCACCATGCTGAACAGGAGGTGGCCGTTTCCACTGTCCGTTAGCATCGCGGTAGTCGGGAATACCGCTATCGGTACTGACACCTGCGCCGGTAATTACCCACAATCTGGGGTGCTGTTCGATAAAGCGAGCAAGTTCAACCCCCGCTTGGGCCACACTTTTTTCCATTTCCACGGCCTGCGTCAATTGATGCCCTAGGCAAGTTTCCCCTATCTCGACGATACTGTAGGACATTATGGGCACATGCAACGTACCTGGTCTTAACGTACCTGGTCTCAGCGTACTGAGCAGCGATGCCTGACCATGCATTGAAGGAGCGCCTCATGCAGAGCGATCACGATATTATTATTGTTGGCGGCGGTATGGTGGGAGCCGCGCTGGCGGCCCGGTTGGGTAACGCGGGCTACGCTATCGGACTGATCGAGCGAGGTGCCACGCCTACCCCCATGAGCGGCGATTATGACCTGCGTATTTCATCGTTAAACGCCCGCTCGCTGGCGTTTGTTAAGCTTAGCGGTACAGAACTGCCCCAGGAACGCTGCTGCCCCTTCCGCCATATCGATGTCTCCAACCTGGACGGCACTGGGCATAGCGTGTTCTCTGCCAGTGATAGCGGCATGGACGATTTTGGCCTGTTTATTGAAAACCGAACGCTTCAGTACGCCCTTTGGCAGCGCCTTAAAGAGCTGCCCAGCGTTACCTGTTATACCCACTGCGCGCCTATCAATACGCTGATTGCTGGCGACAAACGGGTGGTCGAACTGGATAACGGCAAGATGCTGAGCGCGCGCCTGGTGGTCGGTGCCGACGGCGCGCGTTCAACGCTACGCCAGCTAGCGGGCATCGAGGTTACTAGCCATAACTACCATCAGCGGGCGCTGATTGTGAACGTGGAAACAGCGCTTCCTCAGCAGGATGTGAGTTGGCAATACTTTACGCCGACCGGGCCCATCGCCATGCTGCCGCTACCCGGCCATCGGGCATCGTTAGTATGGTACGACCATGATGAGACGACCAAAGCCCGCGAAGCGCTGGATGACGACGCGCTTAAAGCGGCGATTGAAAACGCGTACCCCAAGCGGCTGGGCAAACTGACCCGCATTGTCGCTCGCGCCAGCTTCCCGATTAAACGCCAGCACGCCCGCCGCTATATCGGCAAGCGCTTGGCGTTAATTGGCGATGCTGCCCATGTGGTTCATCCGCTGGCAGGCCAAGGGTTAAATATTGGCCTGCACGATGCCGATACATTGGCCGAGATGGTTATTAAAGGCCGCGACCCGGGCGACCACATTAACCTGCACCGTTTCGAGTGCCAGCGCCGCGTGGCAAACCAGGCCATGATCGCCGCGACCGACAGCTTCCACCACCTGTTCACCGGTGCCAAACCGCTGCGCCAGTTGGGTGATCTAAGCCTGCATTTGGCCGAACGCTTCCCACTCGCCAAGCGCATGATGATGCAACAGGCCAATGGGTTGAATCCGTTTAAGAAGGGATAGATTTATTTCATAACCGGTCGGTAAACGCAGTGGCGCATGCTGCCAAGAGTGGAGCTTGCGCCAGCTACTTACGGGTTATTAGCACTTCGTAAGGCGGTGAGCCCCACTCCCGCTGACTGAAAACCACCGTCAACCGCAATTGTCTGCCCCGTGACATACCCGCCCTCCGGGGAGCATAAAAAGGCAATCACCTCGGCTATTTCTTTCTCTTGGCCAAACCGGTTAAGAGGTATGGTCTCAAGGTAGCTTGCTTTCATTTCCGGCGCGGCTTCCACCAGTTTTGCCAATAGCTCCGTCTCTACGGGCCCAGGCGCCACACAGTTGGCTCTTATACCGTGCTCGCCCAACTCCATTGCCTGCTGCTTGGTTAAATGAATAACCGCCGCCTTGGACGTACCATAAGCCGTTCTTAACGTACTGGCGCGCAAACCCGCGATAGAAGCTACGTTAACAATCGCTCCGGATACCTTTTTCATCAGCGGCGTCAGGGCCTGCGTGACAAGAAAGGTGCCGTCCAGGTTCACCGACATGATTTTTTTCCAACTATCAAAGCCAGTCTCCTCTATCGGATGAAGAGCGGCTATTCCTGCGTTATTGACTAGCGCGTCGACACGCCCATATTGGCGCTCGATGACCGCAGCCATGGCGCTAACATCATCAGGGTTAGAAACATCACATTCGACTGGCAATACGCCGCTGTACGTCTCGGCCAATTCGCTGGCAACCGTGTAGCTCATGTCCACCACGGCTACGTCATAACCCTTTGCAAGAAAAATCTCTACGGCAGCAAGCCCGATTCCCCGCGCACCACCGGTTACAACGGCAACTTTTTTAGTGACCATCAAGCACCTCTTCTCTCGTTATTATTGACTGACCAAAAGCATGGATATCTGCGGGAAAAAAGCCACTAATGCGAGCCCTACCAAACACGCGCCAACACAAATAAAGGTGCCTCGCGCTATTTTTTCAATGGAAAGACCTGTCACATTCGCAGCGACATAAAGATTAATACCCACAGGTGGTGTTATCAGGCCAATGGAGAGGTTAATCATCACCAAAACACCAAACCAGACAGGGTCCCAGCCAAGCTGGTGCACAATAGGAAGAAACACCGGTAACGAAATAAACATCACCGTTACCGCATCCATAAACATGCCAATAATCAGCAGGATCAGCATGATAACCAATAAAACAACCCACTCATTGTTGCTCATGCCTAACAACATGGAAGAGTAAGTGCCTACCAGGTCATCAACCGTCACCACCCAACCAAACAGGCTTGCGTAAGCAACCACCAGCATAACGACGGCAGACGATGCCGCCGCATCACTAACGGATTCATACAATTTTTTGATGCTTAATGTTTTATAGATGACCGCACCCACCAGCAACGCATAGATAGTGGCCACTAATGCGGCTTCCGTAGGGGTAAACACACCGGCGTATATCCCTCCCAAAATAACGACCGGCGTGAGCAAGCCCCAAAAAGAGTCTTTAAAGGAAGCCCATAATCGACCTGCATAGCCCAGTTGCGGGTAAGGGTTATCGCCCATCGACATAACGGAAGGTTCAGATGACAGGCCCGATGATCCCGCAGCTCCCGCGTTTTTCACGCGCCCCCACGGCAGGGTCACTATCATTAAACCGCCCATCATCAGGCCAGGTAAAATGGCAGCCATAAACAGCTTCGATATTGAGGTTTCAGCAATAACGCCGTAAATCACCAACCCGATAGAAGGCGGGATAACGATCGACAAGGCCGCGCCCGTACACACCAAACCTGCAGCATAGGCCTTGCGGTAGCCGTCTTCTTCCATGCCTTTTATGATCATGGGCCCAATGGCGGCAACCGATGCCGGGCCAGAACCGCTAACAGCACCCCAAAACAAACAAACGACCGTACCGACGATGCCCATTCCACCGGGAAGACCACCCACCAGTACTCTGAAAAATCGGATCATCCGGTCAGCGATTCCAAGCCTTCCCATCAACGTTCCAGCAAGAATAAAGAAGGGAATCGCTAATAATGAAAATTTGGTAATACCTGTCGCAATCAAATCACCGGCGAGATCTAATCCAAACCCCATGTGCCACATGGCATAAATAGCGGACAGACCGAGTGAGAATGCGACGGGCACCCTCAACAAAAGCAGCAGGAAAAAGACGCTAATCATCTGTGAACCTGTCGAAAGCGTGCCGAAGATATCAAACATCTGCGCCTCCGATCGTGGGTTCCACGTTGCCGTTCATTTCTTGCCATGCACGCTGCAAAAATCGAATAGCAATGAGAATAAAGCCAAAAGGTATCGCAACGTGGTAGTACCAGGCGGGTAACCCTAGGCCGTAAGAGCGGGTTCCACTATTAAACTGATTGCTTAACACTTCCCAGGAGAAATAGGCTGACATGCATAGTAACGTTACAGACAGCAGCACAGACAACATAAAGACGACTGTTTTAGCGTGCCTTGGCAATACGTTATAGAGAACAGTTACCGCCAAGTGTTCACCCCGCCTTGCCGCAATCGCCGCGCCAAAAATAGTTAATATCAAAAACCCATTGGTAAGAAGTTCTTCTGTCGCGGCAAGCGAGTAGTTAGTACCGTATCGAACAACGACATTAGCGAAGCCAAGTAGCGCCATACTCAAGAAGAGGCCAGTGCATACTATTTTTTCAAATTCGTTAATTATAAATTTCATAAGGCATTGACCCTATACTGACACCAATAACTCTGACTAAGGTTAGTCAGAGTTATTGTCAGTAAATGCTATTCGTTATTGCTGCTTGGAACTTTCTATCGTTTCGACAAAGCTGGAAACGATGTCAGGACCGACTCTTTCAGCCCAGATATCAAAGGCAGGTGCCGTTGCTTGCCTAAATACCTCGATCTCTTCCGGGGTCAATTCGGTAATATCCATGCCTTGTTCACGAAGGAAGTCGACGCCCTCAGCCGTATTTTCGCGTGTAATGGCGAGCTGATGCGCCATGGCCTGGTCAGCCGCTTGCTGAACCATCTCCTGCGTTTCAGCATCGAAGCTTTCCCAACGCTGCTTGGAAATGCCTAAAAAGATAGGGTCATACGAGTAGTGCCAGAGCGTTATATAGTCTTGCACTTCATAAATACGCTGGGGAATGATAACGGCACCAATTCCATTTTCCTGACCGTCAACAACGCCTTGCTGCAATGCCGAGATCGTCTCGACCCACTGCATTTGCTGCGGGTTGGCGCCCAATGCATCCATAACATCAACATACATAGGACCTGCCACGCGCATATTTAACCCGCGCATATCGTCAGGGCTACGAATCGGCCGTTTACTATTGGTCAGTTCACGAAAACCGCTTTCACCCCAGGCCAGCACCTTAACGCCCTTTTCATCCATGATCTCTTCAAGCAACTTAACCGGCTCGCCGTTCATGGTGGCGTCTACCTGATCATAACCGTCGTAGAGATAAGGCAGTGAAAAAACAGCCATTTCAGGTATTAACGGCGTGACATTAATGGCGGAGGTCATCACTAAATCAATAGCGCCCCTACCCACCATTTCAAACTGGCGCATCTGGTCGCCACCCGCTAACTGCGAGTTAGGAAACGTACGAACCGACAGTTCGCCTTCTGAGGCTTCATTTAACAAGTCGTTAAAGAGTTCAGCGGCTTCATGCCACGTGGTGGTGTCACCGGTGTTATGAGAAAGCCTTAATGTTTCAGCGGATGCCGCACTGGCAAAAAGCAAGCTTGCAGCAGAGGTGGCCCAGACAGTTTTTAAAAAAGCATGGCGTTTCATTATGTTCTATTCCTCGTGGCGTATCCGTGCTAACGCACTTGATTGTTATAATCCACAATATGGACCATTCGTTATATATACGACAATAAAAATTTGCCAAAAGCACTCCAGAAAGTCAAAGTATCAGCAAAATAAGCTCAATACACGCGCCATTAAAACAACAATCGGTCCATAATATGGAACACAAAGCCTTAATAACGGAGAGCACAACCGCTGGTGCACAAAGCGTCGACCGTGCACTGGGGTTATTAAGCCTGATTGCTCGACAAGCCGAAGGCAGCTCACTGGCCGATTTAACCAGGCACAGTGGTTTAAACAAGCCCACGGTAAGACGATTGCTGCTGGCACTTATTAATGCAGGAATGGTAGAGCAATCGCCCGCTAATCATCATTATCAATTAGGCCCAGAAGCCTATTTGCTGGGCCACAGAGCTTCCGAGCAACATAACCTGACGCGACTGGCTACGTGCAATGTCGCTCGTTTAGCGCAGCGAACGGAAGATGCCGCCTGTCTTTCTATCCGCCGAGGCCACTTCTCGCTGTGTCTGTATCGTGAAGACGGCGTTTATCCCATTCGGACCCATGCCCTTGTGCAAGGCGCCTATCATCCTCTGGGAGTAGGCGCAGGCTCACTCGCCATGTTGGCAGCGCTGCCTGACGCTGAAATTACCCACGTATTAGATGCACAACGCCCGCTCCTTGAACAGCAGTACCCCCAACTGGCTCCAGAGCATATGGTAAACCTGGTGAACGAAACGCGGTTGCAGGGCTATGCCGTTAACCCTGGGCTGGTGTTTGCGGATTCATGGGGAATCGGCATTGCCCTACGTTGGCCTGATGGCGTACTGGCCGGCTCACTTTCGCTAGCAGCGATAGAGAGCCGTATGCAGGAACCACGTCGTTCCCAAACGCTTGTGCCGAGATTAAAAGAAGAGGCGTTAGCGATTGAGCATCTGTTAGCCGCTGAATTTACAAGACATCAAACATCTCCCACTCCCCTCGCCAGGAGCAAATAATGACAAAAGCACAGATCGTCGGTTGGGCCCACTCCCCTTTTGGAAAATTGCCCGAACCCGACACCCAAGCGCTGATGCAAAGCGTGGTTCAGGATGCGCTCGTTCATGCAGGCGTCGATCATGAGGCTATCGACGGCATTTTTGTCGGTGTCTATAACAACGGTTTCTCGGCTCAGGACTTCCAAGCAGCCCTGGTGGCGATGGGCGACGAGCGCTTTGCGCACACGCCCGCCACGCGTTACGAAAATGCCTGCGCAACAGGCAGCGCAGCGCTGCATGGCGCGCTCGACTTTATAGAGTCTGGGCGTGGGCGCATCGCCCTGGTCATCGGCGCTGAAAAAATGACGGCAACGCCCACTGCTGAAGTGGGCAACATTCTGCTAAGCGCCAGCTATCACCGTGAAGAAGCCCATATTGCGGGGGGCTTTGCGGGGGTGTTCGGCGAAATTGCGGAACGTTACTTCCAAACCTACGGGGACCGCTCCTACGAACTCGCCATGATCGCGGCCAAAAACCACGCCAACGGCGTGTTTAACCCCTATGCCCAAATGCGCAAAGATATCGGCGTCGATTTCTGCGCCACCGTTTCAGACCACAACCCGACGGTCGCAGGCCCTTTGCGTCGCACAGACTGCTCGCTCATATCGGATGGCGCCGCAGCCATGATTATTGCCGATGCTGAGACGGCCGCTCAATTAAAGCGTGCGATTGCCTTTCGGGCACGAACGCAAGCCAATGACTTAATGGCGCTTTCAAGACGAGACATATTGGAGTTTCGTGGGGCATCGATGGCCTGGCAGAAAGCGCTCGCAAGCGCTGACGTCAACATTATGGATTTATCCCTCGTCGAAACACACGACTGCTTCACTATCGCCGAGCTGCTTGAGTACGAAGCGATGGGGCTCGCCAAGAAGGGGGAGGGCTATCGTGTTATTCAGGAAGGTATCACGCAAAAAGATGGCGCCTTGCCCGTCAACCCATCCGGCGGGCTAAAGTCCAAAGGTCATCCTATCGGCGCTACCGGGGTTTCCATGCATGTAATGGCCGCCATGCAGTTAATGGGTGAGGCGGAACAAATGCAAATACCCAATGCAAACCTGGCTGGCGTCTTCAATATGGGCGGCGCGGCGGTCACTAATTACGTGTCTATTCTGGAGCGTGTGAAATGAGCCTGAATGAACACAATAGCCTCGTGCCTGTTTCTACCCGAGTGATGAATCTGTCTCACCTTCTCACCGAAAGCTCGCGCCGCTTCTCGAATGAGATTGGTTTTGTGTGGGGCGAAAAGACCTGGACATGGAAAGAGATGGAGGAGCGTTCACAAGCGTTTGCGTACGCGCTCCGCCATGAAATGGGCCTGCAAAAGGGTGACCGCTTACTGGTTCAGTCCTCCAACTGCCACCAAATGTTTGAAGCGATGTTTGCCTGTTGGAGAATAGGCGCCGTATGGGTGCCGACCAACTATCGTCAGTCGCCCGACGAAGTGGCTTACCTGGCTGAATCCTCTGGGGCAAAAGGCCTGCTTTGTGGCGCCAGCTTTACCCATCACGCCGCCGCTTGTGCCCCTCTTATTGATGTGACGATCTCGATTGGAGAGAGTGATTTCGCCGTCGATTACGAAACGCTGGTTGAACGCTTTTCAGGCCAGCACATGCCAGCCGCCGCGGTTAATCGCGATGACCCTGCGTGGTTTTTCTTCACCTCTGGCACCACCGGACGCCCCAAGGCAGCCGTACTGACCCATGGCCAAATGGCCTTCGTTGTCACTAACCATTTATGTGACTTGATGCCAGGAACCAACGCCTCTGACGCGTCTATCGTCGTCGCGCCTCTGTCGCACGGCGCGGGCGTTCATCAGCTTGCCCAAGTCGCTCACGGCGTTAAAACCATACTCCCGGCGGACGAGAAATTTGACCCCGAGGTGATTTGGCAGCTTGTGGAAAAGTGGAACGTGACCAACCTATTCACCGTGCCCACTATTGTCAAAATGCTCATTGAGCACTCCAGTGTAAAGCGGCATGACCACTCCTCCTTACGCTACGTTGTCTACGCTGGTGCGCCCATGTACCGGTCCGACCAGGTGAAAGCGCTGGAAACATTAGGGTCTGTGCTGGTTCAGTATTTCGGGCTTGGCGAGGTAACCGGCAATATAACGGTGCTACCCCCTGCGCTTCACCACGTTGACGATAACCACATGAAAATCGGGAGCTGCGGCTTTTCGCGTACCGGCATGCAGGTGCAAATTCAGGATAGCAACGGTGCTGAAGTGGCCGCCGGTGAAACGGGAGAAATCGCCGTCATCGGGCCGGCTGTTTTTGCGGGCTACTACAATAACGCCGAAGCCAATCAAAAGAGCTTTCGAGATGGCTGGTTTTTAACGGGTGACCTGGGCCATCGGGATGAAGAAGGATTCATTTACCTGACCGGGCGCGTTTCGGATATGTATATATCGGGCGGCTCCAACATTTATCCTCGCGAGATCGAAGAGAAGCTGCTTAGCCATCCTGCCATTTCCGAAACAGCCGTATTGGGCGTACCTGACCCTGTCTGGGGTGAAGTCGGCATGGCCGTGTGTGTGCTTTACCCCGGCCAGCCACTGGATACTGCCTCCTTGAATGCATGGCTGAGTGAGCGCATTGCTCGCTACAAGATGCCTAAAAGCTACGTATTCTGGGAAGAAATGCCCAAAACGGCTTACGGAAAAATCACTAAAAAGCTCATTCGTGAAACATTAACTGAGCGTGGTGAATTACAGGAGGCAACATGAGTTCTCCTCCCAGCAATGCGGTAGCGCTTGGCTATATCGAACACCCAGGCACGCCTGCACAAACGCGCTACCAGGCGCAGCTCTGCCATACACAAGAGCGATCACTCACGCTTGAAGGCGGCCAAACGCTACATGACGCCATCGTCCAGGCGCTTCAAAAGCAGGCCATCTCGTCAGCGTACTTAACGATCAATAATGCAGCGATGCAAACGCTTCACTATGTCATCCCGGGCGATGACCCAAGTGGGCAACATGCTGCCTGGTATAGTGAAACGCATCGCTTATCACCACCGGCAAACATACACACCGCAGGCATTCATGTAGGCCTGCGTGATGGTGAACCTTTCCTGCATTGCCACGGGATATGGCAGCAAGGCGATGGGCATACCGCGGTTGGCCATCTGCTAGCGCCCGCGTCGATATTAGCCAATGACATTGAGGTGTCGTGTATCGCGATAGAAGGCGCCTATTTGGCCGTCACGGCTGATGAAGAAACCCGGTTTCCTCTTTTTGCGCCTTACCAGGGTGCCAGCAGTGCTGCTAAGCCCAATGCGCTTTTACTGACGCTACGCCCGAATCAAGACCTCAATGCCGCCATCGCAGCAACCGCTAAACGTTACGGGATTGATACGGCACAGATCATGGGCCTTGGAAGCCTGGTGCAAACCTGTTTTACAGACGGCCACCAGCTTAAAAGCCACGCGAATGAAATACTGATACTTGATGGAACATTGAGAGATGGGCAGCCCTCACTTCAAGCGGTCTCTGTCGGTATCGGCGGCGAACAACATCAAGGAGCGCTTGCCCCTGGGCGAAATGCTATCTGCGTTACCTGTGAGCTATTGCTGCGCTTTTAATTCGCTCGCCACTTCAGCAAAGTGGCCCGCCTTATCCAGGCTAAATTCGAGAAAATCTCGCGCTAGGTAAAGCGCGCCCGAATAGACGCTTTGGGCCTCTTTGCGGATATCCTCGATGGAAGGCGATGCCAGGGGGTTGAGCTGATAACGCGGGCTAAAGTGCGTCAGCACCAGGTTGGGCAGCGCTACCGATTCGGCAAAACCAGCCACAAGCCTGGCGTAGCTATGCCCTACCTCAAGCGCCTTCTGGGCCATTTCCTGCGTATACGTGGCTTCATGCACCAGCACGTGCGCCCCAGCGCACGCTTCCCACAACAGCTCAGGCTGGGCATTGTCCCCCGCGATGACCACTTTCCTGGCCTCATGCTTGAGGAGTAAGCACTCATGGCTTGTTAATGTCTCACCCGCGAACTCAATATCGAACCCTCTTTTCAACTGCCCCCACAACGGCCCTCTGGGAACCCCCTTCTGGATGAGCTTTTCGATGTCCAAGGCAGCGTCGACGTTTTTCTCTGTCAACGCATAGGCATAAGATGCCACCCCATGGGAAAGCTTGAACGTGGCAACCGCCATGTTTTCAAACTCAATGCTCGGCAGGTCATCTGAGCAGATAAACTCCAGCGCGAAAGGCAAGCTTAGCTGCGTGGCCTCGCAAGTAGCCTCCCACCACGCTTTGATACCTGCGGGTGCGACAATGGTAAGCGGCGCTTTCCGACCGTTCATTCCCGCGCTCGCCAGTATGCCCGGCAGCCCGTAGCAGTGGTCGCCGTGCACATGGGTAATCAAAATGGCGTTTAATGAATGAAACGACAGCTTCGTACGCAAAACCTGATGCTGGGTGCCCTCTCCACAATCGATCAGGTACCAGCCTTTGCCCTTGCTCTCGCGCAAAGCAATGCCAGTCACATTTCGGCTTTTGGTGGGCACACCAGCGGAGGTGCCCAGGAACAGTAAGTTCATATCCTTCCAGTATCTCTATGGCATGGGCGTGGTATCGCCGCTCAACGATGTGGAAAATACGCCCACAAGGGGTTGAACAGCATATGATAGTCGCTACCACTCTTTTGCATTGCCCTATTGGCTTGGCTCTCAAGATTTAAAAAATCGTCAGCCTCATTAAAAAATGAATAAATCAGGAACAGAAACATGCTCTTCAGGCTTCCCTTTAAGCTTACGATCCTGCTGGTTGCTCTGGTGGCAGCAAGCGTCATCTGGCAGCGAACCACGTTTATGCTGATGGCATTAACGCGCATTGATCCGCGACCCGAAACCTATGCGTTGGTCGAGGAGGAGCAATACGCTGAAGCGGCTAACTATTTGGGCTTCTTTATGCCCTATGACTACGTGGGCGATGACCCTGAAGCACAGGTGCTTTATCAAAGTATTGAAGATCAGCGAAGCGATTGGCGTTACCAGCTCAATAAGTTGGGCGAAGGTTTATTAAAGGGCAGCAGTGACGAAACCATTGGGCAAGTTGCCAGCGTTACCTCGGATTTTTTTGTGATTGGTGACCTGCGCGACTTGGCTTACCAGGGCTTAAACCTTGCACAAGGCGAAGAAGTTGACGAATTTTTAGTCGCCCTGGCAACGCTAGGTTTGGTGGCCACATCCGCACAAGTAATAAGCACGATGGGCGCCAGCGCTACGGCAGGTGCCGCAACGCCTGCGGTAGCAGGAACCACGATCGCCAAAAGTAGCCTGATAGCGCTTAAGACCGCAAAAAGAGTTGGCAAGCTGCCAGGCTGGCTCAAAACTTCGGTAATGACGGCCGCCAGACAGGTGCGACAAACCGGGAACATGGGCCAACTACGCAACATGCTCGGCGACATCAATAGTTTGGCCAAAACGCGTGGCGGTTTAAATATGCTGGCCAATACCCAAAATGCCACCGAACTACGCCGAATGGCACGCTTTGCCGACACCTTCGGTAGCCAAAGCGCCACCTTGTACCGAGTGGGCGGCAAGGCCGCTGTTGATATTAGCCAGCGTAGCGCTACCCTGGGAAAAGAGACCATTTTGCTCGCGGCGACCTTCGGCAAAACAGGCTTAAGAGTGCTAGACAGGGTAGGCGCGCTGACATTCACCAGGCTTGCCAGCCGCAGCACCAAAATGGTGTATAAAGGCGACCTATTGGCCCTTATCGCTAAACTGCTTTTAGCACTCCCCGTGTGGCTGCTTTATGGCGTTATCGCGTTTGCCGCCTGGTTATGGGCGCCGCGCTGGTTGATGTCGGCTCTGAAGCGGCGGCTCTGGTTACGGCCTCAGGCGGAATAAGCATCCAGCCGCCTAAACTGACAGCGGTCAACATAAGTACTAATACGTCACACGACCGCAATACACATGCACCTTTCATGTGTTACCAATGGTCAGGCAACCCACTCTCTTTTAGGGACGATTTGCCATGACAGCCATCAACGAGAAAGTCTTCATCAGCCCCGGCCGCTACGTGCAGGGGGAAGGTGTTACCGCCCGCGCCGGACACTATGTGTCAGCGCTCGGGAAAACGGCGCTGCTGATTGCCGACGATGTGGTTTGGGACATCGCGGGTAAGGAGCTTAGCGCGAGCCTGGAAGGCGAAGGCGTTAGCTTCGAGCGAGCAGTGTTCGAAGGTGAGGCTTCTACCCGCGAAATCGACCGCCTCGTTGAGCTCGGACGCAAGCAGCAGGCAGATGTCGTTATCGGCTTTGGTGGCGGTAAAGCCATCGACACTGCCAAAGGTGTGGCTGAAAAGCTCGAAGCGGCCTGTGCCATACTGCCAACCACTGCTTCTACCGATGCACCCACCAGCGCCCTGTCGGTCATCTACAGTGACGATGGCGAGTTTGAGTCCTACCGCTTCTACAGCAAGAATCCCGACCTGGTGCTGGTCGATACCGGCATCATCTGCAAAGCGCCGCCGCGCTTTCTGGCCTCGGGCATTGCTGATGCACTGGCTACCTGGGTTGAAGCACGCGCCGCCATTCGCGCTAACGCCAACAACATGGCGGGCGGGAAAGCCACGTTGCTGGGCGCAACCATTGGCGAGAAATGCGAAGACATCCTTTTCGAGCACGCCATGCTGGCCTATCAAGCCAACGAAGCGCAGATCGTCACGCCCTCATTTGAAGCCGTGGTCGAGGCCAACACCTTGCTCAGCGGCCTGGGCTTTGAGAGTGGCGGCTTGGCGGCAGCGCACGCCATTCATAACGGCTTTACCGCCCTGCACGGCGAGATTCACAACCTGACCCACGGCGAAAAAGTGGCCTACGGCACGGTCGCGCAGCTGATTCTCGACCAAGCGCCGCAAGCGGAGCTGGAAGAGTATTTAGACCTCTACCTGGCGCTGGGCCTACCGGTGACGCTGAAAGCGCTCAAGCTTGACCAGGCAAGCGAGGAAGATCTTTATCGTGTAGCCGAAGCGGCGCTTAAAGAGGGTGAATCAAGCCATAACCTGGCGTATGAGCTAACGCCCAAGCAGATTGTTCACGCTATTAAAGCAGTGGATGTGCATGCGCGGGCGTTTATGGAGAAAGTGGGTTTGAGCGAGTAAAGCCCACAAGGCACATGGCGCCACGTGTGTGGCGCCATATTGATCGACTAGCCCTGCGCCGGAAATCAGGTAGCAGCCGTCGAGGATGATCCCCGGCACCGTATTCACCCCGGCTTCCATGAATCACTACTCTGCCGCACGAACGTCATGCGCGTACTGATCAGAGCGGGCGATAGCCTCAGCGGCGTCACCATAAAACCCTACCTCAATGGCCTTCGTGAGAAAACCGACAAGGAATTAACAGGTAGCGCTTTTCAAAATGGAAAAACCACCACGTCATCCCCTTCTTGCCATGGATGAAACTTGGTCATGGCCTGCAGAAAAAATGCGTGTTCCAACCAGTGTTGTAGCCACCGCTGCAGGTGCGGATAAGGTAGGCTATAAAAAACATCGCGATCTACATGGGCGAATTGGCGGATAAAAGGCATGATGCCAATATCAGCAATGGTCGCGTTATCTCCCAGAAGATAAGGCTTTTGAGTCAGCTTCTCCTCTAAAACCTGTAAAAAAGCTTCGCCCCGTTGCCGGTACTCTGCCTGGGTCATTTCGAGATGTCGGTCGGCATATTTATAGCGATCCAACCAATGTTTAAATTCATTATCGTTTTGCTCGATCAGGGCATTGGCCTGAGCGCTAACCTTCGCATCTAACAGCCCTTGCGGATCTTGTTGCTCAAGCGCCCACACCATTATTTCTCGGCTCTCTTCGATCACAGTACCATCAAAAAGCTGTAAAACAGGCACAGTGCCTTTCGGGCTAATCGCTAGCATCTGGGCCGGTTTGTTCTTCAATGTGATTTCGCGCAGCTCCACCGGTAACTCAGCAAACAATAAGCCGAGCCGGGCACGCATGGCATAGGGGCAGCGACGAAAAGAGTAAAGGCGATGAAGTGATGACGTCATGGGCATTTTTCACAGTTGAATTGAAGTCAGTAGACTCGGTGACCACTCTAATGCGAGACGTTAGCCGTTCGCGTTTTCTTCCGCCACCTGACGAAGCGCATCGCCCAGCACGTTAACGGGCTGGGCGCCAGAAATCAGGTAGCGCCCGTCGAGGATGAATCCCGGCACAGCACTCACCCCTGCCTCCATGAATTTCTGCTCGGCCGCTCGAACCTCGTCCGCGTACTGATCAGACCGTGCGATGGCCTCGGCAGTGTCACCGTCAAGCCCAACCTCAATGGCCTTTTCGCGTAGAACCTCTGGGTCTGAAGGGTTTTTCGCCTCACCGAAGTAGGCCTCGAACAGTGCCAGTTGCAGGGGCGTTTCCCGGTTCTGTGTGGCCGCCCAAGCAAGCACGCGGTGGGCCGCAAAGGTATTGTTTGCCCGACGCTCGAGTGCGCCACGGAAATTCAATCCCAGCTCTTCGGCAACCTTCATGATCTCACGCTGGGACTGCTCCATGCTGGCCGCGTCCTTACCGTACTTGCGGCATAAATGCTCCAGGATCGGCTCGCCCTCGGGCGGCATGTCCCGGTTGAGCTCAAAGGGCTGCCAGAAGAGCTCGACGTCGATCTCGCCCTTCAAGGTTTCCAGCGCTTGTTCCAGGCGCCGGTAGCCGATCGCGCACCACGGGCAGGCGACATCAGAGACTAGGTCGATTCTCAACTTTTGCATAAGGGCTCTCCTGGCTAGGTTCGGTCATCAGCGCACAAACTGCGCTAAGTCTTGGCTTTAATCAAGCAACACCTAAACGCAACCAGCTCAGTGGGTAAGGAGCAGCATCATGGGTGTCTAGAATACTCGAGGCAATTCACCTATTATTTCTATCACATATAAGACAGCGCTTTTCTTAAAAAGCTCTTTTCAAAATTGGTTAAGTAAGAAAAGGTTTCCTCTCTTTTTTTGGATAGAACATCAATTAACGAATCAATATTTTCCAAGTCTTTGATGTCAGCTCGTTCTATCAGTTTTTTCGCTACTTGATTCGGAATACCGAACTCCTCGAGAGAGTTAATCGCAGCAGGAAAGTAGAAATTTTCTAATGATGCGGCAAATGGCATATAATCTCCGCGCGAGTATTCGAATCTTTTAAAAATTACTTCTTGAATATCGCTAATTGCATATATAATTTTAGGAAGGTTGTAATTCACAAGATTTTTTTTGAAGTTAAATACAGATTGAACCGCATCATCAATTGTATAGTTTTTTTCTATTTTACTCCTAAACCTATAATCTTGAATAATTAAATCTTTGTCATCAGACTTGTTAATTACATCTCTTAACTTTTTGTTTAGTTGCGCCTCGGTTCTTACTGTACCACCCCCCATAGAAGAAACATTAAAATAATCCATGAGAATCATAGATAAATGGCGTAATTGTTCAGCATTTGGGTAGATGCTATCCCAAACCATTTTTCTATTCCAAGTACCACAATTCTTGATCAAATCATCTGCAAATCTAATTAGCTTGTTAGGGTCGATTCCTTGGTGCTTTAGAAGCAACTTAACTGGAAGAACTTCCTGATCATAGAATTTACGCACTTTATTTTTGTTTTCGTCCTTTACGTCTTCTCCCATGTGAAGCAACAGAGACTCTGACGCCTTATCACTCTGAGTTACAACTGGAAAATCAATATAAGGTAGTTCAACCTGCGGCTTGTTACCAAAGATATATACATTTCCGACGAAGTGCTTAAACATTCGACCTGAACGACCAGAAATATTATTAAAAGTAAACATATCTAGTTTTCGTCTACCTGTAATACAATCATCGTATATAACTATATTTTTAGCATTTGTATTCACTCCTTCAATCAAAGTTGAAGTGCAGATAAGAATATTTATTTTAGAATCATTAAACAGGTCAACAATTAAAGCACCTATAGCTCTGGGTAACTGAGCGTGATGATAAGCAACTCCATGTTTGACGCCCTCAACAAGAGACCAACTTTCATGAAAATTATTAGATAGCCAGTTAGATAAGGCATTATTACTATCGTCAGTTTTTAGAAGCCCAGATTCCAATAGTCTAGAAATCAGCAAACTAGTTCTCTGAGGAGATTTACAGTAAATTACCGTTTGCTCATCTCTACCAATGTCTTTCAAAATTTCAAATAGCTTCTCCTCTCTTTCAACATCTACTTCAGCATCCTTACCTTTAGTTTCCAATGGATAGAAATACTCATTAGTTGCTACTGTAGCGTAAGAATCGAACTTGAGAAAAGTACACCTTAGTTCCTCTGCAACCCCAGAAACCAATCCACTAATATTAGGACCTAACATATAAAAGCGTTGACACTTCCTATATAAATTTCTAAATGCAAGATTTAATCTGTCGCATCTTTCATCGTTATTTCTAGTCGGTGCGAGTTTGTAGAACTCATCAATAATAAAGAAATCTATAGAAGAAAATTGCTTGTATTCTAGCACCCTCTCTTGAGTAAAAATGAAAATATTTCTATCACTAGGTTGCTGAGTAACTTGGGTAACCACTTTGTATTTTTTACTGTATTTGAATAGTTTTTTCTTAAGTTCATCAATCAATGCTATTGTGGGTACAACAATCACCATATTATTAAATTCGTTACTAGCGACCAGTGCTTCAATGATCAGGCTCTTGCCAAAACTAGTTGGTGCGCTGAGAACAATGTTTTCTCCGTTCATTATCCGATGGAATACTTCTGCTTGTCGGATATGGAACGTCTTTTCATTATCCTGAGGAGTTGTAAACAAACTCTGTCTAATCTTATCCTTTGTAGTCGAACTTTCTTTATCAACATATGGAAACAGACCTAACTCACACAGTAGGTGATCCAAAATAAAAGCATTGGGTATTTCTTGTTTTCGCTCTAATGCCCTAATAACTATATCTTGAACTAGTGATTCATTGGTATGACTATTGAACTCATTGATTAATGATGGCAAAAAACTATTCCAATCACTAAATGAGCAGTCATTCAAGTGTTCTTTTGCTTCTTTATACCATTCACTCATGAGTTCAACTCCTCAACCAGCGAATCGTTCAATTGATTAACACTCGATACAGGGAAATAAAACACCTTTAGATCGATTAAGCTTATTAATTCTTGATTTATGCCCCCAATTTGAAGCAACCCTCGACATTCTTGGATCTTTGCTTCAAAGGCATTCAAGAAATCATGTTTGTCATAATCGTTAATAAGTTCACTATCATGCATAATAAAAATTGGTATGACGATCTTATCGAACCTTTTATCTATAGCAAGCCTGTAATCAGCAAGCCTTTCCAGTTTTTCTTTATGAGGCCAAGATGGATCAATCTCTGATGTAAGAGCGTACAAGCGAGTTTGAAGAGACTGTAAATTTGAAATGTAGTTGACGTTATCAACCGCTTGGTTTACAGCCTCTTCAATACTGGTGCTAACAGAAGATGCTCCAATCCAAAGCTCAATATTGTCGAAGTTCAAAATGGCATGTGTACAAGAAAACGTTTTATTATTCTGATCAAACATACGGTTCATTATCGGTATAGTAGAATACGACTCTCTAATAGAGATATGTAAACAAAGATCTCCTAGAGCATTTAAAACTGAAGCTGGGTAGTTAGCTCTTGCATATTTAAATAGACTCCTTGGATTTCCTTTAAAATTAGCTCTGTCCTTATGTGAAAGGCTGTAATCTATAATCCAGTCATATACAGCTTCGGTGAAATTAGTCATGTTCCATTTCTCGAAAGTAAAGCCAATATCGACCCCTTTAAAATTTGGAACATCACTAATGCAATTTATACAATAGCTAAATGGTGAGGTTGGATGTGAAGGGGCTTTGTACTCAATACCCTCCTGAGCGATAATTTGAATGCCAGCTGATTCAACAATTTCATGAATCGATTGATCATTGAGTAAGTCATTAGTTGATACTGAATATAAAGTATTGTTTCCTTGCTGCACTAGAAGTATACCGATGCATTTTCCATCATACATTATGGGAGAGCCGGACATTCCTTTGTATTGACTAACAGTATTTGACTGTGATATTTCAAAACTCCATTCTTTCGAAGTCATGTGTGCGAATGTATTCGTAACCTTAACGGTGATTGGCGCATGATAATGTTCCTTCTCTATAGGATAACCACATGACTTAACCTCATTGTCTAGGTTAACTGTTGTCCTATACAGATCAATTGAACTACTAGTTATACTATCTTCAACTTTCAGTATTGCCACATCAATTTGAGCATTGCTATATAAGCAAGTCGCGTCAATTGAGTCTCCTTCAGCATAAGCATCACTCGATAAATACACTTTTAGCGAAGTTGCTTCCTCAACTACGTGATTAGCAGTTAGAATCAAATTACCCGAGATTGAAAAACAAGTTCCTCTTTTAGAGACGGCATTAGACAGTAACGCTTCAACGATGTAAATCGACTCAACCTTGAACTCTTCGATTACTCTTTTATTCATAAATCAAACTCGCAAGAATCCATAGTTAGCTTGATATTTGGGTAACTCGTTTGTAGTTCACTCGTGAACCAGACAGGGATATGGTCGACCTTATAGTTCATAATAATCTCAGCCCCAGAGTGCTTTTTTACAATAGCAATTCTTGCCAAGACTTCCAAATCTGGGTGATCATGAGAGTTTCCATTTGTACTTATCAAGTATTTTTGACAAACAATACGATTTAACAGTTCTAGGCTAGTATTATTCTTACTTCCATGATGTGATATTTTCACTGCATCAACTTCTATTTGTTCTAAGCCTAAACTGTCTAGCCATGAAATCACTGTCCCTGCGTCACAGTCAGATAAGTACAACAAACGTTTGCTATTTGATTCAATTAGAAATGACAAGCTGCTTTTGTTAGTCATTGAATGGTCATCTTCAAACTCAATATTTGCTAATGATTCGATACTTCTTTCTTCAGTAGATGCAACATAAATTACATTAGACGCTGTTTCTTGTAGAGCCTTTGCGTAGTGCTCGAAAGCTTCATAAAACGCTTTGCTTATAACCTTTGGCCTAATTCTTCTTTCTGACAACTTATCCTCCCAGCGGTCTTTTAGCTCTTGTAAAACTAACTTAGAAGGACCTATAACTGAAAACTTCATATCACCAACATAAAAGGTATCACAGCTCTCTCGATATAGCGCAGCTCCCCCAACAGAGGGGTTTGAAGTAATTCTCTTATCCAAAAGCAAATATGAAAGTGAAGTACCTTCTGAGTAACCTATCTGATCACGGCTGCCTATTACTGATGACTCTTCTGATATCGCACGTAATTTAGTATCTGTTATACGATCCGATTCTACGTTATAATTCACATTACCAAACAATTGTTCTGCACCATTAAAGTAGAATTGATCAATATTAGGGCAACTGTTACTCTGCAGTAGCTTAATGATTCCATTAACGTGATCATTGTCGATGTGAGTGACTATTACACAATCAATCTTATCCCTACCCACAACATTAGATTTCCAGCAAGAAAAAGACTGAGCTGTGCCACCGTCAATCAAAACGAATTCCGTTCGACTTTCAATAGAAATACAATCACCATTACCAGCTTTATTCATTATTATCTTTAACATCTTACTATCCATTCATCTTATGTGGCTTTAGTTAAATCCCAATATTAAAAAACACTCATTTATCATAAAATATAACTTAAATATTAGCTAAAAAATTTCTGCTTATTTCTTATCGCCTACTAATCATCACGTAGCAAGCCATCGCCCTTTAAAATTTTTCGACGACAAAGTAAATCGAATACATGGCTTACCGCTTGAAAATCTATAAGGTGGTACCTGCTGAGTGAATATATAATGCAGAGCACATGGTTTAATTAAAGATGGATTCAATTCTACACTAAGCCGTTTAGGGTAAAATTATTTAGCTAATATCTACCCATTTTTAATTTGATAGGAGCCAATAGTGACACATTTTATTGTCTCCCAACTCCGATACTTTTCCATCATGGCCCTCTTGGTACGATGTTCAATTCTGCGTTATAACAGAGATTTTACGCTTCCCTGCAAAACCTCAACAAATGCGACGGAGCATTGATTGAAGTTTTGCAGCCACATGACCTGACTCTATCCCATTGATTCGCTTCGAGGCAAAGCAAATATTGGCACTATATCCAAAGGTCGCGTGCAGGTGCCGCTTTGCTCCGCCTAAAAAGACTTCATTTAAAAGTAATATTTAGAGGTAGAAACCAGTTATTTGACACTAGTTCAAAAACTATCAGCCGTCCTGAAGCAACGCTTAGATAGCTGCTTAGAGGGCAAACGCCTCACCGCCGATTTGATGGGCTGTCGGCTTCTAACTGAGCCCCACACATCCCATCTCCCCACCAAACCACTGCTGCTTTAACCCACGCTGCTTTTCCAACAACAGTGTTAGGTATTCACGCAGTGGATGTGTTGTTGGCAGCGCAGCAAAGTGCTTACGCAAACTGCGTTGATAGGAAAACTGTTCAGCGGGCACATGCAGCGGCGTGGCGTTTTGAGAGAGCCATTCGATGTCAGGCAGGAGCAAGCGGGTGGCGTTGCTATCGAGGGCTAGCGTGACGCCTTTTACATCGAAGTCACCGGCGTAGATATGCGGCCGGTGGGTTTTGCGCCATGCCTCGGCCAATAATGTGAAACCGCCGCCATAGTGGCTGTCGCCTCGGTAGACGACCAGTGGATTAACGTAGCCGCTTAGCGCTGCAATATCCGGCGAAAATTCATAGAAGCTGTCCAGGTTTTCAACCTGAATTAAGGCGCTAAACGCACTCAGCTTTAACCCCAGTACATCCACATCGCGAATAGCCCGTGGCTCGTTAGCAAGCCCGGTTGTTAGCTGCGGCGGAAAGCTGACGAGTACCCGCCGCGCTCGGGGACTTTCGCGGGTGGCTTTATCCTCTTCCACGCCTTCTTTTGCTTGGGCGGCGCTGGTCAGGCCGCTGAGAGATCGGCCTAGCGGCGCTATGCGGGCGCTGTCTAATACATCGTTTATCTGCGCCAGCAACGCGGCGTCAAAGCGCAGCGTTTTGCTGGTTATGCGCGAGGTCAGGTCAATATCATGCTGATGGCACCAGGCCACTACGTCGCCTACCCATTGGCTGCGGGGCTTTTCCACCGTGGGCTGGCGGAGCAGTTCGCGGGCCACACCGTTTAGCCCATTGCGGGCGCGACCGGGTAGGTTCATACGGCTAGCTGCAGCTCAACGTCGTGGATCAGGCGCAGGTGATTAAATTGGCTGGCCTGGCTCTCCTGCTGCTTGAGCCGGAACGCCTTCTGATCGCTGCGCGGCAGGCCCTGGTATTCGGAAATCACCTGGAATAGCCAGATCTCATCCGGCCATTCCAGTGGGCTTTCGTGTAGGTATTCAAGGGCGCTGACCGGCGCTGCCTGGGGCTGGTCGATCACGCTTAAATAGAAGTGTTCGACATCCTGCTTTAGCGCCTGTTGGCGGGCGGCGGCCAGGCTGCTTTCCTGCGCTTGGGCGGGTGCGGCGGCTTCCACCGTTTGCGTGGTGTGGCGCGGCTGGGGAAGTTGGTGGAGCAGGTCGGCGAGTACCTGGCACTCCAGGTTACGATCCAGCGCCGGGGCGGCCGCTGCGTTTAGCGGGGTGGCTTGGTTAACCAGCGCGGGTACCTCGCTGCGCCGAGCGTAATTGCTGGGCACAAAGCCTGGGTGCTCGCGCATAAACGCTGCCATGCCGCTAATCAGGCGGCTGCGCGCCTGCTGTTTGCGGAAGCGCGCCATTAGCTCGATCAAGCGCCGCTGCACTTCGCGCAAACCGGTGTAGTGGTGGCTTAACTGCTGCTGAAGCTGGCTGATCAAGAGCTTGCGCAGGCTGCCGTCGCTTCCCACCAGTTCAATCAACTCGTCAAAGTTAATCAGTGCCAGGCCATCCAGAAGCCTTGCGATCTGTTTCTGGGCGCGGTCGTTCTCACGAATTTTATCGTTGAGTTGGCTGACGAAACCAAAATCGCTGTTCAGCCGCTGCCATAAGCTGTCGATGGCATCGGCGAAGCGGCCGTTAAGGTCGTCAACTTCCTGGCGCAGGCGCATTAGCTGCTGCTCTAACCGCCAGTGCTCGCCTCGGCTACGCGCTTCGCGGTAGCTGTGTACCAATGAGCGAATCAGCTCCAGGGTTTCCGCCACGTCGGCATTCACATGGCGGCGGGTTTCATCGGCGAGCATTTCGGCGATCAGTTCGCGCACTTTGGGCGAGAGCTTCACCCCGCTCTGCTCATCCGGGCGCCACAGAATACGCGCCGCCAGCATCTTGCGCAGCGCGCTATCGCTGAGCGATTCCAGCGGCACTTCATCGCGGGTGTAGGCCTGCATCAGCGTTTCAGAATGCTTGCCCAGTAGCGCTAGGCGCTCAGCGCCTGTTTTTAGCAGGCGGCTCTCCAGCTCACTCACACTCTTGCCCACGCTCTTATTCACAACAGGGCCTCCTGCGTGCCTTCTTCTCCTTCGGCATCAATCGGCAGGTTCTCTTCATCGCGAATAAAGCGCACCAGGTCCACCAGGTAATCAATCTTGCCGGTGATCACAAATACCTGGCGCTCGGAATGCGGCTGGAGCAGGTAGCCGTGCTCTTTCAGGCGCTTGAAGACCTGTTTTACCTGGGCATCTAGCTGGTCGCTTTGCGAGCCAAAAAAGCTGTCGGTGGCCAGGCGTTCCAGGCGCTCGCGCAGGCTTTGGTTGTCTTCACACTTGGCGCTGAACTCGGCCGGTTTGAGTACATCACCGGGGGCCGCCAGAGTATCGCGGCCCAGCGCTTCTTGCACCAGCTGTAGCCACTCCAGCAGCGGCAGCAGGCTGTTAAGCGTCTCGCCCAGTTGGCGCGAAAGCTGATCCCGGGCGCTGTCGTTGAGCTGACGCCAGGCCAGAAAGTAGACGCTGCCCTCTTCATTGCTGGCCAGGCGGCGGTTAAGTGGCCGCAGGTAGGTATCGATCTCCTCGCGGGTCTCTGCGTTGCTCAAGTGGCGATAGCCGCTTTCATCGCTCACCGGGCAGATAAACTCCCCGGCGAGTAAACGCTCAAGCAGTGGGCCATGTTCGATCATACCGTCACCTCCTGCTGACGTTCCTGGAGCCGCTCGGCCAAGCGGCTCAGGCGCGGTTCAATGCGTTTTAACACCCGTTTATTGGCGTTAGCGTTATCGCGGTCAATCAAGTAGCGATTGGCGAACAGCAGCAGCACGTCGGATTCAGGATTGGGGAACGCGCCGACAATATGAATGCGGTTGCTGTCACAGGCCTCAAACAGCTTTTCGACGTTGTGGTAGGCCAAGGTGCCGATCTCATCGATGGGCCAGTGGATGGCGATTTCTGCGTCGCCGCGCAGCAGGCGGGTAAACGCGAGCAGGAATTTACACAGAATCAGGTACGCCATGCCGTGGCTGGAGGACTCCAGCAGCTGGCGGTCGTTCTTGATCACCAGGTCCGTGCCGCCTTCGTTCAAGTGCAGCTCCAGACGCAGCAGGCTTTCAAAGCTGTACTGCTGGTCGCTGCGCAGCAGATCGACCACGTCCGCCAGGGTATTCAAGTAGTCGTCGCTGGGCAGCGTCTGGCCGGATTCGCGCCACTCTTTATAGCGCTGAGCGAACAGCTTCAACGGCTCCCAGAAGCCCAGCTCGTCGATGGTGGACTGAATACGCACTTCGGCTTTGGTGATGCCTTCCAGGCGCAGGTCGTCGGCGACTTCTTCTGAAAGCCGACGGCTCTGGGCGCTGATGCGACGGTTCAAGTCGCGGAACACGGTAAAGAATTTATCCAGGTCATCGCTCAGGTTGCGGCCTTCCTGAATCAACTGCTGCTGTTGGTCTTCAAGCAGTTTGAGCATGTCGCGCAGTAGCGGCAGTTGGAGGCGCGGGTTGTCGCTTTGCAGCTTGCTGCGCTCGCTCTCCAGCGCTTCGGCAAAGCCGCTGCTGGCGTCCTTGATCAGTTGGCTTTCAACCTCCAGGCAGCCACGGCGCAGCTGCTCGATGAGCTGGTGGCGATTGCCCAATGCCTGGCGGGCGCGCTCAATGCGCTCGTCCACATCGCCCAGCGGCGCCGCCGGGGTCTGGCCGTCGGGTTCAATGGCGAGGCCTTCCAACTGGGTTAGCAGTGGCTTTAAGGCTTCCAGGCTGGTGTGTTCGCTCTCCCGCTGTGTTTTCAGCGTACTGACCGTGCTCTGGTGGGTTTTACGCGCTGCCTGAAAATCGTTTTTCAGACGCTCTTTATCGCGTTGAAGCTGCTGTTCGGTTTGCTCCAGCTCGGCTTCCTGGGTGACCAGCTGCGGCTTGTGCTGGCCCCACTCCACGCGCATAAAGCGGGTGTATTCGGTGAGTTCATCCTGACGGGCGGCGGTAACGCGGATGCGTTCCTCCTGGCTTGCCAGGCGCGCCTTGGTGTCTTTTAGCTTTGCCGGGTCGACGCCCTGTTCGGCCAGCTCCTGGCTAAAGGCTTCTTCCAGCTCCGCCCGCTGGCGCTGGTGTTCAGTGTTGGCGTCGCTTAGCTGCTGCTTGTACTGGCGCAGCTGAGCATCCAGGCTGTCCAGCTGGCTTTGGCCGTCGGCTTTTAGCTCTAACAGCTGGCTTTGATGGGTTTCACCCAGCGCGTTAAGGGCTTGCTGTTTCTCTTCACGCAGCTCGGTTTGTGTTTGTTCCAAGCGGGCTAACGCGGCTTGACGAGTGGCGCGGCGCTCCTGTTGATGCTTGGCGTGGCGCTCTTGCTGCTGGCGGCGCGCCTCGGTCGCAAACTCAACTTCCTGCTCGGCACGCTTATGGGCCATACGGCCTTGGTCTTGAGTTTCATCGGCTTTTTGGACGCGCTCGTTATGCTGTTTAAGCGCTTTCTCGGCCGTTTGGCACTCTGCCTGCGCGCGCCGCTTGGCGCTATCTGATTCTTCGATGGCGGCAAGCAGCGTGGCTTCGTCCTGGGCGTAGTCGGGCAAGGCAATGGCCGAGAGATCCAGCGCCAGCCCAAACAGATCATCGCTGCCGCCGCCGGCTAATTGAGGCGCTAAATCGCGTCGTTCTAAAAGCTCCGGGGCAATCACTTTGCCCAACTGCTGCTCCCAGCCTGGGCGGTGGTAGCGCAGAAAATGGCGCAGGCTGCCCTGCTCGGGGTCACGCTGCTGGTAAAGCGCATAGCAGCGCTGCTCGGCGCGCTCAAGCTGTTGACGAAGCTGAACCAGTTGCTGCTCGGCATCGTCCCGGGCGCGGCGGTTGCTTTCAAACTCGCGGCGCAGGCCGTCTAGCGTGGCGGCCGATGCGTTACGCTCCTGCTGGGCCTGGTCCAGGCGCGCTTGGGCAAGCTCAGCATCAGCAGCTTCTTCGGCGGTTTGAGTCGAAAGTGAGAGCTGGGCTTTTAGCTCGGCCAGCTGCTCAACGCCCAATTCAAGCTGCGCCTGATACTCACCGTCCAGGCGCTGGCGCTCCTGTTGATAGCGCTCATTAAGCTTCTGCTCGGCTTCCCACTGCTGTTCACGGCGCAGGGCTTTCTCTTCCACCAGGGCGTCAATCAGCTCCTGGGCTTCACCTGTCTGGCGGGCCAGCGCCTCGGAAAGCTCACGCAGGCGCCCATCAAGCCGCGCCTGGCTCTCTTTTACCGCATCCTGCATCACGTTCAGGTGAGCACGCAGCTGGTCGCGCTGTTCGCGCCACTGAGGCAGCGCGTTGATATCACGCTCCAGGGCGGGCATGTCCGCCTCGAAATAGTGCTCGTATTGGGTTTGCAGATCATTAAGGCGGCGCTGGGTCTGCTGTAAATCGCTGACCACTTCGCTGTGGCGGTCGTTAAGCTCATCCCGCGCCTGGGCGTAGTCGCTTTCCCGCTGCTGAAAATCGCGCTGATGGCGGGCAAGCTCGGCGTCCACATCGGCCATACGCCGCTCAGCCTGCTGGCGGTCATCTTCAAGCTGGGGCTTAAGCTGCCAAAGGGTGGCATCAAGATGGGCAAGCTCGCGGTCAATCCCGGCAAGCCGGGCGAGCGACGCCTGTAGCGGCTCCAGGCGCATGGATTGGCGCATCTGGGCAATCCATTCACGCGCCTTGGTGTTACGTATCCGCGTGACCGGCAGCTCAACGCCATCCTCTTCGAAAATCGCCGCCAGCATGGTTTTGAGGGTATCCATCTTGCCCTCTTTGGCATGCACCGCCGACACCAACTTTTCAATATGGCGAATACGCCGCTCGGGCTTGACCAGACTGAACTGCGCGGCGATCTGGCGCAGTTTGAGGCCGTCGCGGCTATTGCCGTGCAGCTGGGTAAAGTCGTTTTGGATCACCGAGCGAAATTCAGAGGTCGCGCCCAGCTTGGACGACACCGGCGTACCGTTGCGGCGCAGGCCGCTGGCCCACTGTGTGTAGTCGAGTGCGGTCACGCCCGCCTCGCTCTCCACCAAATAATCTTCCGGCTGATAAGGCCCGCCCACAAAGCGGTACTCTACTCCGCCTTCGGCTTTGCGGGTCAGCACTGCCTGGCAGATGTTGCCCGCCTCGCGACGGTATTCATACACCAGGTAGCTGTTGCGATGCGGCAGGTAAAACGCATCAAACTTCATGCGCGTTTTGGGCACTACCTTATTAGGCAGCTCGCCGTAAAACACCGGCACCAAGCGCTGAAGCGTGGTTTTACCCGAAGCGTTGGTGCCGCAAATATTGGTGTGGCCGTCCACACTGAGTTCAACCACGCCTTCAAGGTGGCCGTGAATCATCACGATGCGTAGCAGGTGGGCCATGCCGTGTCCTTGATCGATAGGGTTTCGAAAACGACTATCTTGCCAGACACGCGCCATAGCAGCTACGCGTCTAAAAAAAGCTGTTCCACCATAGCACTTAGTGCTATAAATAAAAGGTGGCAGTAAAGGTATCAAATGCGAGTATTTAAGAACAAAGTATTCACTAAATGGGCAGCAAAGGAAGGGCTGGGTGATGCTGCCTTGCTAGCTGCCGTTGAAGAAATGGAACGCGGCATGATTGATGCCAACCTGGGTGCTCATGTGGTGAAAAAGCGCGTGGCGGTCGGTGGTCGAGGTAAAAGCGGCGGGGTCAGAACCCTGTTAGCTTACAAAGTCAGTAATAAGGCGTTTTTTGTTTATGGCTTTGCCAAAAATGCTCGCACCAACATCAGCGCTAATGAACTAAACGCATTGAAATATTTGGCAAAAGAACTACTGGCTTACAGTGACGAAGCTTTAGTAGAAGCCATTAATCATGGCGTGTTAATTGAGGTAGAAAACGATGGATAAATCAATCCTGGACATGGTGCATGAAACAGCTCAAGACCTGCACGCGGCGGGTGTAATGAAAGAAATAACACTGCGCGAGTTCGATGCGCTTTGTCTGCCCCCAGTAAAAGAGTACACAGCGCTACAAATCAAGCGGATTCGTACCAAAAATCACGCCAGCCAAGGCGTTTTTGCAGCGTACCTGAATACCAGTGTTTCAACGGTTCAGAAATGGGAGCAAGGCCAAAAGAAACCCAATGGCTCCTCGCTAAAGCTGCTGAACCTGGTGGCCGAAAAAGGATTAGAAATACTGGCTTAGCCGTTAGTGCCTTCTACTCTGCTTAGCCCCCCTCAAAAAATGCACCTCGTTGGCTGCCAGCCCTTCCAGCGACACCAAGCACAACGCCAACCCGTTCAGCGAAGCGCTAGAAAGCGCGTTAGAGATCAAGCTAATGCCTATACTTAAGCAAGCCCAGGATCCGCTTGATCTATTGAATCGCGGTAAAGTACTTCAAGAAGCGTTTTAAGTTAATCATTGACACAGTTTTAGGACTTTCTATGCCCCGCTACCCCGAGCACCTTACCGGCGAAGGCCCGGTTAACCCCTTTCCGGGAATTAAAGTACTTGAACGCCGCTTGGGCCGAGCGATCCCCCATCAGCTGGGTTCCAACGAAGGGCTGGACATGCCTCACCAGGCACTGCGCGCGCACTTTGGTGATGCACTAGCGGCGCACGCTTACAGCTATGGCGACGCCGAGGCGTTTGGTGTGCGTACCCGGTTAAGCGCCCAGCTGGGCACGCCTTTTGATCACCTGTTGGTTGATGCAGGTGCCGATAGCCTGATTGCGCTGGCGCTACGCACTACCTGCGAGCCCGGCGCTACGGTGGTGTGCACGGCGGGCACCTACCCCACGTTTGGCTACTTTGCGAAAGGCCAAGGCTGCCGCCTGATTGAACCTGGCTACCATGAAGCGCCCGGCGTACTGGCGCCGGACCTGGAAGCACTGGCCGCCGCCGCTCAACAGGAAAACGCCCGCCTCGTTTACCTGGCCAACCCGGATAACCCTAGCGGCCACCTGCACAGCGACAGCGCCATTATCAAGTTTCGCGAGGCGCTACCGGATACCTGCTGGCTGCTGCTGGATGAAGCGTATGGCGATTTTCGTGATGATGCGGGAAGTGAGTTTTCGGCTAACGCGCTGCCCGGCGTGATTCGCCTGCGCACACTTTCCAAAGCCCACGGTTTAGCGGGGCTGCGCATTGGCTACGCCATTGCAGAGCCTGACGTACTGGCCATGATGATGAAGGTGCGTATTCACTACGCGGTTTCCGCACTGACACTGGCCGCCGCCGAAGTAGTACTCGACCATCCTGAAGAAGTGCGCCAGCACGTGGCAGATGTAAAAGCCCGCCGAGAGCAGTTGGCCGAGCACTTTCGTGCTTTAGGGGCCGATGTACTGCCGAGCGCCACCAACTTCATCGGCATTCGCCTGCCCAGTGAGGAACTGGCCGCCCACGTACATCAGCAGCTGCTTTCAGAAGGTGTGCTGGTCGCTCGCCTGGCGCACCCGGCGCTCGCCAATGTGATACGCATTACTGCTGTAGCGGATGCCCTGGTGCCGGGCCGGCTGGCAACGCTTGAGCAGGCTATTAAAGCGCACGCTTGATAAGGCAACTCTTTTTACAGGAAAGCCCCTGCCAAGGCAGGGGCTTTCTCGATACTAGCGCTACCCGAACGTTACAAATCAAGTGTTAGGCAGTGCCGCGATAACCATGATTTCCACTTTCCACTCAGGCTTGGCAAGCTTGGCTTCAAGCGCGGCGCGAACCGGGGCACGCCCTGCGACTACCCACGCTTCCCATGCCGCGTTCATCTGATCAAACTCGGCCATATCGGTTACCCATACCTGGGCAGAAATCAGGTGCTCTTTTGAGGACCCTGCCTGAGCCAGCAACTCATCAATGCGCGCAAGCACTTGTTCGGTCTGGCCACGCATATCTGCCGTGGCGTCGGCGGGCACCTGGCCTGCTAGATAAACCGTGCCGTTATGGATAGCCACTTGGCTCATACGTGCATTGCTTTCGTAATAAGTAACGCTCATGGAATCTCTCCGTCATAAGAAATACAGCCGAGATTACCGCGTTTACATTTAAAATGCTTGCCTGCAGATACGCCAACTTCTTGCTGAATTCAGACAAACGATTTACCTACCCACTGAACCCTACATACCCGATCACGAAAGGCACCGCAGCCAAAAACAGAATAGAGACCATGGCAAGCAACCCGTCTCTGGTTAAGAGCCCGGCCGCGAAGCAGGCGATAGCCGCAGATGCTATTGAACCCGACGTGGGGATGACTTCCATAAACGGCATGAAGGGCGTCACGGCCAGGATAACGGCGAGTGGCAGGTACAACCAGGGCGGCTTGACGAAAAACACCCAGCGCGGTTTGAGAAAACGCTCAACAAAGTGCACCGGTTTGCGCAGCCAGTTAATCCCTTTACAGAGTTTATGGGTAGACAGCGCTTTGCGTGAAATGAAGCCTGGCAGCCAGAGGTAATCCCGCCCCAGCATTATCTGCGCCACGAGAATAAACTCAATGAAGGCCACAATGGCAGTAACCCCCAGAATCGAGCTTGCAGGAGACGTCGAAATGAGGGCAAACATGAGCATCAGTGACGCAAAGGAGTGCGCACCAAGCTCGTCCACAAGCGACCCGATCGTTACTTTTTGCCCTTGAACCGAGTGTTCAAGGTGATTCAGAACCTCGCTGAGTACCCGCGTCGTGTGCTCGGCCATTATTGAGCTCCCTGCTCGTCATAAAGCCTTTCAGGCAACAAATGAAGCACCTGTATCCATGGCATGCAATAGCCGTCTACAACAACGGCGCTGTCACTGTGGAGTGTAGTTTAGGTGGGTGTCATCAAATGTTAGATATCGAGCCAATGGATGGTGTGAGAAAAGGAGGGTATGAGCAATGTTTGCCAATGCTTCATGGTATTTTTGGAATGCCAAAACCAAAAAAGGGCCTAGCGATGAACGCTAAGCCCTAAAATTTGGTGCCGGTGGCCAGACTCGAACTGGCACACCCGTAAAGGCGGCGGATTTTGAATCCGCTGCGTCTACCAATTCCGCCACACCGGCAATGGATGCGCATTATACGGAGATAACCACGCAGGTCAATCACATTGACTGACTTTATCTAGCTAAGGGGGTATCCTATGCCGCCTGTTTGACCACCGTTAAGAGCCAACCCATGCAGCGCGCGGACTTTTATTTCGAGCTACCCGATGAGCTGATTGCTCGCTACCCTTCTGAGCAGCGCAGCGACTGTCGTTTGCTGTGCGTGGATGGCCAGAGCGGCGCGCTTGAGCATCGCCAGTTTACGGACCTTCTTGAGCGTTTAAACCCCGGTGATTTGCTGGTGTTTAATGACACACGAGTGATCCCTGCCCGCCTACACGGCCATAAAGCCAGCGGCGGCAAAGTGGAGATGCTGCTTGAGCGTCCGCTGGACAGCCACCGGGGCCTGGCACATATCCGCTCAAGCAAGTCGCCCAAGCCCGGCACCGAGCTGATCTTTGAAGGTGATATTCACGCCGTGGTAGAAGGCCGCCGCGACGCGTTGTTTGAGCTGCGCTTTTTAGGCGAGACGCCAATGATCGCGCTGCTGGAGCAGCACGGCCATATGCCACTGCCGCCTTATATCACTCGGGAAGATGAACTCAGCGACCGCGAGCGCTATCAAACCGTTTATGCCCGCCGAGATGGCGCCGTGGCCGCTCCCACGGCGGGCCTACATTTTGACCAACCACTGCTGGATGCCCTGGCTGAAAAAGGCATCAACAGCGCGTTTGTCACTCTGCATGTGGGCGCGGGTACTTTTCAGCCGGTGCGGGTGGACAATATTCTTGAACACCATATGCACAGTGAGTGGATCGAGGTGTCAGAAGCCACCTGCCAGCAGGTACGCGAGGCGCAAGCCGCAGGCAACCGGGTGATTGCCGTGGGCACCACCAGCGTGCGCTGTTTGGAAAGCGCCTGCCAGAAAAGCAGCGATGGGCAGATAGCGCCCTACAGCGGGGATACGGATATTTTCATCTACCCCGGCTACGAGTGGCGCTGTGTGGATGCGTTGATTACCAACTTCCACCTGCCGGAATCGACACTTTTGATGCTGGTGTCGGCGTTTGCCGGTTATGACACGATGATGAACGCCTACCGTGAAGCCGTTGCCGAACGCTACGCTTTCTTTAGTTATGGCGATGCGATGCTGCTCACCCGCTAAGCGCCTTTACGTTGCCCTTAGCGTTTTACCGATGATTTTTTGACGAGTTACCACAATGCGAAACGAATGCTTTATGCGCTTTGAGCGCTTGGCCGACGATGGCCGCGCTCGTCGCGGTCGCCTCCACTTCCCCCGTGGCACGGTCGAAACCCCTGCGTTTATGCCGGTGGGCACTTACGGCACGGTAAAAGGCATGACGCCAGACTCCATCAAGGAGATCGGCGCTGAAATCATTCTGGGCAACACCTTCCACCTGTGGTTGCGCCCGGGTACCGAGGTCATTGAAGCCCACGGCGACCTGCACGACTTCGCCCAGTGGGACAAGCCGATCCTCACCGACTCCGGCGGCTTTCAGGTGTTCTCATTAGGCGAGACGCGCAAGATCACCGAGCAGGGCGTGCACTTCCGCTCGCCGGTGGATGGCAGCAAGGTCTTTATGGGGCCGGAAGAGTCCATGGCCGTGCAGCGCTCGCTGGGCTCTGATGTGGTCATGATTTTTGACGAGTGCACGCCCTACCCGGCCACGTATGAGGAAGCCGAGAAATCCATGGAGCTGTCGCTACGTTGGGCCAAACGCTCACGCGATGCCCACGGTGACTCGCCTTCCGCACTTTTCGGCATCATTCAGGGCGGTATGCACCCCGAGCTTCGCGAGCGCTCGCTCAAAGGCCTCTTGGAGATCGGCTTTGACGGCCTGGCGATTGGCGGGCTTTCCGTTGGCGAGCCCAAAGAAGAGATGATCAAGGTACTGGATTACCTGCCCATTTGGATGCCAGACGATAAACCACGCTACCTGATGGGCGTAGGTAAACCGGAGGACCTGGTGGAAGGCGTGCGCCGGGGCGTCGACATGTTCGACTGCGTCATGCCGACCCGCAACGCACGTAATGGCCACCTGTTTACCGCTGACGGTACAGTCAAGATTCGTAATGCCAAGCATCGCCATGACACCAGCCCCCTTGAAGAGGGTTGTGACTGCTATACCTGCAAGAATTTCTCGCGCGGCTATTTGCATCACCTGGACCGCTGCAATGAAATGCTGGGCTCGATGCTCAATACCATCCATAACTTACGCTACTACCAGCGTGTAATGGCTGATTTGCGCGCGGCAATCGAAGCGGGTACATTGACGGCCTTTGTGGAAGGCTTTTATGCTCGGCGCGGCCTGCCTGTGCCTCCCCTGGCCGAATAGTCATCACCCGCTTTGGCGGGTGAATCAAGGGTCGCTTATCAACATAATTGTTAATTAGCGCCCCCTCTAACCCTTTCACCCATTAAGGGTCTTAACCCAGGAGTTCTCTGCAATGCTGGATTTCTTCATCTCATCAGCCCATGCCCAAGAAGGGGCAGCTGGCGGTGGCATCGCACAAATCGTTATGTTGGTCGGCTTTGTGCTGATTTTCTATTTCCTGCTGTGGCGCCCCCAAGCTAAACGTGCCAAGCAGCACAAACAGCTGGTCACCAGCCTGGACAAAGGCGATGAAGTCGTGATCGGCGGTGGCCTGGTTGGCCGCGTCACCAAAGTCAGTGATGAGTTCCTGACCTTGGAAGTATCTGAAGGCACCGAAGTCAACGTACAGAAAAACGCCGTTGCTGCCGTGCTGCCGAAGGGCACCATTAAGTCCATCTAACGCTTAAAACACCCCTGCCGATTCAGTGCCAGCCACCCCGGCAGGGGTGCCATGGTAGATACGATGGTAAATTTTGCTGTGCGTGGGACTCCCCGCACAGCAATTCCGTTTGTAATTGAAGGCAGGGCTTGCATGCTCAACCGTTACCCCCTGTGGAAGTATCTGCTGATACTGGTCGTCCTGGTGGTTGGCCTTATCTATTCGCTTCCCAACTTATTCCCCGAAGATCCCGCTATTCAGCTCAGTAGCGCCCAAGGCGAAACGCTGAATGAGCGCCAAATTGAACGCGTTGAGAACGCACTCGGCGAAAACGGCATTGCTGTTAAAGGCGTCGAAGAAGTTAACGGCCTGTGGCTGATTCGCCTGCGTAACGACAACGACCAGCTCAACGCCCGTGATATTGCCGCCGACCTTTTAGGCAATGACGCGACGGTCGCGCTAAACCTGGCAGAAGCCACGCCGGCTTGGCTGCAAGCATTTTCCGCTTCCCCCATGACACTGGGGCTTGACCTGCGCGGTGGCGTTCACTTCCTGTTGGAAGTAGATATGGACGCAGCGCTTACTCAGCGCCTGGAAGTGAATGCCAGCGCCATGCGCGAGCTGTTGCGTAGCGAGCGTATTCGCTACCGCAATACCGATGTAGAAGGCCGCTCTCTCTCCATCGACTTTGCAAGCACTGAAGACCGCGACAAGGCACGCCGTTTGATCAGCCGTGACTTTCCCAACTTTGACTATACCAATGAAGGCAGCGGCCGCTCCTCCAGGCTGGTGATGGCGCTGAGCGATCAGACCATTAACGAAATTCAGGACTACGCCATTAACCAAAACTTGACCACCCTGCGTAACCGGGTGAACGAGTTGGGTGTTGCCGAGCCGATGGTGCAGCGTCAAGGTCCTAATCAGATCGTGGTTGAACTCCCCGGCGTACAGGACACAGTGGCGGCCAAACGGATCGTGGGCGCGACCGCCAACCTTGAGTTCCGCCTGGAAGCTCGTAACGACACGCCGAACATGGAAACGGAAACTCACGTATTCCGCAATGATGCATCACGCTCTGCTGAGCTAATGCGCGATGTGATCATTACCGGCGACAGCGTTTCCAGCGCCAGTAACAGTTTTGATGAAAACGGCCGCCCGCAGGTGAATATCAACCTGGATGGCACTGGCGGCACGCTGATGAACCGCGCCACGCGCACCAATATTGGGCGCAATATGGCAGTGCTATTTATCGAGCATAAAAGCGAAGATACGGTCGTCATTGACCCTGAGACCGGCGAAGAGACGATTGAGCGTGAGCCTTATGTAGAGCGCGGCCTGATAAGCCTAGCCACTATTCAAAGCGCGCTGGGCAACAGCTTCCGAATCACCGGGCTCGACTCTCCCACTGAAGCTGCCGAATTGTCGCTGCTGCTGCGTTCAGGTGCGCTGGCGGCGCCGATCTATTTTGTACAGGAGCGCACTATCGGCCCAAGCCTGGGTGCGGAAAATATTCAGCGCGGCCTGCTCTCTGTTCAGGTGGGCCTACTGCTGCTCGTGCTGTTTATGCTGGCGCGCTATAAAGTGTTTGGCATTTTTGCCAACATTGCGCTCGCCCTTAACCTGACGATTCTGGTCGCGGTCATGTCGATGCTGGGCGCCACGCTCACCCTGCCTGGCATTGCGGGCATCGTGCTAACGCTGGGCATGGCGGTGGATGCCAACGTCCTGATCTTTGAGCGAATACGTGAAGAGTTGCGTAACGGGCTGTCGATTCAGCAGGCCATTCATGCAGGCTATGAGCGCGCCTTTACCTCGATTGTCGATGCCAATATCACCACGCTGTTAGTGGCGATCATTCTGTTCTCGATTGGTACCGGCCCCGTCAAAGGCTTTGCGGTCACGCTGTCTATCGGCATCTTGACGTCCATGTTCACCGCGCTAATGGTGACGCGTGCCCTGGTCAACCTGACCTATGGCAGCCGACCCGTCAAAAAGCTATGGATCTGAAAAACATGGATCTGAAGAACATGGACCTGAACCCCGTGCTCAGCCCCGAATGTAAGAGGTGGCAATGAAACCCCTATCACAACTGCAAATCGACTTTATGGGGCGGCGCAACATTGCGTTTATCGCCTCGGCAGTGATGCTCATCGTGTCGATTGGCGCCCTGCTCTTCCAACAGCTCAACCTGGGGCTCGACTTCACTGGCGGCACGCTGGTGGAAGTTCGTTACGGTGCCGCACCCTCGCTGGATGCCATTCGCCTTCTGCTGGTGGAAAGCGGCTTCCAGGACGTTTCGGTGCAAACGTTTGGCGCATCAACCGAGGTGCTTATTCGCTTGCAACAGGCCTTTGATCCTGACGTGGGCAGCGACGTTGTCAACCTGCTAAGTGCCAGCGGCGACAGCGTTACTCTGGTGCGTGCTGAGTTTGTTGGCGCCCAGGTGGGCGATCAGCTGCGCGATCAAAGCGGCCTTGGCCTGCTGGTCGCGCTCGGTGTGGTCATGCTGTATGTCGCTTTCCGCTTCCAGTACAAGTTTGCCATCGGTGCGCTGTTGGCGCTGCTTCACGATGTGATTATCGTCGTGGGCGTGTTCGCACTCTTTCATCTTGAGTTCGACCTGACCGTGCTGGCGGCGATTCTGGCGGTTATCGGCTACTCATTGAACGACACAATCGTCGTCTATGACCGTATTCGTGAGAATATCCGTACGTCACGTATCGACGATATGACGCAGATCATCAACGAAGCCATCAACGCCACACTATCGCGCACGCTGGCAACCTCCGGCACGACCATGCTGGTACTGTTTGCCCTGTTAATCCTCGGTGGCGATATGATCGAGAACTTCGCTATCGCCTTGCTGATCGGTATTGGCGTCGGCACGTTCTCCTCCATCTACATCTCTGGCGCGCTGCTTCTGCCGCTCAAGCTTTCGCGTGAGGACTTGATCCCCACCAAAAAAGAGCTTGATGAAGAGGAAGAAGAGCTGCCGTAACAAACCGTTCTTGTATAACGACAAAAGGCTCTGCCGGGATAACCCGGCAGAGCCTTTTTAGTGGTTGGCTGGCAACCTGGAACGTCTACCACTCAACATTCACAGCGTGCTATTAACTACCAGCCATTCATTTCCAACTATTCATTTACTACCAGCCCATCAAAAATGCGGCGCCAGTTGTTTGATCAGCGCCTTGTAAAGACGTGGACCTGCGGCCATCAGTTGGCCTTCCACCTTAACGCTCGGCTGACCATCGGGCGTGCCCATTAGCGCGCCGGCTTCTTTCAAAAACAGTGAGCCCACCTGCATATCCTGCTCTTCCATACCCAGCACAAAGGCGCTGTCCACTCGGCCGCTGGCCAGCTCACACATGTCCAGCAGGCCACAGCCCGTCGCGACAAGAGTTTCTACCTGAGGTGCAAGTTGTTGGGTAACGGTAAGAAATGCCGGCAAGTTGCCAGGACGCAGCCACGCTTCGGGCAGGCTCATGGCTAAACGCGTACCGGTAATCGCGGTGGGTTTGCTAACCCGCATACGCTTGCCATTGTGTTGAGCGCCACGACCACGGCTGGCGATATATTCATCATCGCCAAACGGTGAGATAACCACCGCGTGTTCCGGGCGGCCTTTAACCAGACACACCACTGAGAGAGCAAAGCCTTTACCCGCTACCGCTAAATTAGAGTAGCCATGAATGGGTTCGATCTTCCAAACGGTCTCACTACCTTCGCCTTCACCCGCTTTATGCGAGGTGTAACGACCCACATAGCCGTGCTGGGGGTAGCCACGCTCCAACTGGTGGATAATGGTCGCCTCGGCCTTGCGCGCCGTGTCTTCAAGCAGACGGTCAAGGTTGGATTCTTCATGAGCGTTTTCGATACGCTCACGAACACGTTGAAACTGTTCAACTGCGCTGCGCGCTGCGCGCAACGTAAATTGGACCATCGGATTCATGATCGGGCCTTGTCACAGTGATGTTAAAGAACGTTAGGCGAAGGAATAATTGCCTATGGCGCGCAATTCTAGCAGACCCCTCTCGGGCACGCTATCGACTCGTGCTAAACTGCTCGTTTTCCGCGTTTGTTCGCTATGTTCTGTATCAAGCCCTGTTCTTCATCAAGCCCTGTTCACATTTATCGAGCCCTATCATTATGCTTGAGCGCATTCGTATCGTTTTAATCGGCACCAGCCATCCAGGCAACATCGGCGGCGTTGCTCGCGCCATGCACAACATGGGTCTGGCCGATTTGGCGCTGGTAGCTCCGCGCTGCGAGATCATTACTCAGGACAGCATTTCGCGCGCTTCCGGCGCGGATCATCTGCTCCATCAGGCCAGCGTACATACAACGCTTGAAGAGGCCGTTGCCGACTGCACGCTGGCCGTTGGCGCGAGTGCACGCTCACGCACCCTGCCCTGGCCCATGCTGACACCGCGCGAACTGGCAGACCGCCTACCCGGCGAATGTCAGGCACCAACATCACGCGTCGCACTGGTGTTTGGCCGGGAGGATAGCGGCCTGACCAACGCCGAGCTGCAGCGTTGCCATGCCCATGTCCATATCCCCACCAATGCTGACTTTAGCTCGCTAAATTTGGCCGCCGCCGTACAGGTGCTTGCCTACGAGAGCCGCATGGCCTGGTTAAGCCAGCAGGACGCAGCGCCCACACCAGATGCTGATGATGAGCTAGTGCCCCACGAAGAACTGGAGCGTTATTTCGAGCATCTGGAGCGCACACTGATTACCATTGAATTTCATGACCCGGCCCAACCTCGTCAGCTGATGGCGCGGCTACGCAGGCTCTATTTGCGCGCCCGCCCCGAAAAAATGGAGATGAACATTTTACGCGGCATTTTAACCGCAACGGAAAAATCAGCAGACAAACAATAACCGGCATCCGCAAACCTGGGGTGAGGCATAACTTGAAGTTACGCACCCGCGCCCCAACCTCGCTATCCTGCTAACGATGAACGATGCGTTACGTCATCCGCGATGCCTTAAATGACCGCGTGCCAGCCCTGACCAAGGATCACTCATGTTCCAACGCCTACGTGAAGACATTAACAGCGTATTTGACCGCGACCCGGCGGCCCGCAATTTTTTAGAGGTACTGACCAACTACCCCGGCCTTCACGCGCTGTTAATTCATCGTTGCGGTCACTGGCTATGGAAAAAAAACCTGAAATGGCTGGCCCGTACGCTGTCGACGTTTTCCCGCTGGCTGACCGGCATCGAAATTCACCCTGGGGCCACTATCGGTAGGCGCTTTTTTATTGATCACGGCATGGGGGTCGTGATTGGAGAAACCGCGCAGGTTGGTGACAACGTAACGCTGTATCAGGGCGTCACACTCGGCGGCACCAGCTGGAACAAGGGCAAGCGCCACCCCACGCTAGGGGATGGCGTCATTGTCGGCGCGGGAGCCAAGATTCTCGGCCCCTTTACCGTGGGTGCGGGTGCAAAGGTTGGCTCGAACGCGGTGGTCACCAAGGAAGTACCGCCTGGCGCAACGGTGGTGGGCATTCCCGGCAAGATTGTTAAACGCACCGACCCCGATGTTGAAGAAGCGCTAGAGGTAGACCCGGTTCGTCGCGAGGCCATCTGCCAAAAATTTGGTTTTGACGCCTACGGTGTCAGCCAGGACATGCCCGACCCGGTGGCCCGCTCCATGCAGGCAATGCTGGATCACATGCACGCGGTGGATGAGCGCATTGAACGCATGTGCTCAACGCTGCGTAAGCTTGATGGCAGTTACCATGAAGGAAGCCTGCCCGCGCTGCGTGATGAAGACTTCGCCGATATCCTGGATGAAAACGATACCGGTTGCGCCCCCAAAAGCTCGGATGACAACACGCCGCCTCCGGCTAAAGGTTGACCAAACTACTCAGGCTTTCCCATAATGGCAGCACATTTGCCGGGAGCACGCTGAACGTTCAGTGTCGAGGTGCCTGTCATGCGTTTAACTACCAAAGGCCGTTACGCCGTTACCGCCATGCTCGACCTGGCGTTGAACGGCGAGCTCAGCCCGACCAGTCTGGGGGATATTTCGCAGCGTCAGGGAATTTCCCTCTCCTACCTTGAGCAGCTGTTTGCGCGCCTGCGCCGTTCTGGGCTTGTCCGCAGCGTTCGCGGCCCGGGCGGCGGCTATTTGCTGGCCAAACCGGCGGCCGATATTAGCGTTTCAGCGGTTATTGATGCCGTTGATGAAACGGTAGATGCCACCCGCTGCCAAGGATTATCCGACTGCCAGCAGGGAAACACTTGCCTGACCCACCACTTGTGGTGCGAATTATCCGGCCAGATTCGGCATTTTCTTGATGACATCACCCTTGCCCAATTGATGCAGCGCCCCGATGTTCTACGTATTGCCTCACGGCAAAAAAATCGCGTTGAAGCGGGTATTCTCGCCTCATCACCGTAATGGCCAAGGGCGTTATTACCGCTGCCCTGGCGCTATTGAATTAAGCGGGTCTTCATGACGACGACAACCACACCTTCACTGCCTATTTATCTGGATTACGCCGCCACTACGCCGGTGGATACCCGCGTGGCCGAGGTTATGCAGCGCTACCTGACCGCTGACCAGCTATTTGCCAATCCTGCCTCGCGCAGCCATATGCTGGGCTGGCAGGCTGAACAGGTGGTGGAGCAGGCGCGTCGCCAGGTAGCCGATACCATTGGCGCCGACCCGCGTGAGATTGTCTGGACCAGCGGTGCTACGGAAGCTGACAACCTGGCGCTGATTGGCTACCTGCGTGCCAACCGTGAACGCGGCATGCACCTGGTTACCTCTACCATTGAGCATAAGGCAATCATTGATACAGCGGCTGCGCTTGAGCGCGAAGGCTTTGACGTTACCTGGCTTACGCCCGCGCACGACGGCACCATTTCGCCGGAGATGCTACGCGCTGCCATGCGAGATGACACCGCACTGGTTTCGTTAATGGCGGTCAACAACGAGCTAGGCAGTATTAACGATATTGCCGTGCTTGCCGAGGTCGCTCATGAATTTGGCGCGGTTTTCCATACCGATGCAGCTCAGGCCGTTGGCCGAATCCCGTTGGACGTGGTGGCGCAAAAGATCGATTTAATGTCCCTTTCCGGGCATAAAACCTATGGCCCCAAAGGCGTGGGCGCGCTGTATGTAAAACGCCACCCGGACATTCGCCTTGAGGCATTGATTCACGGTGGCGGGCATGAGCGCGGCATGCGCTCCGGCACCCTCCCAACGCATCAAATTGCCGGGATGGGTGAAGCATTTTTGTTAATGCAAAAAGAGCATGCCAACGATCAGGCACATATCACGCATCTACAGCAGCGCTTTTTAAAGGGGCTTGAAACGCTGGATGGCGTGGTGGCCAATACTCCACTTGACCGCGCAGTACCCAATATTTTGAACCTCGCGTTTGAGGGCATCGACGGTGAGTCGCTGTTGATGGCCCTGCGCGATGTGGCCGTTTCTACCGGCTCCGCTTGCAACTCGGCAAGCGTTGACCCCTCTTACGTCTTACTCGGGGTAGGCGTTCCGCGCACGCTAGCACTTTCATCGCTACGCTTTAGTTTTGGACGCTTCACCACGCAAGACGATATTGATCACGCGCTAACCCTCATTCGCCATGCGGTGAGCGGTTTACGAATACTGCCACGCTAAGCGGCTAGCGCTTTTACAAGGAGCACGCCTTATGGCAACACTCAACATTACCCCAGCTGCCGCACAACAGATCCGCCATGTGCTTGATGAACGTGGCCAAGGCCTGGGGCTGCGTGTATCGGTCAAGCCCAGCGGCTGCTCGGGCTACAGCTATGTGCTGGACTTTGCCGATGAAGTCGGTAGTGACGAAGTTCTCTTTGAAGATCACGGCGCCAGCGTTTATGTGGCACCTGATGCACTTGAGATGCTGGATGGTAGCGAAGTGGACTATGTCAGCGAAGGGCTGAACCGCTTTTTCAAGTTCAACAACCCAAATGTTAAAGATGAATGCGGCTGCGGTGAAAGCTTTACGGTGTAAACCGTAGGCGCCAATGTCATCATCGGTATTCAACCCCCGTTTGAGGCGCTATAATCGCGCCCACTCGGTAATCGGTGGGCACTACCGTCATTTTGCCGAAACGATTTTCCTTCGCCGCCCCGGTTTGCCGAGGCGGCAATTTCTGCTTTATCCCTTTCTCTAAAGGCCTCAAGGAGATATTTACATGGCTACTGAACGCACTCTGTCTATCATCAAGCCCGATGCCGTTGCCAAAAACGCCATTGGCGACATCATCGCTCGCTTTGAAAAAGCCGGCCTGCAGGTTGTTGCTGCTAAAATGACCCACCTTTCTGAAGAGAAAGCGGGCGGTTTCTACGCCGAGCACAAAGAGCGTCCGTTCTTTAAAGACCTGGTGGGCTTCATGACGTCCGGCCCGGTGGTTGTTCAAGTACTTGAAGGTGAAGGCGCGATTGCCAAAAACCGTGATCTGATGGGTGCTACCAACCCTAAAGAAGCGGCCCCGGGCACTATTCGTGCTGACTTCGCGGAAACAATCGACGCTAACGCTGTCCATGGTTCCGATTCTGCAGAAAGCGCTGCGCGCGAAATTAGCTACTTCTTCGGTAATGACGAAATCTGCCCGCGCTAATTTTTAGCGGCGCCGTTTCAACATTCGTTGCCGGCCATTTTCGCGGGGGCCTGGCCCCCGCCCTTTCTAGAACGCTGACCACCATGACCACCACCGTAGCCCAACATACGCCCGCTCCCCAATCTGCGCCTGACAGTGAAACGCCAGCGGCAAAAGCGCCTGAGCGCCAGAACCTGCTTGGCATGTCGCGCGAACAGATGGAAGCGTTCTTTTTGTCGATTGGCGAGAAGAAATTCCGCGCCGCTCAGTTGATGAAGTGGATCCACCAGGAAGGTAGCGATGACTTCACCGCGATGACCAACCTGTCCAAACCGTTGCGCGAAAAGCTGGCAAAAGTGGCCGAAATTCGTGGTCCCAGCGTTATTTACGAAGGCACCTCAGCCGACGGTACCCGTAAGTGGGTATTAGAAGTAGAGGATGGCAGCTACGTTGAAACCGTGCTGATTCCCGCTGAAAACGGCAAGCGGCGCACGCTGTGCGTCTCTTCTCAAGTGGGCTGCTCGCTGGACTGTAGTTTCTGCTCCACCGGCAAACAGGGCTTTCAGCGTAACCTTACCGCCGCCGAAATCATTGGCCAGGTATGGGTTGCACAACGCAGCGTCGGGCCGCGCCGTGACACCGCTAACCGCCCGGTTACCAACGTGGTCATGATGGGCATGGGCGAACCCCTGCTCAACTTTGACAACGTAGTGCCGGCCATGAAGTTAATGCTGGATGACAACGGCTACGGGCTCTCCAAGCGTCGCGTTACGCTGTCGACCTCAGGCGTTGTGCCGATGATCGACAAGCTCGGCGACGAGATGGACGTAAGCCTGGCTATTTCGCTGCATGCCTCGACTGACGAGCTGCGCAATGAACTGGTGCCGATCAACCGCAAATACAACATCCAAATGTTGCTGGATGCGTGTCATCGCTACCTGTCCAAGTGCCCGGACAATCGCCAGGTCACTATTGAATACACCCTGATCAAGGATGTTAACGACCAGCAAGAGCATGCCGAACAGCTCGCCGCGCTGCTTAAAGAGTTGCCCTGTAAGATTAATTTGATACCGTTTAACCCGTTTCCTAACTCAGGATATGAAAAACCATCACGCAACCAGGTCATGCGCTTTCAACAGTGGCTGTATGATTTGGAGTATAACGCGACGGTTCGTATGACTCGGGGTGAGGATATCGACGCAGCCTGCGGTCAGTTAGTGGGACGCGTGAAAGACCGAACAAAGCGCAGCGCTCGCTATATCCAATCGGTACAGATTGACGCTGACTAAACGGTGCTTATCTTGACTTCCGACGAGCACAGCGCTTTGATGGACACGGTTTATTCGTTGTGCCGGCGGTTAGTTAGCTATTTACACCATGAGGATCAACATGATCTGTCACTACAGGCGTTTTAACCCGTTTAGGGTGCCCATGTTCGCTGTACTGTTGAGCAGCGTATGGCTCGCCGGTTGTGCCACATCAAACACGTTACCCTCCCAGGCAAGCAATGACGCCAAGGATGCGTATACGCAGCTCGGCGTTGCCTACCTGGAGCGCAACAACCTCCCACGGGCGCGCACCGCCCTGGGTCACGCGCTGGAGATCGACCCGCATCATGCCAAAGCATTGCAGGCCTTGGCCATGGTCTATCAACAGCAGGGCGACATCGAACTTGCCGACCAATATTTTAAACAAGCGATCGACGCCGACCCGACATTTACCCGTGCCCGCAATAATTACGCGGCATTTTTGTATCAGCAGGGGCATATTGCTGCCGCTTGCGATCAGTTGGAAAACGCATCTAACGATGCCCAGTACGCCAACCGTGCCCAGCTTTTTACCAACCTGGGCCAATGTTATTTGGCGCTGGAAGAATTTGATAAAGCGCGTGGGCGTTTAGCCCGCGCGCAGCGTATCGACCCGCGGCAGTCGCGGGGGTACTTGACGTTAGCCGAACTGGAAGTTTCACAGGGCAATTACCATGAGGCCTGGTCACCGTTGCACACCTATTTGCAGTTGGCCGGGCCAGACCGGGCAGCGCTGGAAATGGCAATTGATATCGCTCATGCCCAAGGCGACCATGCCACGGCAGCCGATTACCAGCGCCAGCTTGGCCTTATGAACTGACGCCCTGACCACTTAATTTTTTAAGGATGCTCAGCCATGAGCGACACACAGTTACAAGATAGCGTTACTTCCTCCCGTTCCACCTCCTCTCCCGGCGAGATGCTCTTGCGCCAACGAGAAGAGCTCGGCGTGCCCATTGGAGAGGCGGCGCGCGCGCTTAATTTACGCCCGGCCGTCGTTGTTGGCCTTGAGCATGATCATTATGACGAAATTCCGGTTATTGCTTACCGTCGTGGCTACCTGCGCTCCTACGCCAAATACCTGGGTCTGAGCGAGCATATGATCCTGGACGCTTACCAGGAGCGCTATGGCGCCGCGGATGCCGAGCGAAAAGTTATTCCGGTGGCGGTTAGTCGGCCCCCCTCAAAGCTGGGCGCCTGGCTATTTAAGCTGGTGACCTTGCTGGTGATTGCTGGCCTGATCGGCGTAACCGTCATGTGGTGGCAGAGCCGTGGTGGCAGCGAGCCGCCTGGCTTTAATGAGACGTCCAGCGTTGAAGAAGGTAGCGAAGTACCGCCGGTATCGGATACTGGCGCTGAGCCCACGCCGCCTCAGCAGCCCGCCATCACCTCGCCTGCCCAGCCGGAAAACGATACGGCCACGGGTGATACCGCTGGTAATAGTGAAACGCTGCCTACCGATAACGCGGAGCAGACCGCGACAGTCGACGAGTCTGCCGCGCTTGATATTGCGGCAGATACAGATGCGACCAATACTGATGCAGCAGACGCTGATGAAGGTGCCACCGAGGAAGCGGCAACGGCCCCGGCAGGCAACCCAGGCCAGATGGAGCTCACGTTTAACGAGCAGTCCTGGACTGAAATTTTCGATGCCAACAATCAACGTGTATTTGTTGGCTTACAAACGCCCGGCACCAATGTAACCGTTGAAGGTGTGCCGCCGTTTCGTTTAACCGTAGGAAACGCCACTGGCGTCGTACTGCGTTACCAAGGTGAGCAGATCAACCTTGCAGAACGCGCAGGCGCCAACAATGTCGCCCGATTCACCCTGGGAGAGTGACCCGTCTTATGCACGCCCCTTCTCCGATAAAACGCCGCCAGTCCCGCCAGATTCACGTCGGCAGTGTGGCGGTAGGCGGAAATGCACCTATTTCCGTACAGAGCATGACCAACACCAACACGCTGGACGTGGCGGCTACCGTTGGGCAGATTCAGCAGTTGGAAAAAGCCGGTGCTGACATCGTACGCGTCTCCGTACCGGACATGGACGCTGCGGAAGCCTTTGGCAAAATCAAGCAGCAGGTGGGTGTGCCGTTGGTGGCCGACATTCACTTTGACTACAAGATCGCCCTGCGCGTCGCGGAGCTAGGCGTTGACTGCCTGCGCATCAACCCCGGCAATATTGGCCGTGAAGACCGCGTACGCGCGGTGGTGAGTGCCGCACGCGATAACGGCATTCCTATCCGCATTGGCGTTAACGCCGGTTCGTTGGAAAAAGACCTTCAGAAAAAGTATGGCGAGCCCACGCCTGCCGCGCTGGTAGAATCCGCCATGCGCCATATCGACCACCTGGATCGGCTCGATTTTCAAGAGTACAAGGTCAGCGTAAAAGCCTCTGATGTGTTTATGGCCGTCGCGGCTTACCGTGACCTTGCCACGCGCATTGAGCAGCCGCTTCACTTGGGTATTACCGAAGCAGGCGGGCTGCGCTCGGGCACCGTTAAGTCGTCTATTGGCCTGGGTATGCTGCTGATGGACGGCATCGGCGACACGATTCGTGTGTCACTTGCCGCCGACCCGATAGAAGAGATTAAAGTCGGCTTTGATATGCTCAAAAGCCTGCGCCTGCGCGCCAAGGGCATCAACTTTATTGCCTGCCCCAGCTGCTCACGCCAAAACTTTGACGTTATCAGCACCATGAATCAGCTTGAAGAGCGTCTGGAAGACATCATGACGCCGCTGGATGTTTCGGTGATTGGCTGCGTCGTTAACGGCCCGGGTGAAGCAAAAGAGACCGATATTGGCCTGACCGGCGGCAGCCCCGCCAACCTGGTGTATATCGACGGCAAACCGGCCAGCAAACTGCGTAATGACCACCTGGTGGATGATCTTGAGCGGATGATCCGCGAAAAAGTGCGCCAAAAACAGCAGCAAGAAGATGACATGATCGCCCGCAGCGTTTAATGCCGGGGCCATGCATCAGCCAGGATGCAGAACGAGGAGTTTTCATTGAGCAAGTCCGCTGTTAAAAAGATTCAAGCCATCCGTGGTATGAACGACCTGTTGCCCAGCGATAGTCCTCGCTGGCAATTTTTTGAGACCAAAGTACGTCAGTTAATGCATCGCTACGGCTTCGATGAAATTCGCACGCCGATTGTCGAGCAAACAGCGCTGTTCGCCCGCTCGATTGGTGAAGTGACCGATATCGTCGAAAAAGAGATGTACACCTTCGACGACCGCAACGGCGATAGCCTGACACTGCGTCCTGAAGGCACTGCCAGCTGCGTGCGCGCAGCGATGGAACACGGCCTGCTCTACAACCAGACCCAACGGCTTTGGTACCAGGGTCCGATGTTTCGTCACGAGCGCCCTCAAAAAGGCCGCTATCGTCAGTTTCATCAGGTAGGTGTTGAGACATACGGCTTTGAAGGGCCGGATATCGATGCCGAAGTGATTCTGCTCTCGGCGCGCCTGTGGAAAGAGCTAGGCCTGTTTGAGCATGTCACGCTTGAGCTTAACTCGCTGGGTTCGTCCGAGGCGCGCGCCGCCTACCGCGATAAGTTGGTGACCTACTTTGAGCAGCACCGCGAGATTCTCGACGAGGACTCCCAGCGCCGTTTGATCACTAACCCGCTGCGCATTCTGGACTCTAAAAACCCGGCCATGGCGGACATGCTTAACGGCGCCCCGCAGCTCATGGATCATCTTGATGATGCATCGCGCGAACACTTCGAGCAGCTGAAAGCCATGCTGGATGCGGCGGGTATCCCCTTTGTGATCAACCCTCGCCTGGTACGCGGGCTCGACTACTACTGCCGTACGGTGTTCGAATGGACCACCAGTGCGCTGGGTAGCCAGGGCACGGTATGTGCTGGCGGTCGTTACGATGGCATGGTGGAACAGCTGGGCGGCAAACCGACCCCGGCGGTTGGGTTCGCCATGGGTATTGAGCGGTTAATCCTGTTGCTGGAGACGCTAAGCCTGGTGCCGGACGAAGCCTTGGGCGGCTGCGATGTCTACCTCCTGCCTATGGACGATAACGCAACGATTGCCGCGCTCACGCTTGCTGAACAGCTGCGTAGTGAGCTTCCCGACTTGCGCCTTCAACTGCACTGCGGCGGCGGTAGCTTTAAGAGCCGCATGAAAAAGGCCGATAAAAGCGCTGCGCCCATCGCCATCCTGCTGGGCGAGGACGAACTGGCCGAACACGCCGCCACGCTTAAGTTCTTGCGCGATGACCGCGAACAGCAGCGCGTGAGCCAAGCGGCACTTTCTGCCACGCTAGGCGACCTGCTGGCCCACTAAGCCAACCGAACAGGCGCTGTGCGCTTACAAATAACTAATCGCCGCTGTGCTGCGGCGATTTTATGCAATAGGAGGCCGCCCGTGGCGGATCGAAGCGAAGAAGAGCAGCTGGACATCGTTAAGCGCTGGTGGAAAGAGAATGGAACCTCTCTGATTGCAGGTGCCGCTCTTGCTGCTGCGGGCGTCTTTGGCTGGAATGCATGGCAAAACTATCAGCAAGGCCAGTCGGAAGCCGCCTCGGTGCGCTACCAGCAATTGGTCAACGTTGCCACGGCCAACGAGCTGGATGAGCAGCAAACGGCCAGCGCCCGCGAGCTCATTAGCGAGCTTACCGACGATTACGGCAAAACGCTCTATGCTGAATTGGCGCTGCTTATGGACGCTCGGTTAGCTGTACAACAGGGCGATATCGATGCGGCAAAAGTCTCTCTTGAGCAGGTAGCTGATAACTCATCGCGTCGCTATGTGCAAAGCCTGGCCTGGCTGCGTCTGGCACGCATTGAGGTCGCCAACGGTAATCCTGAAGCGGCACTTGCTTTACTGGATGAGCCGATCAGCGAAGCCCTGGCGGCGCAGCAAGCCAACGTCCGCGGTGACGCCTACGCAGCCTTAGGGCAAACCGATCAGGCGCGGAGCGCTTGGCAAAACGCGCAGGAACTTGCAGAGAGCCTCGACCAAACGCTTTACGGCGTACCATTCAAGCTTGACGATCTTGGCGCCGAGGAGGCGACACAATGATGAATCTGCGTCTTTCCAAACAGATCATGCGCGTGACGCTAGGTGCGGTAGCTATTGCTCTGCTGGCAGGTTGTGCCAATAAAGGCGAACCCGCGTATACGCCCAAAGAGCTGCGTAGCTTTGATGAAACATCAAATCTGACCACCCAGTGGCGCCAGAATATCGGCAGCGGCCTGGGCCGTGCGCGTTACCCTATCGCCCCTTCCCGTGAAGGCAGCACGATCTTTGCTGCCGATGCACAAGGCCTGGTCATGGCGTTAAACGCTAATACCGGTAATCGTGAGTGGCGCGTAGAGCTTGATACACCGATCTCCAGCGCGCTGACCGCGATTGCAGGCCAGGTCTACCTGGGCACTCGCAACGGTGAAGTAATTGCACTGGATCAACGCGATGGCAGCGTCAGCTGGCGCTCCAGAGTATCCAGCGAAGTGCTGGCCGCGCCTCAAGCCAACCAGCAATTGCTGGTCGTACAAAGCGTTGATGGTCAGATAACGGCGCTAGACCGCACCAACGGCCAAGAGCGCTGGGTTTATACCAGTTCTCAGCCTGCCCTTACCCTTCGCGGTACCGGGACGCCGATGGTCATTGACCCGGTCACTTTCGTCGGCCTCGCAAACGGACGCCTGGCCACGCTTGATAACCGTAGCGGCCAGCCGCTGTGGGATATGCAAATCGCCACCCCCAGTGGCCGTAGCGAAGTTGAGCGACTGGTCGATATTGCCGGCCAGCCGCTGATTACGCCTGACGGCCGCCTGTTTGTCACCAGTTACAACGGTCGCGTGGTGGCACTGGAAGCCACACGCGGCAGCGTACTCTGGGAAAGTAATCTCTCTAGCCGCCATTCACCGCTGATGGTGGGTAACTATCTTTATGTGGTTACCGACGACAGCCACCTCGTCGCGCTTGATGCCGAAAATGGCCAAGAAATATGGCGTAACAATGAACTTGAAGATCGCTGGCTTACCGCCCCAGCCTTTGCTGATGGCCGTATCGTGGTTGGCGATTTTGAAGGTTATGTCCATTTGGTCGACGCGCGTGAAGGTAACATCGTGGGCCGCACCCGGGTGCATAAATCCGGCATTAGCGTGTCCCCCATTACTGATGGCAGCACCATTCATGTCCAGGCCGACAATGGTCGTCTGGAAACCCTGGAAGTCACTCCATGACACCCGTCATTGCTTTGGTCGGTCGCCCCAATGTGGGCAAATCGACACTTTTTAACCACCTAACGCGTTCGCGTGATGCACTCGTGGCCGACTTTCCCGGCCTCACCCGCGACCGCAAGTATGGCAACGGCATGCTGGGCGGCAAAGCCTATACGGTGATTGATACCGGCGGTATCAGTGGTGATGAGGAAGGCATTGATGCGGCGATGGCAGAACAGTCGCTTGCCGCGATTGATGAAGCCGATATTGTCCTGTTCCTGGTCGATGCCCGTGCCGGGCTTAACGTAGCGGATGAAGCGATTGCCAACCACCTACGCGTTAACCAGAAAAAAACCTGGTTGGTGGTGAACAAGACCGATGGTCTGGAAGAGCACTCGGCCATGGCCGACTTCTGGAAGCTGGGCCTTGGCGACCCTTGGGCCATTGCTGCCGCGCACGGACGTAACGTTTCAACGCTGATTGATACCGTGCTTGAGCCGTTTCCCGAGCGCGACCCCAGCATTCCAGCGGATATCGGTTCCAAAGGCATCCGCATTGGGGTCATTGGTCGCCCCAACGTGGGCAAATCCACGCTGGTCAACCGCCTGCTGGGTGAAGATCGTGTCGTGGTGTTCGATGAAGCCGGTACCACGCGTGATGCTATCGAGATTCCTTTCGAGCGCCGCGGCAAGCCGTATGTGTTGATCGACACCGCCGGTATTCGCCGCCGCAAGAACGTTAGCGAGATTGCCGAGAAGTTTTCCATTATCAAAACCCTTGACGCGATTAAAGAGTGTCATGTGGCAGTGATGGTACTGGATGCCCGCAGCGGCCTGGTTGAGCAGGATCTTCACCTGTTGGATTACGTGCTGACAACAGGGCGTGCGCTGGTACTGGCGATCAACAAGTGGGATGGCCTGGAGAGCGAAGCAAAAGACAAGATGCGTGCCGATATCAAGCGCCGCCTGGGCTTTGCCGACTACGCTGAAATGCACTTTATTTCAGCTCTGCACGGTACCGCAGTGGGTGATTTATACCCCTCCATTGAGCGGGCATTTAATGCGGCCAACGCACACTGGTCGACCAACCGGTTGACGACCCTTTTACAGGATGCGGTCAGCCAGCACCAGCCCCCGATGGTTAACGGGCGGCGTATTAAGCTGCGTATGGCCCACCAGGGCGGCAGTAATCCGCCGATTATCGTTGTGCACGGTAATCAGACCGCGTCGGTTCCTGAAGCGTATCGCCGCTATCTGATCAATACTTTCCGTAAAGTGTTGAAGGTGCGCGGCACGCCCATGCGGTTTGAGTTCCGCTCAGGCGATAACCCGTTTGACTCTATGGCCGGGGCCAGTGATAAAGAGAAAGCCAAAAAGCGCGAGCTTACCCGCACTAAAGATGCGCGGAAAAGCCGTCGCTAAACGCTCTATGCGCTATCCCGCAGTAATAACGCCTGCTTGTTTAAGCAGGCGTTTTTTGTTTTAAGCTAACATGTACAAAGCTGCTTGACAGAAACCAGCGCGGCCCCTCAAATAGCCGCGCTTCTCGCTCATGCTCCCCGGCGCTTGCCGCCACCACCCTTCTCAGGAGGGAACCTTATGTTATATGCCGTTCGTTACTGGCGCTGGCTTGTGATGCTGAGTTTGGCAAGCCTGCTTACCGGCTGCCTTGCACTCCCCCAAACGGGCCTATTTGCCTTTCGCTTGGCCATTACCTCACTCGGCGTGGAGGATGTGCGTATTGGCCCCTACTCCGTTGACGCAGGCCTGGACACCAGCGACTTGACCAGCCTGCTGGCTTCAAGCCTGGGCATGGGTAGCCTGCCGGTTCAGGCAACACTCGCGATGGGCCTTGGGCTGCCTGCGGGGATGCCGGCGGTAGCCATGTCAGGCTTTAACTGGACGCTGGACATGCCAGGTGTTGACCCCGTGGAAGGGGAGTATACCCAGGATGTTTCATTAACCTCGGGCGACGGCGCCAATCTACGCCTGCCGGTGGCATTTGATATCCTGGGCACCGATGCCCAAAAAATGGCGCCAATGCTGAACCTGGTCCAGAAGCTTGCCTCTCAAGGCTCACTACCCGCAGGCAGTGAGCTTGCGATCACGCCGGGCGATTTACGCGGCCTAGGCATGACGCTACCGGCGGGGCTACTCACACCGACCATTCGCCTTAATGTGGGTGAAGATGGTCAGCTAATCCCTCAGCGTTAAGCTGTTTCTGCCCAGCATGGCAACAGAGGCTAGCCAATGCTCCACGTGGTCAAGTCATCTGGTTAAATGTCGGCTCAGTTCAGCGTTTCCCCCTAGCCTCAATCCCTGTCCTTAATCACTGTCCTCAAGTGCATTAAGTGGCAACAAGGGGATTGATTTACCCTGCACAGTGGTTATCTTGTGTGCATGGAATTCAATCATCTTTAAGGAAATCATCTCATGCGTTGGCTTCGTCCCTTTGCTGTTACTGCGCTATGCGCTTCTTTAGCGGCCTGTTCAACGTCCCCTACCGGACGCTCGCAATTATTGCTGCTTTCTGATGACCAGCTTAACGAGATGGGCCAACAGGCATTCGCCCAGTACCAGCAGGATATTCCTACCGCAGGCCAGGCAAGCCACCGCTATGTGCAGTGCATCACCAATGCCATCGTGGATGTATTACCGGCTGAACAGCGTAACCTTGACTGGCAAATCCGGGTATTTGAAGCCGAACAGCCCAACGCCTTCGCACTGCCAGGCGGTTATATGGGGGTCAACACCGGCATGCTGAATGTTGCCACCAACCAGGATCAACTGGCCTCCGTGGTAGGCCATGAAATTGGTCACGTACTTGCCCGCCACGCCAATGAGCGGGCATCGACCGAAAACGCTACGTCACTAGGGCTTTCGGTTATTTCCAGCGCATCGGGTATGCAAACCCCTGGCGGACAACAGCTGATGGGCGTGCTGGGCATGGGCGCGCAATACGGCATTGCCTTGCCGTTCTCACGTAGCCATGAAAGCGAAGCGGATGTGATTGGCCTGGACCTGATGGCACAGGCAGGCTTTGACCCGCGTCAAAGCGTTACGCTCTGGGAAAACATGCAGGCCGCCTCGGGCGGTGGCGCGCCACCGGCCTGGATGTCGACGCACCCAAGCCAGGGGCAGCGCATTGAGGGCCTACAAGCCAATATGGACACAGCGCTTGCCACCTACGAGCAGGCGCGCAACAGCGGGCACACACCTAACTGCCAGCGTCCGTAACCCTTTGCTTTAATTTGTAACGATAAAGGGCCGATCCATCTCGGCCCTTTTTTGATGAACACATGCAAGCGGCTAACCCGCGTTGAGCATTCTGCGCAGCATCTGGCGTACCTGAGTCGTCTCGGGGCGTACATTTCGCCATAGATAAAATGCTTCAGCGGCTTGCTCTACCAGCATTCCCAGGCCATCCAACCGCTGGGCACCATGCGTTCCTGCCCACTTCAAGAAAACCGTTTGCGTAGCGCCATACATCATGTCGTAGGCCCAGGTATCGTTTGCAAACAGATGACCCGGCAGAGGGGGTAAATCGCCCGTTAGGCTGGCACTGGTTCCGTTGATCACGACACTAAAAGGGCCTTTTGCTGCCTTAAACCCTCCGCCGTGAATCTCGCCCAAATCAGCAAAATCGTCGGCCAATTGTTGGGCTTTTTCAGCCGTTCGGTTAACGACCACCACCTCGCCAGGCTTTTCTGCGAGTAACGGCTCTAAAATTCCCCGCACGGCCCCACCAGCGCCCACCACCAGGATGCGCTTATCGGCAAGCGCTACACGGTTATATGCAAGGTCGCGTAACAAGCCAACGCCATCGGTATTATCGCCGTAAGTAAGGCCATTACCTCCGACTATCAGCGTATTCACCGCACCAGCCCGCTGGGCACGCCTGCTCAGGGTATCGCAGAGCGCAAACGCCTCCTCCTTAAAGGGTACGGTAACGTTGGCCCCCCGCCCGCCTTTATCAACGAATGTGCGCCAGGCATCGGTAAAGCCATCCAACGGCGCCAGTTGTGCTGTGTATTCAATTTTTTGCTGTGTTTGCAGGGCAAATTCGTTATGAATGAGGGGGGATTTTGAGTGCTCAATGGGATTACCCAATACGCAGTAAAGGTCACTCATCAACTCGTTCCTGTACGCTGTTTTATATTTCTGTGGATCACGATGTTTAAGCCCTATCCGACACGTTGAGCCAGTCTCTTGGCACCAGGTAATCATTTAGCGTGGCTTCAGCACTCTCAGGGGCAGGCGTATAGGCATACTCCCAGCGCGCCAGTGGTGGCATCGACATTAAAATTGACTCGGTGCGCCCGCCGCTTTGTAAGCCAAACAGCGTTCCTCGGTCCCATACGAGGTTAAATTCTACATAGCGGCCGCGACGGTAAAGCTGAAACGCTCGCTCACGCTCGCCCCAATCATCCTGTTGGCGGCGCTTAACAATCGGCACGTAAGCCTCTAAAAAGCTATCGCCCACGGCGCGTTGAAAGGCGAAACACTCCTCGAAACTGCCAGCATTCAAATCATCGAAAAACAGCCCGCCCACCCCACGGGTCTCATCACGGTGCTTTAAATAAAAGTACTCGTCGCACCACGCTTTATAGCGATCATAAACATCATCGCCAAAAGGGTCGCAGGCGGCTTTGGCCACCTGGTGCCAGTGCACCACGTCCTCAAGCACCGGGTAGTAGGGCGTTAAGTCAAAGCCTCCACCAAACCACCAGACGGGCGTTTCGCCCTCTTTTTCAGCAATAAAAAAGCGTACGTTGCCGTGGCTGGTAGGGACATGCGGGTTTTCAGGATGCAGCACCCAAGAAACTCCAACCGCATGAAAGCTGCGACCGGCAAGCTCCGGCCGGGCTGCCGTTGCCGAGGGCGGCAGTTGAGCACCATACACATGGGAAAAGTTGACGCCGCCTTTTTCAAAGACACCGCCCTGCTCAATCACACGTGAGCGTCCGCCACCACCCTCCTCACGCTGCCAGCTGTCCTCCTTAAACGCAGCTTTACCGTCAGCCGCGGCCAGCCCCTCACAAAGCCGGTCTTGAAGGCCGAGCAGGTACTGCTTAACGTCGTCTAAATGCTCGTGCGCCACGATGACTCCCGTTCAAAATTCTTACTACACAGTAATCTTCACCATAGCGCGTTTAAGCACTTGGTACTTAAGCCGTTTACGTATCTCTTTAAGCGCGCATTACCTGGCCACTGGCTAAATCACGGATAGTGCTGGGTCGTGGATTCCCACCCAGCTCGCCCGCTACTATCGCGGCGACTTCCTGCCCAAAAATAGCGGCGACTTCTTCATCGCTCATGGCAGGTGCCTCACCCGCACGATTGGCCGATGTCGACACCAGTGGCCCGCCAAACGCTTCGCATAACGCTTTCATTAAGGGGTGGTCGGTCACGCGTAAGGCCACGCGTTGATGAGCACCGCGAACCAGCGCATGGCTGCGACCGTTATCCGGCACCAGCCAGGTGTTAGGGCCAGGCCAACTGGCCGCAAGTGGAGCATGCAGTTCAAGCGGCAATTGGTTTAGCCAGGGCTGAAACTGCTGGATACTGGCCGCCACCAAAATAATGCCTTTGGAAGGATCGCGCTCTTTCATGCGCATTAACCGGGTAAGCGCTTCATCATTATCCGGGTCACAGCTAAGCCCCCACACGGCTTCGGTGGGGCACGCAATAACACCGCCAGCATGCAGTGCATGAATGGCAGCTTCGAGGTCGACAGCCGGTTTCATTGGCTCTCCTGCTCTACAAGCAATTAGCGATAAGAGAATGCTCACATCCTATCATGGCCTGGGTAAGCGTACCCAACCACCCACCTGCTGAGCGACCCATCCATCAAGCTCCAGCATCAATAACCGCTGCTGGCAGCTGCTGACAGACTCCCCGGTATGCTGAACCAGTGAATCAAGCGGCACCGGCGTTGCCGATAAAACGTTAAGCAGCTCATCAGGCAGTGGTTCGCTTGATGGCGCCATCGCCCCTGAAGGGGGAGACGAAGCCTTCACGGACGCGGGTAAAAAGCTACCCGCCCACTGCTGCAACTCTTCAAGCATATCGTCGACATGGCGCACCAGCGTTGCGCCATTCCGCAACAAGTGCAGGCAGCCTTGAGCCTGGACATTGTGCAAAGACCCAGGCAGGGCAAAAAGCTCCTTGTTCTGCTCCAGGGCCAAGCGAGCGCTGACCAACGAGCCGCTTTTCTCGGTGGCTTCGATCACTAACGTCCCCAATGAAAGCCCGGTCACAATCCGGTTGCGGCGCGGGAAGAACGCGGGACGTGCCTTGGTGCCCGGCGGATGCTCTGATAACAATAACCCGCCAGGCGCGCAGCTCAGTTGCTCATGCAGGTCGCGATGTCGAGCCGGGTAAATAACGTCCACGCCACAGCCTAACACCGCAATACTGCTTCCACCGGCACTCAGCGCGGCACGCTGTGCGATGCCATCAATGCCCAGCGCCATACCGCTGACCACGCACCAGCCTCGGCGAGCCAGTTCCCGCGCAAAGCCCTGGGCATTGGCATTACCTTCCGAGGTGGGTTTGCGGGTTCCCACCATGGCAATCCTTGGCCCTTCAAGCGCCTGTAAATCCCCTTGAGCCCAAAGAATGGTGGGCGGGTCCGGTAACTCGTTGAGCAGCTCAGGCCAGGCCGGGTGGTGACGATGCAGAATATGTCGCGCTGGTCCGCTCTGCTGCCATGCCCGCGCATCGTCTACGCATCTCTGAAGCGGGCTGCGCTCGGGGTGTTCAAGCCACAGCCGTAAGGCACTGGCGGCGTTAGCGGGCAGTGTCGCCAGCCAACCTTCCGGCCAGCGCGGCTGGCGTGCCACCATCTGGGTAATGCGCAGTGCGCCCATGCCCGGCAAGGCGTTGACCACTAACCACTCACTGGTATTCATCGACGCTCCTCAACGTGCATGCTGAATATCCCCATTGCGTTATAAATCCGGAGTCACCACACGATCACCCACTTCCAGCATGCTGGACGCTTGCATCACCAGCGCATAACTCACCTGCTGGTAAGGCTTCACTACCATTGCCCAGCCCGCTGGGCTCGGTGGCAACGGCGTTACTGCCTGGCGACGCGCGTCGAAAACAGTTTCGCTGGGCGAATTCACTTGAAGCAGATGCCCTGGCTCCAGGCCGTCTTGCGCGCCTACATCCAAAGCAATGATGTGCAAGGCACCTATAAAACGTACGCCGCCGGGCACGGCGAGAATACGACCGTTTATTGCACTGCTCGGCAAGCGGGGTTGAAGCGCCGTTCGAGGCGCATCGGGTTCCAGGGCAAGAATAAGATCGTTACTACGCACCTCTTGATGAGCGCTAAGCACTTCCAGCAGGGCAATATCCTCCTCACTGCGTACAAGGCGAGCTTCGCCGATGTGACTTAACGCCTGCCCCAACACCGCGCCGTCGTCAGCGGTATAGGTCTGTGTCTGACGATAAATACCGAAGGTGGCAAGGCCCGTCGTTGCTCTATTCGTCACGTTGCTCGGTACGCTTTCCAGTGCGTGGCTCGGCATAGCGCCACGGGCGTAAATCCGGTCACCTGCACCGTTGATCAATCGCTGATGCTCGCCGGCCAACACATAGGCCATCTCAGGCTGGCGCACTCCGGCTTCTATTACTCGGTGTTCACGCCAAAAAGCGTTAAGGCTTTCAAGCGAGAGTGCGCCGAGTTCACTTACCCTCGCGTCTAGCGCTCCATCGGGCATTGGCAAGGTGCGTATTTGGGGAGAAAGCGTCACCACCGGCAGCGTTTCAGCGCCAACGGCGTGAAGACTTATTAACAACCCAGACAGCAGGCTTACTACCCTCTTGAGCACGCCACAAAGCGCGTTTTGTCTTGCCGCGCGGCGCATAAAGTTGGCTAGCACTATCCCGTACTCCGTGAAGGATGTTTCGATCATTTTCATGGCGCTTCACCGCATGTGCTGATGCCCAGGAGCGCTGCCAGCGTGATATAGTGGCGATTAGCAAAGTACCAGGCCGCCGCTATTCGGCCTGATTATCCAAGATTTAGCTTAACGATGACGGTAATCCCCATGGCCAAACTTCCTATTCTCGAATTCCCCGATGAGCGCCTGCGCACCAAGGCGGTACCGGTGGAAACCGTTGACGACGAGGTCCGCCAGCTTGTCGACGATATGTTAGAGACCATGTACGACGCGCGTGGCATTGGCCTTGCAGCCACCCAAATTGATGTCCATCGTCGTATCGTCGTCATGGACGTAAGCGAAGATAACTCGCAGCCGCTGGTGCTGATCAACCCTCGCTATACGCCGGTCGGCGAAGACCAAGAGCCGCTTTCTGAAGGCTGCTTGTCGATTCCCGAGCACTACGCGGAAGTGCCGCGCTTCCTTACGGTAAAACTCAACGCGCTTGACCGTAACGGCGAGGCGTATGAGCTTGAGGCCGATGGCCTGCTGGCGCACTGCATTCAACACGAGTACGACCACCTTGAAGGTGTACTGTTTGTTGATTATCTTTCGCCACTAAAGCGCGACCGCATCATGAAAAAAATGCAGAAACGTCATAAGCTGATGAAAGACGACGCTTAACAGCCATCCGTTTTAGCACAGTTTACTTCGGTTTTTGTAGAAGTTTTGTAAATGAGCGTATTTAAAACGCTTAAGGCCGAGAAGCCTGGTACTCCATACAACGGTACAACAGCCGTTGTATACCCTGCTTCTCGGCCTTTATTGTTGCCCCAGGCTTTCTCATTTCCCCTGTCACCAGGTACCTGTTGTCATGTCACAGTTGCGCGTTGTTTTTGCTGGCACGCCTGATTTCGCTGCCTCAAGCCTTGCGGCCCTACTGGCTAGCAAACATAAGGTAGTGGCGGTTTATACCCAACCCGACCGCCCGGCAGGTCGTGGTCGCAAACTCACGCCAAGCCCCGTTAAAAAGCTTGCTCTTGAGCATGCGCTTCCGGTCTACCAGCCACAAACGCTAAAAGACCCGGCCGCTCAAGCGGAGCTTGCCGCCTTAAACGCCGATATTATGGTGGTCGTGGCGTACGGTTTATTGCTGCCTCAGGCAGTATTGGACACACCGCGCCTGGGGTGCATTAACGTCCACGCCTCACTGCTACCCCGCTGGCGCGGCGCCGCCCCGATTCAGCGCGCGATTGAAGCCGGTGATAACGCCTCGGGCGTTACCATCATGCAAATGGATGCAGGGCTTGATACCGGCGCCATGCTGCACGAAGTACGCACCCCGATCACCGAGCAAACCACCGGTGGCGACCTGCATGACTGCCTGGCGCTTCAAGGCGCCACTGCGCTCACCAGCGTGCTGGATAAACTGGCCAACGGTAACGCCAGTGCGACACCCCAGCCGGAAGAAGGCGTTACCTACGCCACCAAGCTCAGCAAAGCAGAGGCCGAGCTGGACTTCACTCAGCCTGCTGAACGCCTTGCGCGTAAAATCCGCGCCTTTAACCCCTGGCCGGTGGCGTGGTGTCAGATGGGTGATGACCGCTTACGCTTACTCATGGCAAGCGTTGCAGCCGGTGAACAGGGCGCAACGCCGCCCGGCACGCTGCTTGAAAACGGTGAAGACCATCTGCGTATTGCCTGTGGCCCGGAAGGCCGCGAGGTTTTATGTATCAGCAGCGCCCAACTTCCTGGCGGTAAGGCCATGGCTGTGCGCGACTTACTCAATGCCCGCCATGCCCGTTTGACGCCCGGTAACCGCCTTGGTCAGCCTGAATCCCAGCAAGGAGACGCTTTATGAGTCAGCAACGCTCACAACACGGTAAACGCGCATCAGGCAATAGCGGCCAGGACGTGCGCGCCGCCGCCGCCCGTGCGTTAGCGCCGGTTATTTCTCAGCAAGGTTCACTGGCCGCGTTGGATGAGAACAGTGTCGTTGCCCGCGACCGGGGCCTTTTAAAAGAGCTCTGCTTTGGCACCTGTCGCCAGCTTCCACGTTTGGAAGCGCTGGCTAACAGCCTCCTAAAGCAGCCCTTTAAAAAGCGTGACAGTGATATTCACGCGCTGCTGCTGCTGGGTATTTATCAGTTGCTGTATATGCGTATTCCCGCCCACGCGGCCGTCGGCGAAACCGCCGGTGCCGCGCGCTTGTTGGGTAAAGAGTGGGCGACCCGCGTACTCAATGGCTGCCTGCGCCGCCTACAGCGCGAGTCGGATGAACTCCAGGCCGCCGTTGATAAGGATGAGAGTATTGCGCTGGCCCACCCCCGCTGGCTGCTGGAGGCACTACGCAACGCCTGGCCGGAGCAGTGGCGGGCAATTGTTGAGGCAAATAATCAGCCTGGCCCTATGACGCTGCGCGTCAATCAGCATCACAATGACCGCGAAGCCTATATAGAACGGCTGACCGAACAAGGCTTAAGCGGTGAACTCTGCGCCCACTCGCCGGATGGCATTACCCTTAACACGCCCTGCGATGTCACCCTGCTACCCGGATTTTCCGAGGGCCACGTTAGCGTACAGGATGAGGCAGCCCAGCTGTGTGCTGCGCTACTTGGCCCGGCCCTGGCACCTCGCCCCGGTGCGCAGGTATTGGATGCCTGTAGCGCGCCTGGCGGCAAAACGGCCCACTTGCTTGAACAGTTTGATATTGCGCTAACCGCCCTGGATAGCGATAACCAACGCCTTTCGCGGGTAGAGAGTACGCTAGACCGATTAGGCCTATCCGCCACGCTTCAGAATGTGGATGCCACCCAGCGCGCCTGGTGGAACGGCACACCGTTTGAGGCTATTCTGCTTGACGCTCCTTGCTCGGGCACCGGCGTTATACGGCGCCATCCGGATATCAAAACACTGCGACGCAAAGAGGACATCCGCAAGCTGGCCAAGCTACAGCAGCAGCTACTGGACAATTTATGGCCCATGCTGCGCGAAGGCGGCACGCTGTTATACGCCACCTGCTCGGTACTGCCTGAGGAGAATGCCCAACAGATCGAGGCCTTCCTGGCGCGCACACCTGATGCCAAAGTGACCACGCCCAGCGATGTGGCCTGGGGTATCCAAAGCGGTCAGGGCCGCCAGCTATTTCCAGAGCAAGGACGTCATGACGGCTTTTTTTATGCCAGGCTTGAGAAGCAGTCTGCCTAGGCGCGTTCTGGTGCCAAGGCAGTGAACTCATGACTAAGGATGGAGATACCATGACTCACCACACCTACAAGCACATAGAAATCACCGGCTCTTCCGAGAAAGGCATCGAGGAAGCCGTGCAGAATGCAATCGCCAAGGCGTCCGAGTCTATCCAGCACATGCGCTGGCTAGAAGTGACCGATACACGTGGCCATATTGAAGACGGCCGCGTGGCCCACTGGCAGGTCACCGTTAAAGTCGGTTTCACGCTGGAATAATCCTTACCTGCATTTCGACGGCGGCTGGTTTACACTGGCCGCCGTCTTTATTGCAGCGCATTACGTTAGATATACAACGCTACCTATTGCGCTGGCGCTTTCAATGGAACCGATGCTCAGTAATGAAAATCATCATTCTCGGCGCCGGCCAGGTCGGCGGCACCCTGGCGGAGCACCTCGCTCGCGAGGAAAATGACATCACCGTTGTCGATACCGACGCCAATAAGCTGCGCGAGCTGCACACCAAGCTCGATATTCGTACCGTCACCGGCGCGGGTTCCTACCCTATCGTTCTGCGGCAAGCTGGCTGCGAAGATGCTGACATGTTAATTGCGGTGACCAACAGCGACGAAGTCAACATGATCGCCTGTCAGGTCGCGCATACGCTGTTCCGCACGCCTACCAAAATTGCCCGTGTGCGCGCCACGCCCTATCTGACTCGCAAGGGGCTTTTTGCCCACGAAGCGATCCCCATTGATGTATTGATCAGCCCCGAACAGGTGGTCACCGATCACGTCCGCCGCTTGATTGAGCACCCCGGTGCGTTGCAGGTGCTGGACTTTGCGGATGGCCTGGTGCAGCTAGTGGCGGTCAAAGCGGTGTATGGCGGGCCACTGGTGGGTCAGGACCTGGCCTTTTTGCGCAGTCATATGCCCAACGTGGATACTCGCGTCGCGGCTATTTATCGGCGTAACCGGCCCCTCATCCCCCGCGGCGACACGGTCATTGAAGCCGACGATGAGGTGTTTTTCCTTGCTGCCAGGAGAGACATTCGCGCGGTCATGAGCGAGCTTCGGCGAATCGAACGGGGCTTTCGCCGCGTCGTCATTGCGGGCGGCGGCAACATTGGCGAACGCTTGGCCGAGCATCTGGAACACAGCCATCAGGTCAAGATTATCGAGCATAGCCTTGAGCGCTGTACCACGCTCTCCGAACGGCTTGACCGCACCGTCGTGCTTCACGGCAGCGCGACCAGCAAGCGGCTTCTGGAAGAAGAGAACATTGAGGACTGCGACATTTTCTGCGCGCTGACCAACGACGACGAAGTCAATATCATGTCGTCGCTGCTAGCCAAACGGCTGGGGGCCAAGAAGGTGCTTACGCTGATCAACAACGCCGCTTACGTAGACCTCGTTCAAGGTGGCGAGATCGATATCGCAATTTCGCCCCAGCAGGCCACCATTGGCAGCCTGTTAACCCACGTACGCCGAGGCGATATCGTCAATGTGCATTCACTACGCCGTGGAGCGGCAGAAGCCATTGAAGCCATTGCTCATGGCGACAAACACTCTTCGAAAGTTGTCGGTCGTACCGTTCGCGAGATCGGCCTGCCCGAAGGCACCACGATCGGAGCGATTGTGCGCGGCAAGGACGTCATTATCGCTCATGGGGATGTCACGGTGGAGAGCGGCGATCACGTGATTCTGTTTGTGATCGATAAGCGCCGCATCCGCGATGTCGAGCGTATGTTCCAGGTCGGTTTGACGTTCTTTTAGGAGCATGCACCTACCATGAGTCTGCGGGTCATTTTACGCATTTTAGGGCTGCTGCTGATGCTGTTCAGCCTGACGATGCTCCCCCCCATTTTGATTTCCCTGTGGTTTCGCGATGGGGTCTGGTACGCATTTATGATCGGTATCGCCATTACGGCGATCACCGGCTTAACCTTGTACCTACCCAACCGCCGTGCCCACAAAGAGCTACGCATCCGTGATGGTTTTTTAATCGCGGCGATGTTCTGGACGGTTCTGGCGCTGTTTGGTTCGCTACCGCTGATGCTGTTTGGCGATACGTCGCTGAGCATTACCGATGCGGTGTTTGAATCATTTTCAGGCCTGACCACGACAGGCGCCACGGTGATTACGGGGATCGACTTTTTGCCCAAATCGATTCTCTACTATCGCCAACAGTTGCAGTGGCTTGGCGGGATGGGGATTGTGGTGCTGGCCGTCGCGATTCTGCCTACGCTTGGGGTCGGCGGCATGGCGCTTTACCGCACCGAAATTCCAGGACCTCTGAAAGACTCCAAACTAACGCCACGAATCACCGAAACGGCCAAAGCGCTTTGGTACATCTACGCCACTCTCACCATGGCCTGCATGGTGGCCTATATGCTGGCCGGCATGGATTGGTTTGATGCCATAGGGCACAGTTTCTCTACCGTGGCGATTGGCGGTTTTTCTACTCATGATGCCAGCATCGGTTACTTCAACAGCGCAGCGATTGAGCTGATTTGCGCGGCTTTTATACTCATTTCCGCGTTCAGTTTTAGCCTGCACTTTATCGCCTGGCGTGAAAAGCGCTTGCTGCACTACTTCCAAGACCCGGAAGCACGCTTTTTAATGCTGTTTCTGGCAGGACTTGTCACGATTACCGCGATTACCCTGTGGCTGACACACACCTACGATACGCTAAGCGGCTTGCGCTACGCGCTTTTCGAGGTGGTGTCCGTCGCGACCACAGCAGGCTTTTCCGTCGCCGACTTCTCGGCCTGGCCTGGCGCTATCCCTTTTTTACTGTTTATTGCCGCTTTTGTGGGCGGCTGCTCCGGTTCAACAGCAGGGGGAATGAAGGTCATCCGGATTATCCTGATTCTCAAGCAGGGCATGCGCGAGGTTATGCGCTTGATCCATCCCAATGCGGTTATCGCGGTTAAAGTCGGCAAAGTGAGTGTACCCGACAGCATCGCCCAGGCCGTTTGGGGGTTCTTCTCCGCCTACGTCATGCTGTTCTTTTTAATGCTGATGGGCGTTATGGCAACCGGCGTGGACCAGGTCACCGCCTGGTCGACCGTGGGATCAGCGCTTAATAACCTTGGCCCGGCACTCGGAGAAGCCAGCGGCAACTACGGCGAGCTACCTGATCTTGCCAAATGGATACTGGTGCTTGCCATGCTGCTAGGCCGCCTGGAAATTTTTACCGTGTTAGTGTTATTTACGCCCGCTTTTTGGCGGCGCTAATTCGGATGATGCCGTTTACTATTTGAGTTGAGACACCTAATGACCCAAGACGACACCACCCCGCTAGCCACGGCGTCTGACGCACTACCCGCCACTAGCGGGCCGCTGAAAACGGTTACCGTGGGCGGCACTACCTACACTTTGCTGGGTACGGCGCACGTGTCGGCACAAAGTGCTGACGATGTAAAAATGCTGGCTGACAGCGGGCTTTATGACGCCGTAGCAATTGAGCTGTGCGACGCCCGCCATCACAGCATGACGAACCCGGATGCCATGGGTGAGCAGGACCTTTTTCAGGTATTCAAGCAGGGCAAAGCGGGTATGGTCGCGGCAAGCCTGGCACTGGGCGCTTTTCAACAGCGTATCGCTGAGCAGTCCGGCATTGAGCCAGGTGCCGAGATGCGCGCCGCGCTTGAAGAGTGCCGTAACCGTAACCTGCCGCTTTTACTGGTTGACCGCGATGTCGGGATAACGCTTAAGCGCATCTACCGCAACGTGCCCTGGTGGCAACGCTTTTCACTCTTTTCAGGCCTGATTGGCAGCGTACTATCGCGCCAGGACGTATCCAAGGAAGAGATCGAAAAGCTAAAAGAAGGCGATATGCTGGAAGCCACGTTTAGCGAGTTTGCCGCTGAATCGGAAGCCCTTTACACCCCGCTGATTCGCGAGCGCGACCGCTACATGGTGCTACGCCTTGCCGAACAGGCGCCGCCTGGGCGCTTCAAGAACGTGTTAGTGGTGCTGGGTGCTGGCCACCTGAAAGGCACCGCTGAGCACCTGGAAGCACCATTACCCGAGAACCCAACGGTAGAACGCGAAGCGCTGGAAGCTTCACCGCCGCCCTCCAAACTCTGGAAAGCCTTGCCTTGGCTGATTACGGCGCTGGTCATTACCGGCTTTGCCATTGGCTTCTCACGCAATACCGATTTGGGTTGGCAGTTGGTGCTGGAGTGGTTCTTGATCAACGGGATTCTGTCCGGCGGGGCGACCCTTATTGCGCTTGCTCACCCGGTCACCGTTATTACCACTTTCTTTGCCGCACCGCTTACCTCGCTTAACCCAACGATTGGGGCCGGTTTTGTCGCCGCCGGGGTGGAGCTTTACATGCGCAAACCCAAGGTGCGCGACTTCGCTTCGCTACGTCAGGATGTCACCCACCTCAAAGGGTGGTGGAAAAACCGGGTGTCGCGCACGCTGCTGGTCTTTATCCTCGCCACGCTCGGCTCAGCCGTGGGCACTTGGGTCGCAGGCTTTCGAATTGTAGGTGCCTTGTTTGGTAGCGGCGCGGCGTGAGTACGCTTAAACGTTCGCCCTGGCAGGCGGATGCCTTGCTACTGCTGGTAACCATACTGGCGGCAGCCGGATGGATTTTCTCCAAGGAAGCGCTTGCCGGTATGCCGCCGATGCTGTTTATCGGCACTCGCTTTTTGCTGGCTGGGCTCATCCTGCTGGGCTTTGCCTGGCCCGCCTTAAGCGCCATGCCAGCACGGCGTATTCGGCGCGGTATTTTTGTGGGTTTTCTGTTTAGCGGCGCCATTGGCTTCTGGATCATGGGGCTTGCGACGTCAAATCACCTGGGCGAAAGTGCGTTTATCAATAGCCTGGGGATATTACTGGTGCCTATCGTTGCCAAGCTGCTGTTTGGCGATAGACCTCCACGCACCACTTGGATCGCCCTGCCCGTTGCTCTGCTGGGCTTCGCGTTGCTTTCCCTTAATGCTGGTTTCAAGGTAGAAACCAGCCAGCTTTTGATGGTCTGCGCAGCACTCTGCTTTGCGTTACTCATCAATATTAATACCCGCGTCGTGCGAAACGTAGCCGCCCTACCGCTCACCACACTTCAGCTGTTATCCGTGGGCACCGTACTAACCCTGGTGTCCTTTATGTTTGAGCGCCAGCCCGTGGCGCTTAACACGTCTATTCTGGGCTGGTTTATGGCCAGTGTTCTATTGGCAAGCGCCCTGCGGTTTTTCCTGCAAATTACCGCCCAGGGAATGACCACGCCAAGCCACGCCTCGGTGGTATTGATGCTGGAAGCGGTATGGACCGCATTATTTGCCGCCTGGTGGTTTGGCGAAGTTATGGCGCCGCTACAGCTACTCGGCTGCGGGCTAATTTTTACCGCCCTGCTGATTAACCGCTGGTACTGGGTGCGCAAGATACTCCTGCGTTGGCTACCCGGCGCTGCCCGCTAGCGACGCTCTTCCCTCTCTTCAACCCCTTCCTTTCGTGCTAACAGGCGCGTCATTGCCTCAGTGGGTTCTGCAATTTTCTTGTAGAACCGGCTGGCGGCGTAGCTATCGTTAAACACATCGAAGTAGTCATCCAGCACGGCCGCCGCGTTGTTGTCGCCCCCTTGGCGCAACAGCTCAATGGCCACCTCTGCCGTACATAAATGCGCTTTCGAGGCGGGCTTACGCAGCCGGTAGCGGGTTTCGCGTTCGGTATGTAACGGCAATACCGGCAACGCATCCAGGTACGCACTCTTGCGAAACATGCGCCGCGCCTGCCGCCATGTACCATCCAGAATGATAAACACAGGAATACGCGATTCCTGTTTGGCGCTGTGTACGGCGTCCATTCCCACCACCCGGTCAGCATAATCGGGCTGGTCATCCGGGAAGATGACAAAGGGCACGTAGCGCGGGTCTGCCAAAAGCTCGGTTAACTGCGCATCCGGCGCCGTTCGATACCAGGTAAATACCTGCGTTTGCGCCAGCACATCCCCTATCAACCGACCCGTATTGGTCGGCTTATAGTGCTCCAACGGATGCGTCAGCAGCCATACCTGGGCGTGGCTTTCGGCCTTCACCTGGTACGGGCAAAGGCAGTTTAGCGCGGGCAAATTACAGCCCTCACAGCGTATGACAAAACTGCCCCGCGCCTTGAACTCTCGACGCGGTGGGCGAGGATGACCAGTGACAGAATCACATTCAGTTGAGGCAGGCATCCGCGCTCCAAAGGTCGTCAACAGGATGAAAAAGGGCGCAGAGTATAAAGCAGTGCTTGATCGTTGACGAATCCATCACCACCGTAAACCTTTTAAATTTTCATAGTTGACATAACAAACGCTTCATCGCTAGAGTCTTGTCAACTTTTTACACAGACATGGTTTACCAATGATCGCGACTGCTGCCCCACGCAATGACTGGACGCTTGAAGAAATCAACGCCCTGTTTGCTCTGCCGTTTAACGATTTGCTGTTCCAGGCCCAGCAGGTGCACCGAGCGCATTTCGACCCTAACGCGGTCCAGGTATCAACCTTGCTGTCGATTAAAACCGGCGCCTGCCCCGAAGACTGTAAGTACTGCCCGCAATCGGGCCACTACACCACACAGCTTGAAAAAGAGAAGTTGTTGGAAATCGAAAAGGTGGTGGAACAGGCCCAGGCCGCTAAGCAAGCTGGCGCCAGCCGTTTCTGCATGGGCGCAGCCTGGCGCAGCCCCCGGGACAAGGACCTGCTCGTTGTCGAAGAGATGGTCCGTCGGGTAAAGGCGCTGGGGCTTGAAACCTGCATGACGTTGGGCATGGTCAACGACCAACAGGCTACCCGTTTGGCAACCGCCGGGCTTGATTACTACAACCACAACCTGGACACGTCCCCCGACTACTACGGCGAAATCATCACCACGCGCACCTACAGTGACCGCTTGGAAACCCTGGCGACTGTTCGTGAGGCGGGCATGAAGGTCTGCTCCGGCGGCATTTTGGGCATGGGGGAAGGTGCTCAGGATAGAAGCGCCCTGCTGCAACAGCTGGCCAAACTCAGCCCGCACCCGGAATCGGTGCCGATTAACATGTTGGTCAAAGTGCCCGGCACGCCACTTGAGAACGTGGAAGATCTCGACCCGCTGGAGTTTATCCGCGCCATTGCCGTCGCGCGCATCATGATGCCCCAAAGCCATGTACGGCTTTCCGCCGGGCGCGAGCAGATGAGCGAATCCACCCAAGCGCTGGCGTTTCTGGCCGGTGCCAACTCCATCTTCTACGGCGACAAGCTGCTAACGACCAGCAACCCCCAGGCCACGCGAGACAGGGCCCTGTTTGCCAAGCTAGGCCTGCATCCAGAAACGCGCGAAACCTGTGAAAGCGAGGCCGCGCAAAGTGAGCGCTTGGCTCAGCAGCAGCTTAACCAGCGCGTCGCTGAGCTTGCGGTGGATGCCAGTGTCTGAAGCGTGGCATCAACGTCTGGCCAATGCGCGAGCGGTTCGTCAGCACGCCCAGCAGTGGCGCACTCGGCGTACCCGACAGCCACACCTGGTGAACTTCGCAGACAATGACTATCTTGGCCTGGCAACCGACCCTCGCGTTCAGGCTGCCCAAGCCGAAGGCGCTCGCCGATTTGGCGCCGGGGCTGGCGCATCGCATCTGGTGAACGGCCACCACGCGATTCACGATGCCCTGGAAGACGCCCTGGCAGCCTGGACAGGCCGCGAGCGGGCCGTGCTGTTCTCCACCGGCTATATGGCAAACCTGGGCGTGCTACAGGCGCTAGCCGATACCCACACGGCCATTTTTCACGACCGGCTCAATCACGCCTCACTGCTGGATGGAAGCGCGCTGAGCGGCGCCCGCTCACGGCGCTACCACCATAACGATAGTGACGACTTGAGCCGCCTGCTGGCGCGCAGCCGCTGTACCCACAAGCTGGTAGTGAGCGACGGTGTCTTCAGCATGGATGGCGATGTGGCCGATATTGAAGCGCTGGTGCGGGTAAGCCAACAGCATGCTGCCTGGCTAATGATTGATGACGCCCACGGCCTTGGTGTTATAGGTAATAACGGCAGTGGCTGTGTGGGCACACACTGGGGAAGTGACCAGGTGCCGATTCTGGTCGGTACACTGGGCAAAGCGCTGGGCACGGCCGGTGCGTTTGTTGCAGGCGATGCACAGTTGATCGACCATCTGACCCAGTTCGCCAGAAGCTATATCTATACCACCGCACAACCGCCCGGCGTTAGCGCCGCGACGCTGGAAGCACTTGCGATTGTCCAGCGCGAGCCCGAGCACCGCCTGCGCCTTGCGCGTCATATAGACTACTTTCGTGAAGAGGCTCTACGGCTGAACCTGCCGCTGGGTGAATCGCGCACGCCCATTCAACCGCTGTATCTGGGAGGCGAGTCGCGCGTGCTGCTGTGGGCCGAAAAGCTGTATCAAGCGGGAATTGACGTTGGCGCAATTCGTCCACCCACCGTGCCCAGGGCTGAGTCTCGCCTGCGCATTACGCTCAGCGCTCGCCATTCGCGTAGTGATATCGACCGGCTTCTCGAAACGCTGGCGGCCTGCCACTTGGAGGCATTATGACGCGCCTGGTACTGCTTTCAGGCTGGGGAATTGACCGGCGAATCTGGCGGCCGCTGCACCCTTACTGGCCCGCCAACGTCGAGGTTGCCGCCGTTGATTGGCCTGGTTACGGCAAGGTTCCTGCACTGCCTGACAACGCCTCCCTGAGTGAGCTTGCCACGGCCATGGCAAGCCGTCTGCCCAGCGATGCGGTTTGGGTCGGATGGTCGCTGGGCGGCCTGCTGGCGACGGCGCTGCTTGACTATCTTCCTGCGCCCCAGGGGCTACTACTGCTGGGAGCAGGTGCCAGGTTCTGCACGCCGGATAGCGCAACGTCAGCAGCGCTTGCCGACTTCCAAGCCATCTTTGCGCACCGTGGCGATGCCGCGTGGCGTCACTTTCTGCGCTGGCAGGCTCAAGGAGAGCCCGCTCCGTATCAGGTTCACGCACAGCTGCGTGCCCTGCTTGGCAGTACGCCCCCGGCAGACCGCACCACGCTTTCTGCAGGCCTTCACTGGCTGGCCACACTGGATAATCGTCGACGCCTAAACACGTCGCCATGCCCAGTGGTTCATCTCGTGGGCGAGCATGACCCGCTGATCAGCGCTATTGAGTGCCAGCGGACGCTAACACTTGAACGCGGCGGCCACTGCCCAATGCTCTCGCAACCAACGCGTTTGGCGTCACTGCTCGCCGCTCAAGCCACTGCGCTATCTGCCAGGGAAATGGCATGAGTTCGATCCCCCCTCAGTTACGGCGGCCCAGCGCCGACTGGCAGGCCCGAGTGGCGCACGCTTTCTCCCGGGCAGCACCGCAATACGATGCACTGGCCAGCGCCCAACGCCATATCGGTGAAACGCTATGGAACGACTTGCCATCTGAGGCTAGCCATATACTCGACCTGGGCTGCGGTACTGGCTATTGGTCGCAGCGACTAGCCGAACGCTACCCCCATGGACACGTCACGGGGCTGGACATTGCGCCGGGCATGCTGGAGCACGCTCGCTCGCGCCACGGCGACCACATTGCCTGGCAGCCAGGCAGTGCCGAGTCGTTGCCCACCCCTCGCTACCTATTCGACCTGGTGTTTTCCAACCTGGCCATTCAGTGGTGTCGCGACACTCTGGCCGTTATGCAGTCGCTGTATCGAGTGCTGGCGCCAGGCGGCCTGGCGTACATCAGTACGCTATTACCCGGCACGTTGGCCGAAGTGGCTTTCGCCTGGCAGCGCTCAAGCGCGCTGTTAACGACGCCCTCCTACCGCCTGGTTAACGGTGCTATTCACAAAAGCGGCCTGCGCTGCACTCACCAAGCGACCCACGTGGAAACCTTCTTTTATCCTGACATCAAGGCCGTTATGGCTTCCATCAAGGGGGTTGGCGCACAAGTGGCCAGGCCCAACGCCATGCTCACCCGGGCGGACCTGGCAGCGGCTGCCACGCGCTTTGAGCAGCTTCGTAAGCGCCAAGGGCTTCCGGTCAGCTATCACTGCCTGAACCTGCAACTGGAGAAACCCCGATGAAGCGCTTTTTTGTTACCGGCACCGACACCGATGCGGGAAAAACGCTGGTCGGGAGCGCGCTTCTTTATGCCGCCCGATGCCAGCAGTTGAGCACCTTAGGGCTTAAGCCCATCGCCTCTGGCAGCTCGCTAACGACGAAAGGGCTGCGCAATGGCGATGCGCTGGCACTGCAGCAGCAGTGTGAACCGCCGGTTGACTACGCCACGGTTAACCCAATGGCCTTTGAGCCTGCGATAGCACCTCACCTGGCCGCACAGGAGGCAGGCCAGATGCTAAGCGTGCCTGAGGTTGCCCACTGGCTGCGTGACACCCTTGGCCAGACGCCGAGGGCGTTCACTCTGATTGAGGGTGCGGGCGGCTGGCGCGTGCCGATCAACGAACAGGAGGATTTTGCCGACATCGCCATCGCGCTGAGGCTGCCGGTGATCCTGGTGGTTGGTTTAAAGCTCGGCTGCCTGAACCATGCCCGCTTAGCGGCCGATGCCATTCGCGCCGACGGTCTGACGCTTGCGGGCTGGGCAGGCAGTGTGATTGACCCCGCCTTTGCGGCGGATACTACCCGTTTCACGCCCAACATGGCCCACCTTAACGCCAGGCTGGCAGCGCCCTGCCTGGGCATTGTGCCGCATTTGACAACGCCCGATGCGGCCACCGCCCACCGCTATCTCTCGTTGGAGGCATTATGAACTCGCCAGTCTGGCACCCCTACGCACACCTTAAAACCCAACCGCCCGCCCCCAGGGTGGTCGGCGGTAGCGGCGCCTATTTTGAGTTGGAAAGCGGCGAGCGCCTGCTGGATGCTACCTGCTCCTGGTGGTGCATGATTCACGGTTACGGCCATCCGCGCCTGGTGGCGGCTATTCGCGAGCAGGCGGAAACACTCTGCCATGTGATGCTCGGCGGGCTCACTCATGACCCCGCCGATCAGTTGGCGCGTGAGCTGGTGCGCGTCACGCCCGACGGGCTTAATCACGTCTTCTACTCTGACAGCGGCTCGGTAGGCATGGAGGTGGCGATGAAAATGGCGCTGCAGTACCACGTGCTTACTGGACAACCAAAAAAGCGCAAAATGCTCTCGCTAATGAAGGCCTATCACGGAGATACCACGGGCTGCATGGCCGTGTGCGACCCAGAAGAAGGCATGCACAGCCTGTTTTCAAGCCTGCTGCCCCAGCACCATTTTGCGCCTGCGCCAATCGCTCCTTTTAACGCAACGCAAGCGCAGGTAGCCGCCGATTTAGATGCGCTAGGCGAGGTGCTTGAGCGTCACCATCAGGACATTGCTGCGCTGCTGATGGAGCCGCTGCTGCAGGCTGCGGGTGGGCTGAACATGACCTCCCCGAACTACTTGCGCGGCGCCCGGGCCCTGTGTGACGCATTTAACGTGGTGCTGATCTTTGATGAGGTTGCCACGGGGTTTGGCCGCACCGGCAAACTATTTGCCGCCGATCACGCCAACGTTAGCCCGGATATCATGGTGCTTTCCAAAGGGCTAACTGGCGGCTATTTGGGCCACGCCGCCACGCTTGCGACCGACCGCATTCACGACGCTTTTATCGGTGACAGCGCACACCACGCTTTTATGCACGGCCCAACGTTTATGGGCAACCCCTTGGCGTGCCGGGTAGCGCTGGAAAGCCTGGCGGTATTTGAAGAGGAAAACTATCCTGGCAAAATAGCGCTCTTAAACCGGTTACTGTGCCGCACCTTACTGGAGGATCAAGCGCTCATGGCGCACCCAGAGGTTGCCGATGTGCGCATACTGGGCGCCACGGCCGTTATTGAAGCGCACTCGGAAGCAGCGTTAACAGGCGTTGCCACATTTGCTCGCGAGCAGGGTGTTTGGCTACGCCCGATCGGGCGCTGGCTATATACCATGCCCGCCTATATTACCTCTGAGCAGCAGATAACCCACATTACCGATGTCATGAAGGCCTGGTTTCTGAAATCGTCACCTCGCTTGTCAGGCTAAAGCGTTAAGGCAGTGTTAGCGCGCCTTCTCTTTTCCAGCGCTCTACCAGCGCGGGCACGCCTTCCCCGGCAGTAGCATTAATCGCCAGTACGCCAGGTGGGCTTAAGTCATCGGCATCCGGGTCAACCAGTGCGCAGGGCGTGTCGTAGTCGATATACGAGAGCAGTGAAGCGGCGGGCATCACCGCAAGCGAGGTTCCGACGACCAGCAAAAAATCCGCTTGGCTGGCTAGTTCGCAGGCCTCTTCAAACAGCGGCACGGCCTCGCCAAACCAGACCACGTCAGGGCGCAGCTGGCTGCCCTTATCGCACAGATCACCCAACGCAATACCGCCTTTAACGAGCGGATAGCGCATGCGCTCATCCGCGCTGGAGCGGGCATTTAAAATTTCGCCATGCAAATGGATCACATCGCTGGAACCTGCCCGCTCATGTAGATCATCAATATTTTGAGTGATAACGGTGACCTTGAACCCCGCCTGCTCCAGGCTTGCCAGCGCCCTGTGCGCGGCATTGGGTTGGGCACTGCGAATCTGCTCTCGGCGTTGATCATAAAACGTCAGTACGCGCTGGGGGTCGCGCTGCCAGCCTTGCGGCGTTGCCACCTCTTCAACCGGGTGGTCTTCCCATAAGCCATCGCTTGCGCGGAATGTCTTGATACCACTTTCGGCGCTGATCCCCGAGCCGGTAAATACCACCAGATGGCGCGCTGTCGTCATGATTACCTCGCTGCTTTACCGCGGTTACTGTGCAGCGTCTACAAAGCGCTGCTCGTTTCCATAAGGGTACACGTCAATGATACGGCCATCGACAATGGCCTGCTGCAAGCCCTGCCAGTAGCGGACCTCAAACAGCTCCGGGTGAAGCTGTTTAAACACCCGCAGCCGCTCCGGGTTAGCAAACATGAACGGGCCAAACTCCTCGGGAAAGATATCGTTCGGGCCAATGGAGAAGCTTTCATTTCCACCGCTCAGGTAATCGTCACCACTTGCGGCCGGGATAGCGCGAAAGTGGCACTCAGTGAGGTAACACACCTCATCGTAGTCGTAAAAAATCACCCGTCCCTGGCGCGTAACGCCAAAGTTTTTGAGCAACATATCGCCTGGGAAAATATTGGCGGCGGCCATCTGCTTGATGGCATCGCCATAGTCCTTGAGCACCGCTAACTGCGCCTCATCATCACACTGCTCCAGATAGATATTCAGCGGCGTCATCATGCGCTCGGTATAGCAGTGTTTGATGACGACTTTCTCGCCTTTCAGCGTCACGGTAGAGGGGGCAACTTCCAACAGGTGAGCCAAGCATTCCGGGTCGAAATGATCGTTATGCACGGTGAAGTTAGAAAATTCCTGAGTATCGGCCATGCGGCCTACCCGGTCGTGGCGCTTCACCAAATGATACTTTTCGCGCACGATATCAGGTGTCACGTCCTTGGCAGGGTCAAAGGTGTCTTTAATGATCTTGAATACCGTACGCGCACTTGGCAGTACAAACACGGCCATCACCATCCCGCGCACGCCGGGGGCGATAATAAACACGTCCTCGCGCTTAGCGACCTGCTGATTAAGCGCGCGAAAGAACTCGGTTTTGCCATGTTTAAAAAAGCCAATCGCCGCGTAAAGCTCACCAGCTGGCTTATGGGGCATTAGGCGCTGCAGGTAACCCACACACTCATTCGGCACCGCGACATCCACCTGAAAATACGCCCGGCTGAACGAGAAGATAATGGCTACATCGTCAGGCGTAATCAGTACGGTATCCAGATGAAGCCGGGGGACGCCCTCAGTGTTCTGCTCGGCATGCTCCTGGTGGCGTACCGGCAAGACCAGCGGCACTTGTTCCCCGCCGCCGGTGACTCGTCCCACCAGGTATGCCCCTTTATTGCGGTAAAAAACGCTGTGAAGCAGCTCTATAGCGGCGTCCTTGGCCTGCCATATAGTGCCTGGCAACGTTTTGTTTAATAGCGCGGCACCCAAGCGAGTATCTCGTGCCATATCGGCAAACGGGTTGTGCAAGGCAGCGCCTTCCAGTGCCCAGCGCAAAGCCGCCTGCCAATCCCCATCAATTGAACGGCGTCGGCACAACTCAATGCCTGAACGCTGCGCGGCCTCCTTTCGAGAGCTGATCACAAACATCCACTCATTGCGAATATGGCGATGCTTGAAAATGGCGCAAAAGAGCGAGTTAAAAAAGGTTTCGGCCAGTTCAACATCCAGCCGCGGACGAATTAGCTCGGCATAGTGGCTACGCGCTTCACGCCAGACCTCGCAATGGGTTAATAACTCATTTGAAAATGTACGCTTGAGACGTTCAACCGCGTCATCCACCTGCTGCTGATAGAGATTAATCCGCGCAATGGACGCTTGCTGGCTCTCCCGCCAGGCACCTTCTTGAAAACGGCGCTGAGCATCCAGCGTGATCGCTTTAAAGCGGGTTCGGTACGCTTCAAAGCCATGCAAAATGGTCGCGGCCAAGCGATAGGCAGGCGTGGTGTTCACAAGCGGGACTCTTGTCGCTTTTTGATCAGCCTATAGGATGAAACGCCATGAAGCCATTCAGCAAAGGCGCTTTATTGAATAAGTGAGTAGCCTCTTCACGTCGTGCGGTATAAGCGCTAATCAGCGACCAAAAAGTTTTTCGTTGCGCCCGAGGCGGCTGCGTCGCCTTCAAATACGCCGTCTTCACTGCGATCTTTTAATTTAACGCCCGATACTTTCAGCTTACGGGCGTCTTTGAGCAGTAAAAAGAGCCGCCGAGCTGCCTCCTGCATGTTCAAGCCCGCTGGGCGCACGTTGGAAATGCAGTTGCGCCGGTCATCCTTAAGCCCCGGCTCGGGCGCCCAGGTCATGTAAAGCCCGAGGCTATCCGGCGAGCTCAGCCCGGGCCGCTCACCGATCATCACCAGTACCGCATCGGCATTGAGCAGCGCGCCAATTTCATCGCCAATCGCCACCCGACCCTGCTCGACGATAGCGAGCGGCGCTAACTGCCACGCAGCGTTGTCCTGCTCAAACTGCTGATACAGCGCTTTTAAAAATGGCTGGCTGTTCTGCTGGACCGCCAGAGCAGAAAGTCCATCGACGATCACCACAGCCAGATCCACGCGTGATGGCGACGTTTGGGCATTGTGTAAGCGCTCCCGCGAATCATCATTTAACCGGCGGCCAACATCGGGGCGCTGGAGATACATGGCTCGGCCCTCCACTTGGCTGTGCAAGCGAAGCGGCTCATGTTCAAGCGCAAAGGCTTCTTGCAACTGCTGAGCCAGCGCTTCGACATCCAGCGGGGCATGCACCGCATCCTGCGCCTGAGCGTGGGCCAATTGAAACTCCAGCAGCTTACCGGTAGGCAGGCTGACGCCCGCCCGGCCCAAGCCGATACGCGCATCGGTAAATGCACGCAGCCGTTCCCAAGGGTTCTCTACAACAATAGGCGTTGGGTTAGATGTCATGGCGTGGCTCCCTGGGCAGGTGGCGCAGGCTGTTAGCGAACGCAGCGGGCACCTGGTCGTTTAGCGTGTGTGTTTTCACATCGTTGAAAATCTGCATCTCATCAAGCCAGCGCTCAAACTCCGGCGCGGCTTTTAGCCCAAGCACGCGGCGGGCGTAGAGCGCGTCGTGAAACGAGGTGGTCTGGTAATTGAGCATAATGTCGTCAGACCCCGGTATGCCCATCACGAAATTGCAGCCCGCTACGCCCAACAGGGTCAGCAGGTTGTCCATATCGTTCTGGTCGACTTCAGCATGGTTGGTGTAGCAAACATCACAGCCCATGGGCACGCCCAAAAGCTTGCCGCAGAAATGGTCCTCAAGCCCGGCCCGGGTGATCTCTTTACCATCGAACAAGTACTCGGGGCCGATAAACCCCACCACCGTATTGACCAACAACGGGCTGAATTTGCGCGCCACCGCATAGGCACGCACCTCGCAGGTCTGCTGGTCAAGCCCATGATGAGCATCCGCGGAGAGCGAACTGCCCTGGCCGGTTTCAAAGTACATGACGTTGCGCCCCACCGTGCCCCGGTTAAGCGACTGGGCAGCCGCTTCGGCTTCAGCAAGCGTGCTTAAATCAAACCCGAAGCTGCGGTTGGTGGCTTCAGTGCCGCCTATCGATTGAAACACCAGGTCCACCGGGGCACCCTGCTCAATGGCTTCCAGCGTATTGGTCACATGGGTAAGCACGCAGGACTGGGTGGGAATCTGGTACTTCTGAATCACGTCATCCATTAAGCGCATCAGCTTAACGCTTTGAGCCACGTTATCGGTGGCTGGATTAATCCCGATCACCGCGTCACCGCTGCCATACAGCAGGCCATCCAGAATACTCGCCGCAATGCCGGTGACATCGTCCGTCGGGTGGTTGGGCTGTAGCCGGGTAGAAAGCCGCCCGGGCAGGCCGATGGTATTACGAAAAGCCGTGGTAACTCGGCACTTTCTGCCCACCAGAATCAGATCCTGATTGCGCATCAGCTTACTGACCGCCGCGGCCATTTCCGGCGTAATGCCTGGGCGAACGGCGGTGAGCACTTCTGAAGTTGCCTGATCCGAGAGCAGCCAGTTACGAAAATCCCCTACCGTTAAATGCCGAAGGGGCGCAAAGGCCTCGGCGTCATGCTCATCGATAATCAGCCGGGTGATTTCATCGTGTTCGTAGGGGATCAGAGCGTCGTTCAAGAAGGTGGTTAACGGCAGTTCCGCCAACACCATCTGTGCCACCACGCGCTCCTCAGCGCTTTCGGCAATTACACCCGCTAAACGATCACCCGAACGCGCGGGGGTCGCTTTGGCCATCAGTTCGGTCAGGCTTTTAAAGCGATAATGGCGGCTGCCTACTGTCGTTTGAAAGGTCTGGGCCATGGGGTTTACCTAGTATTTATTTTCCCAACGGCTAGGCGTTACAGAATAGACATTACTACTTACACCATAGCGCTATCACTCATCTTTCAGTATCGAATCTTAGAAAACCGTAAATAAACAATAAAAAATAACGTTAAAAAACAAAAACTAGCTTAAGGCACAACCACCACACTTGAGAGGTACCTATACACTTAACCGACGTGCTTGACGCATAAAAAGATGCATCCAGGAAGCCTTTGCCGTTGATGCCTATGGACACGATCAAACCTGAGTTTCTAGCAACATGAGCACGATCAACTTAACATTGGACACTTTTATGGTCGACTGGATGACATAGGGTTGGATGCCATGCATATCTTAAAGGACACCGGGACAAGCAGTGCGACTCTACAGCCGGCCAGATGTCATGTAAGCCATTGATTCCACGGGAACGAAACACATCAATCCATTTGGCACGGGTGTATTTACCGCGACACTGAGACGGCTAATGACTTCAACGCTGTTAGTTGTCCAACCTCCTGCCAGTATGGCGCACTAACTCTGGAGAAAACCTCATGCCATTAGGTTGGGTTCAGCACGCCCGTGAGACTATTCGCCAGACCGCCGGTCAGGCGTTACTCAAAATATAGGTGGTTGTTGCACAGTGGCAGAGAGCCCACCATCAATTAATATTTCTGTTCCAGAAATATACGATGCTTTATCAGAAGCTAAAAACAAAGCGGCTTCTGCGATATCAAACCCTGTTCCCATTCGGCCTAATGGGCATTGCATAGCTCGGGCAGCCCGCATTTCGTCGGAAGTTTTTTTTCCATAAGAATTAGCGAGTGTCTTTTCGATGCGCGGTGTGTCAATTAAGCCAGCAATTATCGTATTCGCTCTAATACCATAGCAGGCATTTTCCATTGCCAAGAGCCGCATGAAATGAATAGCCGCGGCCTTGGTGGTACCGTAAGCAAGATGAGGATATCCAACGTCACGAACCGCGGCGATAGAAGACGTTGTTAAGATAACTCCACTAGCCTTTTCACGCATGGAGGGCAGTACTGCTGAGGTAGCAACATGAAGAGAAGTGAGGTTGGCATCGCTAATACGCCGCCAGTCTGCTGGAGATGTCTGTTCAGAGGCTCCAGCCTTTCCTACCCCTACATTACAATAAAGTATATCGACCTGGCCTAAAGCCTCGATAACTTTGTATATAGTTGCGGTTAAGTCCTCATCCTTTGTAACGTCAATTTCAACCGCCCGGCCTTGACCGCCTCTACTTTTAATGAGTGCTAGGGTTTCCTGCGCAGCAGATAATTCCCGATCTGCAACAATGACGATCGCACCTGCCTCGGCGTACTTTACACAAATCGCTTTTCCAATCCCCCAGCCGGGGCCGACTGACCCACCGCCAAGCACTAAGACAACTTTACCCTCTAGATCTTTTATCATTATTAATCCACCTTTCTTATTCATTTCATATGCCGTCAGAATGGGCGCTACTGGCTCTGGACTTCGCTGCTTTTGCCGCTAGCCACTCCCGGCGTAACCCCATAAAAAGAGATAATGCGACCGCCGCTATAAAAAACCAGCAGATCCAGCTTCGGAAAAAGATGGATATGTCTTCTGATATCAAATAGGAACGTCTTAAGTTATCTTCGAACAGGGGTCCAAGGATGAACCCGATGAGAAAGGGGGCTGAAGCCATCCCTATCCGAGTCATTACAAAGCCAAGAAGCCCAAAGGCAAACATCATTAGTACATCAAACATCTGATTTTGGACGGCATAACTTCCGAATACGCAGAAAAGCAGAACCGATGGCAAAAGAATGTGCCGAGGGATGTCCGCAATTTTTGCGAAATGGCGTATTGCTAAACTACCGGCGACAAGCAGTACGAGTGAGGACAGCATTATCCCTGCAAAGATTGCATATATTATGGTTATGTTATCTTGGAAGAGTAGCGGCCCCGGCGTTAGCCCGTGAAGCATAAAAGCCCCTAAAATAACGGCAGTTACAACATCACCAGGTATCCCTAATGCTAAGAGTGGTATGAGTGTCGCCCCGGCGACACCATTGTTGCCAGATTCCGAAGCCGCCACACCTACAATTTCCCCAGTGCCGAACTTCTCCGGATGACTGGATACTCTCTTTGCCTCACCATAAGAAAGAAAAGCAGCAGCCGTAGCCCCCGTTCCTGGAATCGCACCAATGATCACGCCAATAAAGCTTCCGCGAATAATTGTAGGTAAGCACTTAATAAACTCAGGCATAGATACTCGACTTCGGTCTGCCCCTTTAACGGCAATCGGCATTATTTTTTGAACATAAAAATCGATAACCTCAGGAATAGCAAAAAGGCCAATAAGCAATGGAATGTAGCTAACACCACCCATTAAGTTGAAATTGTCAAAAGTAAAGCGCTGGGTTCCATAGACTAGGTCAAGCCCAATTGTCGAAACCAAGATACCTAAAGTTCCCGACATCAACCCTTTCATTAAAGATGATCCTGATATCGAGATTACAATTGTCAAAGAAAAAGCTATTAGCCAGAAATACTCTGGAGGTCCGAATTTTAACGCGAAACTTGCAATGGTTCCGGCTAGGAAGATAAGAGCAAGATTGGAGATTAAATCTGCCGTGCATGAGGAATATAAGGCTATCTTTAGCGCTTTTCCGGCTTTGCCTTTGCGAGCCATTGGGTAGCCATCAAGGATTGTACAAGCTGCTGCTGGCGTTCCAGGCGCTTTTACCAAAATAGCGGTAATTGATCCCCCGAAAATTCCTCCCTTATAGATTCCTATCAGAAGCAATATTCCAGTGATAGGGTCGAGCGAGAATGTAAAAGGCAGAGCCAGCGCTACAGCCATTGTTGCAGTTAGCCCAGGAATGGCCCCAACTGTCACGCCAACTAATACCCCGACCGTTATAGCAAGAAAGTTACTGAGACTGAAAAAAAGGGTAATACCCTCGGCGATGTTTGACATCATCGTCAGATCCATCCTTCAAGTAGGCCTTTCGGAAGCGGAACCTGCGCAAACAGCGTAAAGAATAGATAAAGAACTAGCGGAAGCCCGATTGAGACTGAAACCAGGATTAGAGGCCGTCGCTCTCCACCCAGCCAGATAAGAAACCCTGTAACCATTATAGATATCAACAACATACCGAGGTACTGAGTTAAAAAGCAATAGGCAAAAAAACAGGCGGCTACTAATAAAATATGTAACGGCCACCTACGCCTTAAATGGGTAGACTCATCATTTTCCTCTTTAGGAACCCCTAGGCCGATTGATGCCTGCATCCCGTAGATCAAGCCAAAAATCCCAATTAATGTGGTTAAAACGTAAGGTAGAAAGACCGGAGAGAGAGGAAGCCGCTCTACTGAAGCAGGTGAAACCACTCCCGCAGGAATTACAATCCAAGCGAAGAGAACTGAAGCCACAAATATTCCCCCCCCAAGCATGGCATCTTTTATGCTTTTTTTAGCAACAGCCTCGGGTCTCTGTTCAATGTCGTCGCTCATCGATAAGCCCTCTATAAACCCAATGAAGTGGAGCGGACGTAAATTTTCACGTCCGCTCTAAAATACTTACTCCACGGTCACGCCGGCTTCATCGACGACCGTTTTCCATTGAGCTAGTTCTTGATCGACATGTGAAGCAAGGTCTGCTGGTTCGCCACCTTCGATCGTGGCCCCTCGCGTCCTAGCGAATTCCTTAAAATCGTCGCTCTGCATCACTTCCTGCATTGCTTCGTTAAGTTTCGTAACCACTGCATCATCTGTTCCCGCTGGAGAAAATAGACCGAACCATGAAATGGCAGAAAATTCCTCAAGTTCGGCAATACCCGCCTCAGAAAGTGTGGGAACATCAGGCAATGCTGCGGATCGCTCACTCGTCGTGACTGCCAGAGGTCGGATTGCACCTGATTGGATTTGCGGGAGAGCCGAAGGCATATTCTCGAACATTACGTCAACATCCCCAGAAAGTAGTGCTGGCATTGCTTGACCACTTCCACGGTATGGTACGTGCGTCATCCGAGCCCCCGTACGTGCTTTAAACATCTCCCCTGATAGATGAATTGAACTTCCAACTCCTGACGAAGCGAATCTCATCTCTCGCTCATTGGCTTGATCAATAAATTCCTCTACCGAATTAATATTGCTCTCATTAGAGACCACCATCACATTCGGGATCGAAAGAAGATATATAATTGGATCAAAATCATTCTTCGCATCGTATTGCAGGTTTTTATAGACAGCCGGCGCAATGCCATGAGATGAAACGTTTCCCATAAAGAGAGTGTATCCATCAGGGTTTGCCATTGCAGCCTGTGTGCTTCCTAGCGTGCCCCCGGCTCCGGCCCGGTTTTCCACGGTCACCGTCTCATCAAGGACGCTTGTTAGCCCCCTTGCTACTTGACGAGCAAGTATGTCGGTCGATCCACCAGCACTATAGGGAACGATCATATTGATACGCTTAGTTGGAAAGTCCTCTGCTTGTGCGTTCGCTTGCGATGTGAACGCCATGAGTGAAGTGCTGACCAAAATGGACGACAACAGTGTCTTCGAGAGTTTTGTCATTATTTTTTCCTCTGCATGAATGTACCCACTCGGGGATTCTCCAGTGCTAATGCAACTGGAAACCTTTATACGGAGCCGATCGTCATGCCTCCGCAGATGTAAAGTACTTGCCCAGTAACAAAGCCTGATTTTTCGGATGCAAAAAAACTTACTGCATTAGCAACATCATCTGGCGTGCCTAGCCTTCCAACAGGTACGCGCTCAATGATGGATTTCGTGCGTGGATCGTCCGGCGGGTTAACCTCTTCAAACAGACTTGTTCGTATTGGGCCGGGGCCCACCGCATTGACAGTGATACCATGTCGTCCGAGTTCGAGTGCCCATGTTTTCGTTAAACCATGTAGCCCAGCCTTCGTCATCGAATAAACCGTTCTCATTTCTTTACCTAAAGCGGCGCGGCTAGAGATATTAACAATGCGGCCTATACCAGCCTTTTTCATTGCAGGAATAACAGCCTTGGCACATAAAATTGGTGCTGTCAGGTTGATGGAAACGACTTTCTCAATGCTATCAAGCTCGGTATCTTCAATCGCAGAAGGCATAACGATACCGGCATTATTGACTAGCCGAAGTACGCTATGAGTAGCGGTAAATTCGATGATTTTGTTCTCTGTCGCTATGGCATCCGCGAGATCGACCTCAATAAATTTCTCTGCGTATTCATGTTCAGGTTGAATCCGATCTACCACAACAACACGCAGTCCATCCTCAGAAAGGCGTTTCGCTATCGCACCACCTATGTTCCTTGAGCCGCCTGTAATAAGTACATAATTGGACATTTCTTTAATCCTCGTAGGGTATAGATTTATCGACGAGGTCCCAGATATATCGGCCTGAAGGGCGTTGCTGCTCTTCCGCAATATGGGCAACCAGACCGGCGGTGCGCCCAATAACAGAGAAGCCTCGCATCAGATCTACAGGAATACCCATTTCGCCAAGCAGTGCGGCTGTTGCGCCAGTCGCGTTGATAGTAATGTGCCGCCCTGTGATTTCATCAATAACTTCGGAAAGAAGATGGAGGGATTCGATATACTTTCCTGAGAACCCATTTTTTTGACCTATTTCTATAAGCCGTTTTGCCCGAGGATCGTCAGGATAATGTAGGTGATGCCCGAAGCCTGGGATGTGTGCTTTTCGGCCTCGATATTCATTGACGATCTCTTTAGCGTATGTTCTGCGTTCTTCGCCCTCTAATGAGGCAAGGCTGGCTAATAAGCGCGCATTGTTTTCCACGGTCCCGACAAACTGGCTTCCGATTGCTAAAAGCCCTGCAGCTACGGCCCCTTGTAAGTTTTCAGGTGCGCTCATGTAGACGGAACGCGTTGCTATGGCGCTAGGCGTAAAGCCATGCTCCATCATGGTGATTAGAACAGCATTCATTACTCGCTGCTCCTCAGGCTTAATTTGACGGCCAAGGATATGTTCCATCATCACGGAAACGAAATCAGATTGAGAGCCGGACTTGAGCATATCTTCAACGAGGTTTTTTTCCCGATAAAAGACCGCTGTAGGAGTATGTCGGCTTAGAGAAGTGGTAGGCGTTTTAAAGACCATAATTATGTATCCTTTTGTTTGCCGGCTTTGGCCGACTTTATATAGTCATCAATGAGCGTCTGCTTCTGAAGCTTTCCATACGCGTTGCGGGGTAGACGATCGTAGACAACAAGAGATTTGGGGGTCTTTACCGACCCAAGTTTTTCCTTAATGAATGCAATAATTTCATTAGGCTCCACCTGAACTCCATCACGTAATTCAACAGCGGCATGGACAGCCTCCCCCCATTTATCATCAGGTACGCCGAAGACAGCACAATCTATAATCGCCTCATGCTCAGCGATAGCCGGCTCTATATCGATTGGGTAGACGTTGAAGCCTCCTGTGATGATGACGTCCTTCGATCGCCCTTTAATGAAAAGAAAACCCTCATCATCGACAAAGCCAAGGTCACCAGTACGAAGCCATCCATCAACTAAAGTCTCAGCAGTTTTATCTGGCTGACGCCAATAGCCGGTCATGAGGAGGTCACCTCGCAGAACGATCTCTCCATTAGATCCAGCGGGAAGCAAATTACCGCTTTCATCGATAATGCCAACTTTCGAAAGAATGGTTTCACGACCAACAGAGGCCCGTTTTTCGGGGCGAAGCAGGTCTTGTGCAGTTATCATAGTGGCGATCTGCGGCGCCTCCGTCTGACCATAATTTGAAGCTATACAAGGCCCGAATATTTTTTGAGCATCAGCAATAGCCTCTGATCGCATCGGTGCCGATCCATAAACAAGGTTTCTTAGCCGATCGTAACTTCCCTCTTTGGCTTCAGGTATCTGCATCATCAAGTAAAGAACTGTCGGCGGTAAAAAAGTGGTAGTGATATCGCTCGTTAGTAAATAATGAAGCGTCTCTTTTGGTCGAGGCTGGTCCAAAATGACGATGGTGCCTCCGGTTGCTAGCGTCGGTAAAATATATGTCGAGGTTCCATGCGTGATTGGTGCCGCTGCGAGATATCGATCGCCCTCTTGCATGTCCCACGCCAAGATCTGTGTAACGATATTCGTGTTCCAAGCACGGTAAGGCTGCATTACTCCCTTTGGTTTACCAGTAGTACCTCCAGTGAACTTAATTGCTTGTGTTTCATGGAGTGGTAAAAGGTGAAAGGTCGGTTTCTTTCCTTCATATTTTCGGATCAATTTGGCTAATGAAGTCTGCCCTTCTTCTGCGCTCGCAATAAGAATCTTAGCTCCGCCATTCTTGACCAAGTGATGGCTATCCTCATCTACAACAACAATCGACATTTCAGTGAATTCAATCGATTGACAGATTTCCGCCTCTCTATTTTTTGGGTAGAGAGGAACCCACACTTTCCCCGCAGCCAGAACCGCCAGCCAAGCGATTAAGTGGTCGATATGATTGAAGCAACAAATGCCAACTCTGGAACCCGGAGTCGAGTCAATATCCTGAAACGCCGCAGCCAAAGCATCCGATTTATTCTTTAACACTTTATAAGTGATTTTTTCGTCGCCGAACTCAACTGCAATACGATTCCCATCTTTAAGTACTTGCCTATAAAAAAAGTCAATTGGGTACATCAGCGTCTCCTCTTAACCTGCATGCCTTCACGTTTGACGGCAGCACAAATCATCGCCGCAATCTGCTTTCGCCGTTCTTTGCTTAATCGAGAAATTGTGGTCGTCACGGAGATAGCGCCAATCAACGAATTTTCTGAGAACAGTGGTAATGCAATCGCACCGATATCTGGAATGACATAAGCATCGTTAAAAACGTAGCCTTGAGAATCGAGAAGACTTACTGCATCGCGAGCAATTTCAGCTGTCATACAGCCATACCTTAGATATCGCTCTGCCTCGGATATGATGACTTTTTCCCTCTCTTCGTCGGAGAGGCTGGCAAGTAGTGCGAGGCTAGCAGCGCCAACGCCGAGCGGGCGTCTTGCACCTATTTTTAAAGTATTGATTGTTATATGAGAGCTACCAGAAACAAGGTCGATACATAATGATTCGCCTCGAGATGGAACAGAAAGACAAACAATTCCATCAACCTCCTCCTGTATAGCTAATAAGGTTGGGTGTAACTTTCGACGAAGCTCAAGGAAAGCAACATCAGATCCAGCTCGTTCAACAATTTCATAAGGCATAAGCCCTAGATGGTAGAACTTAGAGTAAGGGTCAAGGCTAATGAAGTTTTCTTCAACTAAGGCATTCAGCAATCTGTAAGCTGTTGAAATATTTATTCCAGCTTTCGTGGAAGCCTCACTCAGATTAATTCCTTCTGAGCCTTTCTCTGCCACTGCAGTTAACAAAGCTAATCCTTTGGACAAGGAGGACTGAGCCACTTTATTGGATGGTAACGGTGTTTTTACCCGCATTAGTTCTTACCTTTTTATATTTTATTGTTCATAAAAAGGTAGCTCAGGGTAGTTTACGTTTGTATTAATCTTTCGTATTACGAAATTTATATTTTTACTAGATGAAAATATAAAACTAATAAATAGTTTAATTTACTTAATATTTATATATTAAGACAATGATAAATAAGTTTTTTTAAAAACCGAAGTGCCCATCCCTCCTTTCTTGCATCTGTCACCAAGCCTCACCATTTCGCTAACAGCACTTTCTAGTCGCCATATATTGTTATATTATTACATAACATAAAACCATTTAGAGGCATGCTAGCAATGACTGCGTTTTCTCCCCTGCCCGTTACCGTGCTGTCGGGCTTTCTGGGTGCTGGTAAAACCACTGTGCTCAATCATATCCTCGCCAACCGTGAAGGCCTTCGCGTGGCGGTGATTGTGAACGATATGAGCGAGGTGAACATCGACGCCGCGCTGGTGCGCGGTGGCCCGGGCGAATCAACGCTTGAGAACGAAGTAGCGCTTAATCGCTCAGAAGAACGCCTTGTCGAGATGAGCAATGGGTGCATTTGCTGCACGCTGCGCGAAGACCTGCTTATCGAGGTCAACCAGTTGGCAAAGGAAGGAAAATTCGATTATCTGGTGATTGAGTCGACCGGCATCTCCGAACCCTTGCCAGTGGCTGAAACGTTTACCTTTGAGGATGAGGACGGCCAAAGCCTTTCCCATATCGCCAGGTTGGATACGCTGGTAACGGTCGTTGATGGTGCCAACTTTCTTGCCCAATACCGTGAAGCGCAAAGCCTAGCGGAAGCAGGAGAAAGTCTCGGCGAAGAGGATGAACGCAACGTTGCCGACCTGCTGGTGGATCAGATCGAGTTCTGCGATGTATTGCTGATTAGTAAAACGGATTTAATTAGCGAAAAAGAGCTGGAGGCACTCAAAGCCATTTTGCACTCCCTCAACCCCGATGCCGAGCTGGTGCCTATTCGCCAAGGCGGCGTGCCGCTTAATAAAGTGCTAAATACTGGCAGGTTTGACTTTGAGCGCGCTCAGCAGGCGCCGGGCTGGTTAAAAGAGATGCGTGGCGAGCACGTACCCGAAACCGAAGAGTACGGCATCGGAAGCTTTGCTTATCACGCCCGTCGCCCATTTCACCCGGCCAAATTTCACGACCTGCTGCATTCCGAGTGGTTTGGCGAGGGTTTATTGCGCTCGAAAGGTTTTTTCTGGCTGGCCACTCGCCCTCAGTGGGCCGGGCAGTGGAGCCAGGCAGGCGGCATCGCCCATCACGGCATGGCCGGTATGTTCTGGAAGGCGGTTCCTGAAGAGCGCTGGCCAACTGACCCCGAGTACCGCCAATTCATCACCGAGAAGTGGGAAGAGCCGTTTGGGGATATGCGCCAGGAGCTGGTGTTTATCGGCCAAGGGCTGGATAAAGCCCGCATGCGTGAAGCGCTGGATGCCTGCTTACTCAACGAAGGCGAGCTACTGGAAGGCATGGAGATGTGGAAAACACTGCCTGACCCCTTCCCCGCGTGGGAATAAATCTGCTTGCAAGCGCCAAGGCCTCAGGTATCGACCTGAGGCCTTTTCTATTGCGCTTATTATCAGCGTTTTTACACGCTTCGGGGCTTTCTGGAAGCCGCCCAGCGCAGCGCATCAATAATCGCAATAATGATCAAGCTGCCGCCCAATACCGGTAAGGCGAACCCTAAAAGCGTTAGGATGGCGAGCAGGCCCAACTGAGCGGGCAAGCCCAGCATGATAAACAGCGCGGTCATGGTTTGTGCCTTATTCACCGTGGTGTTTTTAACGCGCTGCCACCACATCCGATAACCCCACACAATAAGAAACACCAGGGCCGCTGCAAATAGCGCCAGCACCAGCTGGTTAAGCAGGCCAAACAGTACGCCCATATGTAAATCAATACCCCAGCGCGTTAGCTTTGCCGCCAAGGGAAACGTTGAAAAATCCGTTTGCTCAAGAATACGCATATCGCTTGGGTTCAGTGCGATCTGGTCTACCTGAGTAGGCCAGCGGCGGTCAATTTCAGTCACACGCCACGCTCGGCCTTCGCTGGCAGGCGGTTCTAGCTGGATTCTACCTGCCAGTAGTCCTGCACTCCTGGCTGCCGCAAGCGCTTGGTCGAACCCTTCCGGGCTTACAAAATCTCCGGCTTCGGGGGCGCTGCTCACACCATGGTCGGCATGCATGTCGTGATGGGCATGGGAATCATGGCTCACTGCATCCCCTGGCGCGGGAAGCACGGTCGATACACTCGGCGTACCCCAGCCCCACGCCTGTCTTAATTCGCCAATATTGCCACCGGCCCATTGCGACCAGGTAAGCCCCGTGGCTGAGAAAAACAGCAGCCCGACGAGCGCAAAAACACCTACGGTTGCGTGCAAGCGCCTTGCCGCCATACGCGGGCTTGGGCTTTTAAGCGTTTTACGTCGCGCTAACCAAAGCACCAGGCCCAGCAGCGCAATGATCCATAACCATGACGCCGCTAGTTCGCTGTACAAACGCCCTATATCACCCAACAGCAAACCACGGTGAAACTGATCAAGCGCCGTGCGAAACGGCAATATGCCGCTGGTGCCGTACACCGTCATGTCGCCTTTTACGTCAAGCGTTGCCGGGTCTATAAAAATAGCCCGATGCTCGGAGGGTCCAAGCGCTGGATCAGCAAACATAACACGCGTGGTACTGTGCGCATCCGGTGCGGGGCGAACCGCGGCGGGTAGCGTGTCCTGGCCTATCACCCACTGCGCCGTTTCAATTTGCCGTGCCAGCGGCTGCGGTGCATCTTGGGTACTTACTGTTAAGGCATCACGGTAAAGCCACGATTCCACCGAAGGTGTTAAAACGTAGACAATACCGCTTAAGGCGGCCACCAGGATAAAGGGACCTACCAACAGCCCCACATAAAAGTGCATTCGCATTAATAGCGCAAAGAGAATTTTTCCATTTCGCCGGGGCAGCGTTGGATCGTTTTTTTTTGAGGACATGCTTATCATTTCCCAAGAGATATTAAACAGTGTGTTTTATCGGCATGACGTATATGCAAAGGATTATTGATTTTTAAAAAAGCTAACGATTAAAACGCTACAAACATCTTCTAAAATCATTCATATAAAGTGTGCGGTTATAGGTCGCATAAGGCTCAGCGATTTAAGGAATCTACCGTTAACGGATAATTTTATGGTTACACAGTACCGGACTGGTACAATCACGCTTCTTGTTAACCCCGTGAGAGCTGAATTTGATGCCACTGTCTCGCTCAGCACGCTTACCCTACTATCGCGTTACATTAGCGATGGCGTGGGTAGCCATGTGCCTGTTATTTGCGGGGCCGCTCATTTCTCAGTTCCAGGCCAGTCATCACGACCATGGCCACCATGCTCACAGCCACAACCACAGCAGCAGCCATCACCACAATGCGGATGCTGAACATCATCACTCTACGGATGAACACGCCGAGCACCCTGTAGCGCACTCTCTCCCACCCGATACGGCTACTGGCCGCGCGCTTTCCAGCACGTTGTCAGACTGGCACAACCAGTGTGGCTACTGTGAGCTGTGGCAACACAGCCCGTCGCTCTCTATTGCGTTACCCGCCCTTGCCCACGAAGCCTTCGTTGCGCTGGACGGCGCATTTCTAACGCTCCAGACCGGTGCGTTTTTTCAGTATAACTATCCGCATGCGTTAACTCGCGGGCCACCTTCTTTTATCTTCGAGCATTTAAAAACATCGACACGAACAGTGTTAATAGTAACGCGTAAAAGTAAAAAAGAAACAGGGTTGTTAGGCTTTTTAAAAGCATAACAAGGCCCGGGCTTAGTGCGCTTTACTGTTTTAAAGAATACGACAAATATCTTTTAATCTATTCCTTCACAACAGGCCAGAGCGACACTTACTGCTATACATTAGAATCATTAATAGCTTTGCTACTCTTTTAACCAGCATCCGGTTAACTCATTTTTTATCACCGCACTTGAGCCATTACATCCAAGAAGGCGCTCAGGAACGCAAAATGGGGTGCCATTAGGCACCCCGGTGGCGATTTTTCTGAAAGCGGTATGGCTCAAGGAATGATGCGTTCTGCGCGCAGGCGGGTGAACAGATCAAAAAACGCGCCACGGGTTTCGCGGAAGTGGTCAAAGCCGAAATCGCGTGACTTGGTCACATCGTTAACGCACTCAAGCTCACGACCAAGGTCGGCATCAGAGTGCCACCAGGAAGCTAGCCTGGTCACATCGGCTTCAACAAGGTCATGCTTTTCAGCAATGTCGGCCCAGATTGGCGCGCTATCGGCCATTTGTGTTTCCAGCGGCAGCGGCGTTTCCGGGCAATCGGCCACCTCCAGTTCGAAGAACTCGCCTATTTCACGCCACATCCGGCGCCAGCGGAAAACGTCACCGTTAACAGTGTTGAATGCTTCGTTGTGTACACCCGGAGTGGTGGCCGCCCACTCCAACTGGCGCGCCAGCACCAACGCATCGGTTAGGTCGGTCAGTGAATTCCACTGAGTCTGCGAGCCTGGAAAGGTAAACGGCTTGCCGGTTGCTTTGCAGATAGACGCGTAAACCGCCAGCGTCACGCCCATGTTCATGGCGTTACCCAGGGCATAGCCGATCACAGTATGCGGGCGGTGCACGTTCCAGCTGAAGCCGTCACGTTCGGCGGCGGTGAACAGGGTGTCTTCAAGGGCGTAGTAGAAGTTCTCACCCGGTACGCGCGGCGCGGATTCGCGAAATGGCGTTTCGGTCTTGCCGCTGCCGTAGCTCTCAAAAGAGCCCAGGTACTGCTTGGTGCCGGTTACCAGCGAGACATGCTTGATTTTGGCACCCTGCAGGGCATCCAGCAGGTTCTGCATCATCGCGCCGTTGGCCTCGACATTGTCCTTTTCGCTATCGCGCTTGACCCAGGTGCAGTAGAACACGTGCGTGATGGGTAAATCGGCCAGAGCTTTCTCGGTCGCTTCGCGATCCAGCAGATCAACGGCAACAGGGATAACACCGGTCTGGGTAGTGGCGCGGCGTGATAAACCATAAACAGTCCAGCCGCTGGCATTAAGATAGCTTGCCAGGTTACCGCCAGTGATTCCTGTCGCGCCTACGACAAGCGCGTTGCCTTTACGCATTATTGACTCCTTATCCAAATGAGATAACTCGCATCAATCCAGCGAGTGTTGACAAAGTGAGTTCTAAAATCGACGAACGCTGGGCTCGTATCGGTTGAGGCTTATTCTGGACAGCAGCCAAAGTTGCTACAATTGGAAAAACCGCAAATCTTTATTGCTGTAGGCACAACTCAATGGATCTCAATGCATTACGCGTTTTCGAGCGCGTTGCCGCAACCGGCAGCTTTACCGCCACGGCTCGTCATTTTCATCGCGCTGTGTCGTCTATCTCGCGCCAAATTGCGTCCCTGGAAGAGTCGTTGGGTCAGCAACTGCTCTATCGGCACACGCGGGCAGTGACGCTGACCGAAGCCGGTGAGCGCTACTATCAAGACGTGCGAGGCATCCTTGAACAGCTCGACCTGGCGACCGAAGCGCTGACAGCGCCAAATGCCGAGCCTTCCGGAGTGCTGCGCTTAAACGCGCCGGTCGCCTTTGGTCAGCGCCAAATCATGCCAATTCTGCATCGCTTTCAGCAGCGCTACCCGGCGGTCAACGTCGAGTTAATGCTGACCGATCAACTCACTGACCCAGTACGCGAGGGCATCGATATCACCTTTCGCGTAGGTGAGCTTGCTGACACTACGCTGGTGGCACGCCGCTTGGCCCCGATGAATTACGTGGTGGCCGCCGCGCCGAGCTATTTGCACAATGCAGGCACGCCGAATACGCCTGATGACCTGGCTCAGCACAGCTGCCTACTTTACCAGGGTGAAATGGGTCGCCAGCGCTGGTACTTCCACCACCCCGAGCAGCGCCAACCGCTGACCTGCAAGGTGGATGGCCCGCTTTGTAGCAATGATGCCGAAAGCCTGGTACAAGCAGCGCTCATGGGGCACGGGCTTGTCATGTTTCCGACTTGGCTAATCGCCGATGAGCTGGCCTCGGGAAAACTGCTACCCGTGCTTGAAGCGTGGCGCTGCGAGGTGGCCCCCGGCAGGCGCGATATTCATGTACTGTACGCGCAGCGTCGCCTGCATACGCGAAAGGTAAGCGCCTTTTTGGATCATCTGTTTGACATGGTGGGTCCAGCTCCCGCGTGGGATAACTGGCGCGAAAGACGCCTGCCCGATGAACGTACTTAGTGGCAACACTTAGCGAACGTACGTATCGAAAGCGCTTAGCGAATGCACGTAGCGTTGAACCACGCGATTTTTACACTTTTTTGATGAATAGCTAATTTAGTCGTTTATCTATATAACTACGCCCACTCTCTTATACGAGTTCCTTTTGATGTTTCACTTCATCGTTGCCATACCCTGCCTGATGGTTATTGCCCGTTTCCTGGTGCCGCTGCGTTGGCCGTTATGGGTCAAGATTGCCCTTAGCGCGTTACTGCTGCTCGTGTCACAGCACCACCTGCTGACGTTTTTGGCCTTTGGCAGCATGTTTTCCCCCGAGGTACCCAGAAGTATGGTGCTGATGATCAACTGGCTGTTCGGCACCGTTCTTTTCCTGGCGGCGTTACAACTCATCGTTGATGCGGTAACACTTCTTTTAATAGCAGCAAAAAGGCGGCGACTTAAAATCCCTGCCTCGTTACGTTATGCGATCGGGGTCATCGCGCTGGCAATCGCAGCCTTTGGGGTCAACCAGGCAGTACGCGTACCGCCCATGAAGGAGGTTGAAGTAACCATTACCGGGCTGCCCACGCAGTTTGACGGGTATCAAATAATCCATTTAACCGACCTGCATATTAGCCGGTTATTTGAGGCGCCATGGGTTAAAGCGGTAGTCACCAAAACCAACGCCTTGGCGCCTGATTTAATCGTGATTACCGGCGACCTGATCGACGGCGACCTTGAAACCCGAAGGTTGGATGTAGCACCGCTTCAAGCGCTTTCGGCGCCAGATGGCGTTTATGCAAGCCCCGGCAACCACGAATATTACTTTGGGTACGAGCAGTGGATGGCACATTACCAATCACTTGGTATGCAGACGCTGGCCAATCAACATACTGTGATCACACGAGACGACGCCCACCTGGTACTGGCTGGCATCACCGATTTACGCGCGCCGCGCACCGGCTGGCCTGCGCCGGATGTAGACGAAGCAATCGCTGGTGCTCCCGATAGCGCGCCGATCATCCTGCTCGACCACCAGCCTTTTGATGCCGCCAAGGCAGCTGCCGCCGGGGTTGATGTGCAGCTTTCCGGCCACACCCACGGCGGTATGATTTGGGGGTTTGATCGTATTGTGGCCTTGGCCAATAACGGCTTTGTCTCGGGCTTTTACGATGTTGACGGAATGACGCTTTACGTCAATAACGGCACCGGGCTCTGGCCTGGCTTTGCACTGCGCTTAGGCAAGCCTTCAGAACTCACCCGCATTACGCTGCGTCAGGGGTAAGCGCCAAGGGTAAGGCACCGCTCGGCCCACTGCCGTATTTCAGGGTAGGCGCGCTGCTCAAATACGCCAAAGCCATCAAGGCTTCGCGCCTTGAACGGTGTAAACACCGGCATACTCAGGCCGCACAAAAAATGGGCTAGCCGCTGGCTGTTGGGAGGCTGGCCCGTTTGCGCCGTATGGCGTTCCATAAAGGGCACGGCGTAACGGCTGAAATCGGCGTCTGTCAGTGCCGGTAAAGACGGCGCGGCAGGCAGTTGAACGCGATGCCCATAGCAGACCGAGCAGTGCCCGCACCGGCTGTCGTCGCTTGCGCTTAACGTGGTGTCGCCAAAGTGCTCGGTTAAACGCCGAGTCAGGCATGTGTCGGACTCAAAGAGCGCCAGCATGGCCTGCAGCCGCTCGATCTCGCTTTGCTCACGCACTAAGCACTCATCATATAGCTGGCTCGCCAGCCTCTCAAGGCTGAATGCCGGCTGACGGACGTCATACACGTCGGTCATTCGTTTGCCTTCCAGCGTCAGCCAGCCTTTGTCCTGAAAGTACTCAAGAGCGGTGATTACACGGGCGCGGGAGGCATCAATCTGCTGCGCCTGCCCAGCCGACTGCAGCCGCTCGAAATCCACGCTCCCCCAGGTGCGGGCGATGGGGATGTTGTCGACCAGCAGGCGGACAAAGGATCCCCGTTCGCCTTGAAAGCGCGCGACCAGCGCCTCTGGTTCAGTGTGATAACGCAGCCGGTACTCCGCCAGAAAGGCAAAGCGCGGTGCAATAATGCCGTGCATTTCCAGCCGTACCAGCAGGGTTTTCAATGGCAGCAGGCGAATATTGGTATCGCGCGACAACACATTGAGCAGCACTTCCCATTGCCGCTCGGGCGTGGCACCGGCAGCAGCGATCTCTTCAAGCAAGCGCACAATGCCCACATATTCCGGCGTATCGCCGTACACAAAGTTTTCCAGCACGCGCAGGCCATCGCGCCCTGCCATGGTCAGGCAAGTGGAAGGTAAGCCATCGCGCCCTGCCCGGCCGATCTCCTGGCTATAGTTCTCGATGGATTTGGGCAGATCAAAGTGCACGACGTTGCGAATATTGCCTTTGTCGATGCCCATGCCAAACGCAATGGTAGCCACGATGCACGGCGACTCCCCGCTCATAAACTGGCGCTGAATCTCGTCTCGTCGCGATGAATCCAGCCCCGCGTGATACGCCTGAGCGTTGATTCCCTGGGCAACCAAGGCGCTGGCCACCTGTTCGGCGGTTTGCTGCAAGGTGACATAAATGATGCTGGGCGCTTCATTGCCCGGCTGCATTTGGGGTTTTAGCCAATCAATCAAATGCTGCTGGCGGTTACCCGCCACTGGGTGCACCAGTAATTCAAGATTGGGCCGGTAGAAGCCGGTGGTAATCACATTGTTTGGATCAATGGAGAATTTCTCGCCCATGTCGGCGATCACCGCAGGCGTGGCCGTGGCGGTCAGCAGCAACACTTGCGGGATTACGAACTCGCGCTGGTACTCAGGCAACTTGAGATAGTCGGGGCGAAAGTTATGCCCCCATTCAGACAAGCAGTGGGCTTCATCGACCACTAACAGCGAAATATTCACCTGGCGTAGAAAATTCCGGAAACGCTCGTTCTTGAGCCGCTCCACCGACACCATGAGAATCTTCAACTCGCCACTTCTGGCGCGCTCCATCACATCACGCACGGTGTCGCGGTCCTGGGTAGAATCAATAGTGGCCGCCGCCACGCCATGCCGGGTTAAAAAGGCCAGCTGGTCCTGCATCAGCGCTAAAAGCGGTGACACCACCAGCGTTAAATGGGGTAGATGCAGCGCAGGCAACTGATAACACAGTGACTTCCCCGCACCGGTGGCGAAGATAGCCGCCGTGGAGTGGCCCTTTAACACCCGGGAGACCACGGCCTGCTGGCCACCGCGAAAGTCGTCAAAACCGAATACGTCTTTCAGCGTTTGTTGCGGCGTCGGTGAGGGCATATAGCTTCCTGATGGTGACGTACTGGAATAAGCGACGGCTTTTCAGCCAGGATTAGCCATCTGCTCTGCTCTGCTCTGCTCTGCTCTGCTCTGCTCTGCTCTGCTCTGCTCTGCTCTGCTCTGCTCAAAGAGTGCTCTAAAATGCCTTCTCAAGCGCAAAGCGCGGCTGGGTCTGGCCCTCTTTATTCACTGTCTCCATAAACATTTCAAGCGGGCGCACCCACAAACCGTACTCCCCATAAAGGGCGCGGTAGGCCACCAGCGGCTCTTCGGTTTCGCTGTGGTGGGCGGTGCCAACCACTTCGTAAAGTGCGCCTTTATAGTGGCGGTAAATACCGGGAACGGGGGCGGTCATTGGATTTCCTTCTGAGTGGCTGGCTGGTTGGCTTTTTTAGCCAGGCGTTCGAGCACTTTGGAGGCCGCTACAAAGCCGAACGTGCCGGTGACGAACGTGGCGGCGCCAAAACCGGAGGCGCAGTCCAGCCGGGTGGCATCACCACTGCCGGGCTTTTGCAGGCACACTTCACCGTCGCTACCGGGATACACCAGTTGCTCGTCGGAGTAGACACACTCGACCGAGAAGCGCCGCTTGGGGTTGCGCGAGAAGTTGTAATCCCGGCGCAGGCGCGAGCGCACTTTGGATAACAGCGGGTCGTGCTCAGTACGGGTTAAGTCGGCCACTTGAATACGTGTGGGGTCGGTTTGCCCACCGGCGGCACCGGTCACGGTAATCGGGATTTTACGCCGCTTGCACCAGGCAATCAGCGCGGCCTTGGCGATAACACTGTCGATAGCGTCCACTACGTGGTCGGCGTCCTCGGGAATGCGCTCGGCCAGGTTCGTGGGTGTGACAAACGCGGTGTCAGCGACAATGTCGATTTCCGGCGCAATCAGACGACAGCGTTCAGCCAGCACCTCTACCTTGGGCTGGCCGATGGTGCCGTCCAGCGCGTGCAGCTGACGATTGATGTTGGAGACACACACATCGTCCAGGTCGATCAAGGTAAGCTTACCGATACCTGAACGCGCCAGCGCCTCCACCGACCAGCTACCTACGCCACCTACGCCCACCACCACCACGTGCGCATGGCGAAACGCGGTGGCCGCGCGCTGCCCATAAAGGCGTCGAATACCGCCAAAACGGAACTCATAGTCGTTAGAAGCATAGTCGTTAAAAGCCGTGCCAGCAGAGGCTGGCTCAGCACTTGCCGGGGTAACCGGTGGAAGTGAAGGCGTAGTAGACATGGCAAGCTCTTTTTAAAGCATTTGAAGGGCAGAGGGCGCAGTCAGCGGCGGTGTCCGCACGCTGTCCAACGGCAGGTGGCCTGCCCAGCCTAAATGATGGAACAAGGCGGTCATGGTGTCATCCAGGGCGCAAGTTAGCGCAACCCGTTTAGCCAGCACGGGGTGATCAAAGGCTAAATGCGTGGCCGCTAGCAACAAGCGTGGCGCATTCAGTTGGTCGGCAAAAAAACGATTATGGACGCTTTTACCGTGCTTGGCATCACCAATAATGGGGTAACCGCGCCGCGATAAATGGCGGCGAATTTGGTGGCGACGCCCAGTGAGTGGGCGCGCTTCCACAAGCGAATAACGGGCTACTGGATAGCGGTCAACCTGAACGGGAAGCTCGACACTGTCCAGGCGGCGTATATCGGTCATGGCGGGCATCGCAGGCATTTCTGCTTTAGGCCGCAAGCCATCCTCTTCACGTAGCGGATAGTCCAGACGCGCCTCATCAGGTGCTTTGCCACGCACCACCGCCAAGTAGCGCTTTTCGACCTGACGTTCACTAAACGCTTCGCTTAAAAGCCCGGCGACAGTCGAGGAGAGGGCAAACACAATAACGCCCGACGTTGGCCGGTCCAGCCGGTGCACGGGATAAACGCGTTTGCCTATCTGGTCACGCAGTTGCTGCAATAAAAACTGCGTTTCACCCCGTGCCAGCGCCGAGCGGTGTACTAAAAGCCCGGAGGGCTTATGCACGACGACAAGGTGCTCATCCTGATAGAGGATTCTAAGCGGCAACATAGCACTTCCTGGGTAAAAACGAGGCGCTATTGTCGCGGCTGGGCAGGCTGATGTCATCCGTAACGTTATCTTAAAGCTAGCCAGCCAGCGTTGGCAACATGGGGACTCGGCAACTACCTTGTAAAGGCACCCCTTCGGGGGCTTCCACGGAACAGGAAAGGAGAACGAACGATGCGTTATTCAGCTCCGCTCACCGGTATCGCCGCAGCCCTGCTACTGGCCACTACCGCTAGTGCTCAGACAAATGAGAGCGAATCGCTTGAAGTGAATATGCACGAGGTAACATCCGAAGGCGTAAACGATGCACTCGGTACCGTGACGGTTGAAAGCTCCGAATTCGGGGGAGTGGTATTGACGCCTTCCATTACCGGTCTAGAGCCGGGTATTTATGGCTTTCATCTGCATGAAAACCCCAGTTGCGAACCGGCCGAAAACGATGACGGCGAAATGACCGCTGCTCAAGCCGCCGGCGGTCACTACGACCCGGACAATACCGATACCCATCAGGGTCCTTATGGCGAAGGCCACTTGGGTGACCTGCCGGTACTGACCGTCAACGACGATGGGGAAGCGAACCTGCCCGTGCTGGCACCTCGGCTGAGCATGGACGACATAACAGACCGCGCCCTGATTATTCATGAGGGCGGCGACACGTATGAAGACGAGCCACACTTGGGTGGCGGTGGTGCGCGCATGCTCTGCGGTGTGACACCTTCATAACGCGCTTACGTTTTGCAAGAAGATGACCGGGCAGCCTAAGGCTGCCCGTTTTCATATTGATGTGTGTCATTACGCTCAGTGGGCCACTAAAGTCTTAAAGCGGTTTGCTTAACGACACTGTACATTCTGCCAACTAATCAGCGCCCTAGCTGATTTTTCATCTGTCGTCTTTCATTATCCCATGACCACTGAGTGCCCAACATGATTACCTTTATCGTCTCGATACTGCTGTTAATCGTGGGTTATTTTACCTACGGTAAATTCGTTGAACGGGTCTTTGTCACTGATCGCAAGCGTCAAACGCCTGCCTATAGTATGCGTGACAACATCGACTACGTACCGATGAACACAACGCGTAACTCGCTTATCCAACTACTTAATATTGCCGGTGTCGGGCCCATTTTTGGCCCTATTCTTGGCGCACTTTACGGTCCGGTCGCCTTCGTTTGGATCGTGGTTGGGTGTATTTTCGCCGGTGCGGTGCATGATTATCTAACGGGCATGATCTCGATTCGCAACCACGGCGCTCACCTGCCTCAACTGGCGGGCAAGTTCCTGGGTAAAGTCATGAAGCACGTGGTTAACGGCTTTGCGATTTTACTACTGTTGCTGGTGGGTACCGTATTTGTCACCTCCCCCGCCGCGCTGCTGGACAATATGACGCCGATATCACTTACCCTGATTATTATGGCGATTTTTGTCTACTACCTGATTGCGACACTACTACCGATTGATAAGGTGATCGGCCGCATCTACCCCTACTTTGGTGCGCTGTTATTGTTCAGCGCAGCGGGTATCGGCATTGGCATGATCGTGACGGGCGCGCCGATCCCTGAGCTTTCGTTCCAAAATATGCATCCGGAAGGCGCACCTATCTTCCCGCTACTGTTTTTAACGATTTCTTGCGGCGCGCTTTCGGGTTTTCATGCCACGCAAACGCCCATTATTTCGCGCACAACGGAAAACGAAACCAGCGGGCGCAAAATCTTTTACGGCATGATGATCACCGAAGGCATTATCGCCATGATCTGGGCAGCAGCAGCCATGAGCCTGTTCCACGGTGATCAAAGCCTTTCTGACGTGTTGGCAGCAGGCGGTCCTGCGGCCGTGGTAAGCGAAGTATCTACCACCATGCTTGGCGCCGTCGGCGGCACACTAGCAGTACTGGGCGTTATCGTTCTTCCGATCACCTCTGGCGACACCGCGTTTCGTAGCGCGCGCATGATCATTGCCGACTACCTGAAAATTGATCAGCGCCCGATCGTTAAGCGTCTGCTGATCGCTGTACCTCTGTTTGTCGTGTCGTACGCACTCACCCACATGGACTTCACGCTACTGTGGCGCTACTTCTCTTGGGCAAACCAGACCACCGCCGTGATCGCGCTATGGGTCGCCACGATGTATCTGGTGCTATCGCGCAAACCGTACCTGATTACGTCAATTCCGGCGGTCTTCATGACCATGGCTACCTTTACCTATATCGCCTACGCGCCGATTGGTTTTGGCCTGCCACTGCAGGTGAGCTATGTGGTGGCGGCACTGGGTACGCTGGTGTGCATCGCCCTGTTTATGAAGCGTGTACGTCGCTTGAGCCGCGCGACCTTTACGGTCGATGAGCCTGCTACGAACTTTAGCGAAGACGTTCTCGCGGCCTCCTCCAAATAAATCCATCCCCCGGGCAGCCTGCTGCCCGGTATGCATTAAGCGCTGCACCGTCAGCGCTTTTTTTGTGTCTATCCTTTTGTCATCTCTGCTACATTTTTCATCACTCCCGCACCTGCTCTTTCTATTACTCTCTTTCTATTACTCTCTTTCTATTACTCTCTTCCTCTGCTCCCGGATTTTATTACGGCATATTGTCGACCCCATAGAAAACGTTATATCATAACCATTAATAGCGATTTAATGGCCTGATTTGAGATGTTGGCAATGTGCAGCGACCCCGTTTTATCCGTGCGTAATCTGCGCATTCAAATTGACCAACAGCCGGTAGTTGATGGCCTCTCCTTTGACGTGATGGCCGATGAGCGCGTATGCCTATTGGGCGCATCGGGGTCGGGGAAATCATTTACCGCGAAAGCGGTGTTAGGGCTTTTACCGCCTAATGCTCAGGTACAGGGAAGCATTCGCCTTCTTGGCCAGGACGTTATTCACACCCCTGCTGCACAGCGGCGCAATGAAACCCGCGTATCCATGGTGTTTCAGGATTCGCTTTCGGCGCTCAACCCGCTGGTGACTATCGGCTCCCAGCTGCGCGAGCCCTTCACGCGCCACCACGGCTTATCGCGTAAAGCGGCCATGCAGGCCGTTATTGCGTTACTGGAAGCCATGGGGCTTCCTGACCCTCAGCGGTTGATTAAACGCACGCCTGCCGAGCTTTCCGGTGGTCAACGCCAGCGCGTGTGTATCGCGCTTGCCATGGCCTGCAAAACCTCGTTGCTCGTTGCTGATGAGCCTACGACCGCACTGGATGTCGTCACCCAGGCGCAGGTACTCCGTGCCCTGCGCGAACATACCGGCAAAACGGCCACGTCTCTGCTGTTTATCACTCACGACCTTCACGCCGCCGCTCAGCTGTGCCAACGCGCGGTGGTTATCGAGCGCGGCGTCATGATTGAAAGCGGTGAGCTGGATACCCTGATTACCGCCCCACAACACCGCTTTACTCAAGAGTTAGTGGCCGCGGCACACAGCGTACAGCCAGCCGAGTTCACGAGCGTGGCCGAACCTCTATCCGTTGATTACTTAAAGAGCGCCTGATGCAAAGCCCCCTACCGTTTAGTCGTCAGGAAGCACTCGTGGGTAGAGAAGCATTTATATCGGCACGCGGGCTTAATAAAAGCGTCACGCTGCCACGTGAGGTGTTTTGGCGAGCAGGTGAGCGTAAGCACATCATCAACAATGTTGACCTTACACTTTACCCCGGCGAACGTGTGGGGCTGGTGGGCTTGTCCGGCTCGGGTAAAACCACCCTACTACGCTCGCTTCTAGCCATTGAAGCACCTGATAGCGGATCGATCACCTGCCAACATAAAGTAGTGCGCCCCGCGTCCACGGCCCGCCTGCGCTGGTACCGCCAAGCGGTTCAGTATATTCCCCAGGACCCGGCTTCTTCGCTTGACCCGCGAATGAGCGTGCGCGCACTGGTTGCTGAGCCGCTGATTCGCCTTCAGGTGAAGTGCGACCCGATTGAGCGCGCCCAGGAAGCGCTTGAGCACGTGGGGTTGGGCACTGCATTTCTGGACCGCAAACCCCATGAGCTTTCCGGCGGCCAGGCGCAGCGGGTAGCCATTGCCCGTGCCATCGCTACCCGCCCGCGTTTTTTACTGGCCGACGAGCCGCTTAGCGGGCTTGACCTGCCGGTGCGCGCCCAGGTGATTAACGTGCTGAAGCGGCTTTGCGATGAGAACGGCACAGGCCTGCTGATGGTGTCCCACGATTTATCCGTGGTCGCCAACCTGTGCAAGCGCACCCTGGTAATGGACGACGGCAGGATTGTTGAAGACCGCCCTACCACAGAGCTTTGGCGCACACCTCGCCATCCCATCACGCTTGATTTGATCAAGGCCGTCTCTCAACTGCCTACCTGCGCTTACCCGCACTGTCGTCCGACGGACGTGGGGGCGCTTTTATAGCGGGCTTATAAACAACCTATCCGCGACGAATAATCCGTTTCGCCAACATGGCGTCCAAGCGTTTGCTTACGAACGTTTGGCGGCTTTTTTTAACGTCTACTTCTGTTCCTGACATGGAGACTCCCCAATGCTACGCCACAAGTTTCGCCTATCGTTACCCGCTGTCCTGGCCGCGCCTTTTCTACTCGCTGGCTGCTTTGATAATCAGCGTGATGAAACCTCTGCCTCACCAGACGCCGACGAGCGAATTAGCGTCGCGATGCTTCAGCCGCCGCGTTCAGGGTTGAGTCCATTATCCGACGACGCGTTTAAACTATCGCGCTGGAGTAACGCTGAAACTCTGGTTCGTCTGGACACCAACAGTGACCCGCAGCCGTTCCTGGCGACCGAGTGGGAGCAGGTGGACGACCAAACGTGGCGCTTTGTGATTCGTGACGGTGTGGTTTTCCACGACGGTACCGAGCTGACCGCCAACGACGTCGTGAACTCCCTGACAGCCGCCACTCAAGCGGCCCCCAAGCCGCGTATTCTGGACGGCGTTAACATGACCATTGAAGCCGATGGCGACAATGCCGTGCTGGTGCGTACCGAGAAAGCCGACCCATTAATTGCCAACCGACTTTCCAGCCCGCAGCTGGCGATTCTAGCCGCTAGCGCCTATGGCGACGATGGCCGAGTGAATCCCATCGAAGCAGGCACCGGCCCTTTTGTTTTGAAAGAGATCAATGGCACCACCAGCGCCACGCTTGACCGGTTTGATGATTACTGGGGCGAGCCCGCCGCCATTGCTGGTATCGATGCGGATTATGTATCCGACGGTACGGCGCGCGCCGCTGCCCTGAGAACCGGCACCGCCGATGTGGTAGAAGCCATTCCAGTGTCGCAAGTGGCGCTGCTGGACCAGGCGCTGGTGCACGAAGTGCCCATGCCGCGCACCAACACGCTGTATCTGAACACGCAATCAGGCCCCATGGCGGACCCCGGCCTGCGAGCGGCCGCGCGTGAAGCGATTGATCGCGCCGCCATTGTGAAGACCGTTTACGAAGGTCGTGCCGATATTGCCGAAGGTCTACTGGGTCCGGCACTGGCCTGGGCAAGCGACTACCGCACCTCAATAGATGACCGTGCCGCGCCTACCGCACCAGAGGGCGTCGAAATCACTCTGGCGACCTTTACTGATCGCGCTGAGCTGCCGGAAGTCGCCGTCCTGCTTGAGCAGCAGTTGACCCAGGCTGGCTTCAAGGTGACGCAGGAAGTACGCGAGTACGCGCATATTGAGTCCGACGCGTTAGCCGGTGAGTTTGACGCCTTTATCCTGTCGCGTGCCACCGTGCTGGATTCTGGCGACCCGGTGGCCTACATGTACAGCGACTTCGCCTGCGAAGGCTCTTTCAATATCGCCCAGCTTTGCGACCCGGCCGTTGATGAGGCGCTTGCCAACGCTTCACAGCAGCCCACCGGTGAAGCACGCCGCCAAGCGATTATCGACGCTGAAGCCGCTATTCTGCGCACCGATGCGGCGATCCCGATGCTCCACGAGCGGGTCATTCAGGGGGAATCGGCACGGGTTAGCAACGCCGAACGCGACCCGCGTGAACGCATGCTGATCACCGAAAAAACCGCTATCGATACTGATAGCGAGTCCTGAAGGCGCGCCACGCATGATTAACGCAACATCACAGCCCCTGTGGCGCCGCTTACGCATCGAGCCGTTTATTCCCCTGTTGTCACGCCTAGTGACGCTGGCAGGCGTTGTGGTTCTGGTGGGGCTACTGCCTTGGCTTTCAGGCCGCGACCCGGCGCTCAGCATCTTGCGGGCGCGTTCTGCCGAACAGGAGGCAACACCAGAAGCACTGGCGGCCATTCGTGCTCAGTTGGGCCTGGAATCCGGGCCGCTGGAGATGCTGAAGCACTGGCTGCTGGGGCTTTTGCAGGGTGATGCAGGTAACTCATGGATTTCAGGCGCGCCGGTGCTGCCCGGCCTGCTAAAAAGCGCACAGGTATCCTTGCTGCTAATGAGCTTTGCCATGCTGGTGGCGGTGGTTACCGCAACGCTTATTTGCCTGCCAGTGGTGCGGCAGGGTTTGCGTGGTCAGATTAGCCGCTCGCCTGGCACCGTGGGCGCGGCATTAACGGCCCTGCCGGAGTTTCTACTCGCCTCGTTGCTTCTGGTAGTGTTTGCCGCCTGGCTTAACTGGCTGCCGCCCTATGGCTGGCGCGGCTTGAGCTACGCGGTGCTTCCCGCATTGGCGCTGGGGCTTCCCGCAGGCGGCTTGCTGGGCCGCTTGTTCAGCGATGGCCTCTCGGCCACCTTTACCGAGCGTTGGGTGGCCACCTGGAGTGTGGCGGGCTTCTCTCATCGCCGTATTACGCTCTCCGTTCTGCGCCGTACGCTGCCAAGCCTTATGCCCCAGGTGGGTATGGTCATGGTCGGCCTAACCGGCGGTGCGATAGCCGTCGAGCAGGTGTTTTCGATTCCGGGCCTTGGCCGGGCAACGCTGGGAGCGGCATCAGCCCAGGACATGCCTGCACTGCAAACCGGCATTCTTATTCTGCTGGTGATTGCGATTGTGCTGGGCAGCCTTGCCAACATTGGCCGTGCGCTGCTGCTCGGCCGGGCATTTCGGCTGGGTGCACTGCCCGTGACCCACACCGAGCAAAGCGTATCGCGGCGAGCGTGGATCGTCCCGAGCGTCGCGGTTCTTCTGCTGTGTGTGCTAGTGATTGCAGGCATTACCCGCGACCCGTTTAGTTCGGACTTTATGCGCCTGGAAACACCCAGCCTTGGCTTGCCCCTAGGGGCAGACGGCACCGGACGCGATATTCTGGCCCGCGTGGCCCATGGCGCGCTCTCCACCATTGGCATGGCGGTTGCGGTAGTATTTTTCACGCTGATATTGGGGCTCTTGATTGGCCTGGCACCCAAGCTTGCTACCGGCCCCATAGAGATTACCAAGGCAACGCCGCCCACCATTGCGGGTCTTATCGTCGCCGGTTTGATGGGACCCAGCACCAGCGGCGCCGTTATTGCGGTTACCGCGGTGGCCTGGGCACCCCTGGCGGCGCATACAGCAGCGCTGGTCGCCGAGGCAAAAGCCCAGCCCCACGTACGCATAACGCCCCTTCTAGGAGTGGGGCAGCTGCGCTTGATGGGCCGCTATATTCTTCCTGCGGTGATTGGCCCGGTATTTCGCCACGCCATGCTGCGCTTGCCTGGGGTTGCGCTGGCGCTTGCGGCACTGGGCTTTTTGGGTCTGGGGCCACGGCCACCTTCGCCAGAGTGGGGGTTAGTACTGGCAGAAGGCATGCCGTACATTGAGCGTGCGCCTTGGGCGGTGCTGATTCCTGCGCTGGCGCTGGTGCTGCTCTCGGTGCTGGCGGTGTCGCTTTCAACTTTTGTGGGGTCAAGCAAGCCCGCCCGTTAGGCAATAGCACTCATGACAGGCAAAAAAATGCCCCCGACACTGTCGGGGGCATTTTTGTGAGCGGTCGTCAATAAGTGCTGGGCTAGCGCTTACTCGTGGTCGCCCGCCAGCTGCATTTGGCGCAGCATGTAGTTCTGAATACCGACCTGCTCAATCAACTTCAACTCGGTTTCGATATGGTCAATGTGCTCTTCTTCATCGGCGAGCAGATCACGCAGCAAATCACGTGAAACGTAGTCTTTAACGCTTTCACAATACGTGATGGCTTCGATGTAGTCGTTACGGCCGTCGTGCTCAATACGCAGATCGCTTTCGAGCATCTCTTTAACGTTTTCGCCAATGTGCAGCTTGCCCAAGTCCTGAAGATTAGGAATACCTTCCAAGAACAGGATGCGCTCAATTAGCTTATCGGCGTGCTGCATCTCTTCAATGGACTCGTCATATTCCCATTTGGCGAGTGCTTTTAGGCCCCAATCCTTGTACATCTTGGCGTGCAAGAAGTACTGATTGATAGCGATAAGCTCGTTGCCTAACGCTTTGTTGAGATGCTGAATTACCTGGGGATCACCTTTCATGACGTCACCTTTTCGTTGTAATGCTGAGAGTTCATCTAAGCAATCAAACAGTTACGTTAACAAAGGAGTATAGGCCACGCAAAGGCATACTCCCAGCTTTCTGAGAGTATAAAGAAGAGATCAAAAAATTCAAACAAATCAGTTATTTGCTAACGATAACTCTAACAAGAGTGATTCGCGTCATACGGCGTAAGCGAGACTCATATCGGCTTCCAAGCGGGCATTTTGTACCGCTTCACGCGTTAGCGATTTAGCCATACAAGCGCACTTGCCGCACTGGGTCGCACAGCCGGTGGCTTCACGTACTTCTCGCCAGCTGCGCGCTCCGTCGCTCACCTGCTGACGTATCTGATGATCGGTTACTCCCTTGCACACGCAAACGTACATGGCGACACCTCATTAATCACGTGAGGTGAATGTAAATGATTCGCATATATCTTTGCAAGTAAAAACAGATGCTCTTTAGCAGTGATTGCCCTTAGCATTTAGCTTTTATTATTCAATTCAGCTTGTTAGTTATTTAGTTGCGAAACACCTAATACGACTTTTGCCAACGGAAACCTCTGATTAACGTAATGAGCACACTCGTTAGTCAGAGGTTTTCTGGCGTTTCGGTACTATTACCGTGCAAGTATGAGAGGCGATATCTGGCCAGCTGCGCCGCTGCTTATCGACAAGCACCCACCCATAGCCCATGCCCAGCGCCGCCAGCGAAAGCCAAGCCGTGACACAGCGAACAAGGCCTTGCTTAAGGGTGATTTTTTGCCCATTCGGTGCTTGCACGCGCAGGTGCCATGCCTGCATACCCAGCGTCATGCCGCTACGAGACCAGAAAAAGCAGAAGAAAAAAGTGACGGAGACCAGTAACAGCGCGCGCAGGCTCCAAACCGATAGCGCAGAAGCACCCACGGCTTCAACGGGCTGCCCCAACATCAGTCGAAAAAAAGCCAGATGGACAATGGTTACAATCAGCCAAAGCGCCACCACCAACACGCTGTCGTAGAGCAGAGCGCCCAGGCGGCGACCTAAACCAGCGCCCATGACGTCAGCCATTACGGCGCAGGAAGTAAACCCCAACAGCAGCGCAGGCGAGTGTTGGCACCAGCACTGCCCATACGGGCGAAAACCCAAAGATCGTCGACGCAGGCGCAAGCAGATCCTGCATATATTTAAATGACAGCCCGGTCACGACGCCATAAAAGACGCGAGTCCCTGCCGCCACAGTGCGCAGCGGGCCAAACACGAAGGAAGCTGCTATCAATACCAGCGATCCCATGGTGAGGGGCATTAAGACTTTTTGCCAAAAGTACAACAGCGGTTGATCCGCCGTTAAGCCTTGCTCTTGAAGGTAGCGTGCATACGCCCATAGCTCGCTGGGTGCCTGACTATCGACCGAGCGCAGCAGCCGCTCTAACTGCACCGGCGTAATCTGTGTTTCCCAAACAGCACTGGCCTGATAGTCGGATTCAGTGCGGTCATCATAGATACGTGTCGTGGTGATGTTTGCAAGCCGCCAGGCGCCCTCTTCCCAGTGTGCCCGGTCAGCGTGGGTGGCTTCCACCAGGCGGCGCCCATCAAACCGGTAGCGGGTTAAATCAAGCACGACCTCATCGGCCCGTATGGCACCAAATCGGTAAACGCTGTCACCTTCAAACTGCCAGCCGCTACGGCTGGCGGGTTGAGCGCTTTCCCCCTGGCGCTGCTCAAGCCGCCACGCTTCGGCAAACTGCTCGGTGCGCGGGCTTACAAACTCAGCAACCAGTAGCACGGCCACAACCACCAGCAACACCGGTTTCATCACACCCCAGACGATGCGCGCCAGCGAACGACCTGAAGCACGCATCACGGTCAGCTCGTTGCTGGAAGCCATACTTCCCAAGCCAATGAGCGCGCCTATCAGTACCGCTACGGGCGCGTATTGATAAAACCGCCAAGGCACGCGCATCAGTAGATAGAGAAACACATCAAACGCGGTAAAATCCCCTTGTACGTCGCTCAGGTCGCCAATGTAGGCAATGGTGATATCCAGCCCCAGCAGGACAAACTGCACAACGATAATTGCCCCCAGCACGTTGCGAGCGATGTAACGATCCAGACGATCAGCCAGCATTAGCGCATCCCCTTACGTTGTGAGCGCCACAAAAGCAGCAAGCCGAGGCCTAAAAACAAGAGATGCACGGGCCAAACGCCAACCAATGGCGAGAGCTTTCCACTGCCAATCGCATCGACCGCTGCAAGCAGTAAGCTCAAATAAGCCACATACAAAAATACCGCCGGTAGTAGCTTGGCAAACCGGCCCTGGCGTGGGTTCACCCGAGAAAGCGGCTGGGCGATAAGCGCTAATACAAAGACCATGAACGGCAAACCGGTACGCCACTGAAACTGCGCCTGGGCGCGTGGGTTAGGGTCATCCCAAAGCGCCGCGGTGGTAGCGTACTCAATAGAATCAAACTCCTGAAGGCCGCGACTTAACCCCAGGCGCATCGTATAGCGTTCAAACGTTAGCCGTTGAGCATCCTGCTGACCCGGCACTACACCGTAACGCTCGCCATTTTCCAATATTAAAAAGCGGCTGCCCGTTTCAACGCGCGTTTCCTGATACCCCGAACCGGCCCGAGTAACAAAGCTATGTGGGTTTTCTGTATTAGGCCGTTCATGAACCAACACCTCCTGCATCTCGGTGCCATCGCTGCTGAAATCGCTGATATAAGCGGTACGCCCACCACCAAAATCCTGGAATCGCCCGGGCGCCAGTACCGACACATCCAACCGGCTGCGCTGCTCTTCAAGCGTCGCTGCCGTTTGCAACGCCCCGGCGGGGGTTAGCCACAAGCTACAAAAGCCCACCAGCACCGCCACTACCGAGGCGGGCAGCAACGTTACTCGCAACAGCCGCAGAGGGCTCATGCCACAGGCCACCATTACGGTGATTTCGCTGTTCATGTACATTTGGCCATAGGCCAGCAAGATGCCCAGAAAGAACGCAAGCGGCAGCACCAGTTCCATAAAGCCAGGTAGATGAAACACCATCAAGCTACCCAGAATGGTAACGGGGATATCTCCCTCCGCCGCGTCAGAGAAGTAACGAATAAAACGACTGCCCATAATGACCAGCAGCAAGATCCCTGCCACAGCCGACATGGTGAGTAACACTTCGCGAGTTAAGTACCGAAATAAAATCAATGCCCTCTCCGGCTAATCGTGCAGGATGCCATGCAATGCGCCCATGGCTTGGGTACACTAACCCAACACCCAGTACGGGGCATTATCCCGAATCCCTCGATGCTTGTCTTGTTGGAGACGTTATGGAATTTTCCGTTCAGACCGCCAATCCGGCCAAAACCGAAACGGCTTGTCTCGTCATCCCCATGTTTAAAGGTAGCGACTTGTTGCCCACGGCCGCCAGCCTGGACGACGCCAGTGAACGTTTAATCGGTCAGTTGCTTGAGCGCGGCGATTTCGATCCAGCTCTTGGCAACGTACAGATGATTCCTTTCGCGCCGGGGCTTTGCGCAGAACGGCTTTTGTTAGTAGGCCTCGGAGAGCGCGAAAAGTGCCAGGAAGGCGCCTTTTTAAAAGCGCTGGACGCAGCCATGGTGGCACTGACCAAGCTGCCCGTCGATGAAGCAAGCATCGCGTTTAATGATGTTCCTCTTGAAAGCCGCGACAGCAGTTGGAAAGCGCGTAAGGTGCTGGAGGCCGCAGAACGCGCGGTTTACCGCTTTGACCAGTTTAAGTCGCAGCCAGCGCCTTTAGCACGCCTTAACGCACTCACGCTGTTTAGCGAGCCTGAAAACGCGACGCTTACCCAACAAGGCGCCCAGATTGGCGCAGCGATTGGCCAAGGCATCAACTACGCCCGCACGTTGGGCAATTTACCGGGCAATGTGTGCACGCCAAGCTACCTTGCCCAACAGGCAGAGCAGTTGGGCAAGGCGTCCAACGGCGCGTTAGAGGTGGACATTCTCGACGAAGAGGCGCTGGGTGCCCTCGGCGCTGGCTCACTACTGTCGGTTGGCCGAGGCAGCCACGAACCTACGCGCTTGATTGTCATGAAGTACAACGGTGCGACGGAGAGTGAAGAAGCCCCTCATGTTCTAGTAGGCAAAGGGATCACGTTTGATACCGGCGGCATTTCGCTGAAACCCGGCGAAGGCATGGACGAAATGAAATTCGACATGTGCGGCGCCGCCAGCGTATTCGGCACCGTGAAGACCATGCTTGCGCTCAAGCCCAAGCTCAACCTGGTATTTATTGTCGCTGCCGCAGAAAATATGCCCGATGGCCTTGCCACCAAGCCTGGCGATATTATTAAAACGCTGAAAGGTCTAACGGTTGAAGTGCTTAATACTGATGCCGAGGGCCGCCTGGTACTGTGCGACGCACTGACCTACGCCGAGCGCTTTAAACCAGCAAGCGTTGTCGATATCGCCACGCTAACAGGCGCGGTGATTGTTGGCCTGGGCCACCACGCGACGGGCCTGCTCTCCAACGATGACGACCTAGCGCTCGATTTGCTGGAAGCCGGTGAAGTCTCCTGGGACCGCGCCTGGCATTTACCCTTGTGGGATGAGTACCAGGAGCAGTTGGAATCCAACTTTGCCGACCTGGCCAATATTGGCGGGCGCCCAGCAGGTACGATTACCGCCGCGTGCTTTTTATCGCGCTTTGCCGATCATTTCCCATGGGCGCACCTGGATATCGCCGGTACCGCCTGGCACTCGGGCAAACAGAAAGGCGCCACCGGCCGCCCGGTTGGCCTACTTTCCCAGTACCTGCTGGACCGTGAAGCCGACGGCCAGGTAGAAATCAGCGCCAACTAATCGCACGGATCGTGCGCTCAATGGTTGCCTTTGAGTGCCACAACCGTTAAATCTGGAAGTATAGCGTGTGCTCTATCGTTTATGGCACGCGCTACGCTAACGACACGCTTATATCGCCCTTCGGGGCCTGGCTCTAGCGGAGAAAACACGCCGTGCCCACTAGCTCTACGACTCGTTTTGAAATCCTGCCGTCCAATCAGCCAACGGCCGACAGCATTCGTGACAACATCCTGGCCAACCCAGGTTTTGGCAAGCACTTCACCGACCACATGGTCAATATCCGCTGGACGGTCGATGCCGACTGGCACGGCCATCAGGTACGCCCCTACGGCCCGTTAACGCTCGACCCGGCCGCATCGGTATTGCACTACGGTCAGGAAATTTTTGAAGGCATCAAAGCCTACCGCCATACCGATGGCTCGGTCTGGACCTTCCGCCCGGAGAAAAACGCCGAGCGTTTTCGCCGCAGCGCCCGCCGCCTGGCACTGCCGGAACTCTCCGATGAAGACTTCATCGGCTCCATCAAGGCGCTGCTGGCCCAGGACACGACCTGGGTGCCCACGCCGTCAAGCGATGCCGACGAATGCAGCCTTTACCTTCGCCCGTTCATGATCGCTTCAGAAGCCTTTTTAGGCGTACGCCCGGCTCACGAAGTCGACTACTACGTGATCGCTTCTCCGGCAGCGTCTTACTTTAAAGGCGGTATCAGCCCGGTTTCCATTTGGCTCTCCTCGCACTACAAACGGGCAGCCCCAGGCGGCACCGGCTTTGCCAAGTGCGGCGGTAACTACGCAGCCTCGTTGGCCGCGCAAAAAGAGGCCGAAGCTCACGGCTGTGGCCAAGTGGCCTTCCTTGACGCTGAGGAAAGCAAATGGGTTGAAGAGCTGGGCGGCATGAACCTGTTCTTTGTTTTCAAGGATGGACGCTTGGTGACGCCACGCTTAACCGACACCATTCTGGAAGGCGTTACCCGCAACTCGGTGCTCACGCTTGCGAAAGACGAAGGTTTAACCCCCGAAGAGCGCCCAATCAGCATTGACGAGTGGCGTGAAGGCGCGGCGTCCGGCGAGATTAGCGAAGTGTTCGCCTGCGGAACCGCGGCGGTTATCACTCCGGTGGGCGAGCTGGTGACGGAAAATGAGCGTATTCGCCTGAACAGCGACGGTGGCAACGAAGTGGCCATGCGCATTCGTAAAAAGCTGCTCGACGTGCAGTACGGGCGCAGTGAAGACAAACACGGCTGGCTCACCCGGTTGGTGTAATGCCTCTCCTCCGCCGCCAGCCCTGGCGGCGGCACTGTTTTAAACGCGTTTTGAAAGAGCTGGAGCCGCTATGGCGCGCATCGATTTTTATATCCTCCCGGATACCACCCTGGAAGCGCGTTTGGCATTCGCCTGTAAGCTGGCCGAAACCATTTGGCGTAAGGGGTACCGGCTACACCTTCACTGCGAAGACAAGGCCTTGGCCGAGCAGGCTAACGCGGCCCTGTGGAGTTTTCGCGAAGACGCCTACCTGCCCCACGCGCTTGAAGACAGTGAAATGGCGGCCAGCGTACCGATAACGCTGGGCTGGCAAACCCTGCCTACGCCCAAAGCAGAAACCGCGCTTCTCAATCTGCACCCCGATATTCCTGATGGCGTTGAGCGCTATGCGCGCGTTGCCGAAATTATCAACCAGCATCAACACGTTCTGGTCGCCAAACGCGCCTGCTGGCAGCGCTATAAAGAGCTGGGGCATGAAGTGGTGCCGCATAAGCTTGGGTAATGCTTCAACAACTTTTGCACCTAACAATAACCAATTAGCGGAAGTGTATGATGATGTCTGCGTCTTTTTTAACTCGCCATCCGCTCGCTGTGATTGTGATTGCTCAGCTGTTTGGTACCTCGCTGTGGTTTAGCGTTAATGGCGTTGGCTTGGCATTGCAGGAGGCGGTGGGTCTTAGTGAAGGTGATCTCGGTTTACTGACCATCGCGGTGCAGGCCGGGTTTATCACCGGTACGCTACTAATCGCCATTACCGGCCTTGCCGACCGCATGCAGGCAAGCCATCTGTTTGCGCTGTCAGCGGTGCTCGGTGCGATTATCAACGCGGCATTTATTGGCGTTGCCGACAGCATAACGCTGGCGGCAGTGGCACGCTTTGCCACCGGCCTATGCCTGGCAGGCATCTACCCGTTGGGCATGAAGCTGGTGGTGAGTTGGACACCTTCGCATGCGGGCGCGGCCCTGGGCTGGCTTGTCGGCATGTTAACGCTAGGCATCGCCTCGCCCCATTTACTGCGCGGATTAACGTTGCACCTGCCCTGGCAATGGCCACTGCTATTGGCATCGCTGTTGGCGCTGGTCGCAGCGTTGATGGTTTTCCGGCTAGGCGTTGGCCCCCACCTACCCGCCAAAGCCGGAAGCGGACGCCCCTGGGCCGGACTTGGTGCGTTCAAGCAGCGCCCGTTTCGCAAAGCCGCACTGGGCTACTTCGGCCACTGTTGGGAGCTTTATGCATTCTGGGCGCTGGTGCCCTTTTTGGTTAGCCGCGAGCTTGAGCGGCTCAATGCGTCAGCAAGCCTGCAGCCGTGGCTAAGCTTTGCCGTTATTGCCCTTGGCCTGCCTGGTTGCGTGTGGGCAGGCCGGTGGAGTCGGAAAGCAGGCAGCGCCCACGTCGCTTTTGTGGCGCTATTAACATCGGGCGTACTTTGCCTGGTTTACCCGCTATTGGGCAGCCTTTCACCCTGGCTACTGCTGGCACTGCTGGGCGTTTGGGGCGTTAGCGTGATTGCCGATTCAGCGCAGTTTTCGGCGCTGGCATCGGCCCACGCGCCCGCCGAACGGCTGGGCGCGGCCCTGGCCATGATGAACGCTATCGGCTTTGGTTTGACCATTCCCTCCATTGCCTTGGTAACCGCCCTTTGGGCAAGCCAGAGCGTGGCGGTTATCTGGTGGTTGTTGCCTGGCCCTGTGTTGGGTTTAATCGCGATGCGTGGGTTACATCTCCCCTCGGCAAAGGCCTGACGCTCTGCCTCTTATCGCGCTATACTTGTCACCATTTTTTTGCACGTTGTGAGCCGACTCCCCATGGAAAAGACCTACCAACCCGAACAGATTGAAACCCGCTGGTATCAGCGCTGGGAAGCCGATAACCGCTTTGCCCCTTCGGGTAAGGGCGCGCCTTTCTCCATCATGATTCCGCCGCCCAACGTCACCGGCAGCCTGCACATGGGCCACGCGTTCCAGGACACCATCATGGACACCCTGACGCGCTGGAAGCGAATGCAGGGTAACAATACGCTGTGGCAGGTAGGTACCGACCACGCCGGTATCGCCACGCAAATGCTGGTTGAGCGTAAGATCGCGGCAGAAGAGGGCAAAACGCGCCACGACCTGGGCCGCGATGCGTTTATTGATAAGGTTTGGGAGTGGAAGGAAGAGTCTGGCGGGCACATTACCCGCCAACTGCGCCGCATGGGCGCCAGCGTTGATTGGAGTCGCGAGCGCTTCACCATGGATGACGGTTTCTATAAAGCCGTTCAGGAAGTCTTCGTGCGCCTGCATGAGGAGAAACTGGTTTATCGTGGCAAGCGGCTAGTCAACTGGGACCCGACACTGCACACGGCGATTTCCGACCTGGAAGTGGAGAACAAGGAGCAGCAAGGCAGCTTCTGGCACTTCCGTTATCCGCTGGCCGACGGCGTTAAAACCGCCGATGGCAAGGATTATGTCGTGGTGGCCACTACTCGCCCCGAAACCCTGCTGGGCGATACCGGCGTTGCAGTCAACCCAGAAGATGCGCGATACGCCTCGCTGGTGGGCAAGTTTATTGAGCTACCGCTGGTGGGTCGCCGCATCCCTGTAGTGACCGACGAACACGCCGATATGGAGAAAGGTTCGGGTTGTGTGAAAATCACCCCGGCCCACGACTTCAATGACTATGAAGTCGGCAAGCGCCAAAACCACCTGCTGATCAACGTCTTTTCCAAAGACGCTACGATTCTTGAGCAGGCGGAAATCTTCAACCTTAAAGGCCAGCCCCAGCCGGAAGAAGACGCTAGCCTGCCCGCCAAGTACGCAGGCCTTGACCGTTTTGAAGCGCGTAAACAGATTGTCGCCGATATGGACGCACTTGGCCTGCTAGAGCAAGTGGAAGCCGTTAACAACACCCTGCCCTATGGCGACCGCTCGGGTGATGTGATTGAGCCGCTGCTGACTGACCAGTGGTTTGTGGCGGTTGAAAACCTTGCCAAGCCCGCTATCGAGGCAGTGGAAAAAGGCGACATCCAGTTCGTGCCCAAGAACTACGAAAACATGTATTTTGCATGGATGCGCGACCTGCAGGATTGGTGTATTTCCCGCCAGCTATGGTGGGGCCACCGCATTCCGGCATGGTATGACGCCGAAGGTAACGTCTACGTTGCCCGCACCGAGGCCGAAGCCCGAGAGAAGCACGGCCTGAGCGCTGATATAGCGCTGACTCAGGACGAAGACGTGCTGGACACCTGGTTCAGCTCAGGCTTATGGACCTTTGGCACACTTGGCTGGCCAGAAAAAACCCCGGAACTTGAAACCTTCCACCCCACCAGCGTGTTGGTGACAGGCTTTGACATCATCTTCTTCTGGGTAGCCCGGATGATTATGATGACGCTGAAGTTCACCGGCCAAGTGCCCTTCAAAACCGTGTATGTCCACGGTCTGGTACGTGATGGGCAGGGCCAGAAGATGTCCAAATCCAAGGGCAACGTACTCGACCCGATTGATCTTATCGACGGCATTACGCTGGATGCACTGCTTGAAAAGCGCACCGGCAATATGATGCAGCCGCAAAAAGCCAAGGCGATTGCCAAAGCGACCAAAGACGAATTTAAAGACGGCATTGAAGCCCATGGCACCGATGCGCTGCGCTTTACGTTCCTCTCCCAGGCCACCACTGGGCGCGATATTAAATTTGATATGAACCGCCTGGAAGGGTACCGCAACTTCTGCAATAAGCTGTGGAACGCCTCGCGCTACGTGCTCATGAATGCCGAAGGCGAAGATTGCGGCATCGCTTCTCAAGGTCAGGGCAGCGAGGTGGAACTGTCGCTGGCCGACCGCTGGATCATTTCCGAGCTGCAGAAGACCGAAGCCCAGGTGACCAAGGCGATGGACGAATACCGCTTTGACCACGCCTCGCAAGCGCTCTACGAGTTTGTCTGGAATGAGTATTGCGACTGGTACCTTGAGCTTTCCAAACCAGTACTGTGGGACGAAAATGCCTCCGCTGAAGCCAAGCGCGGCACACGGCGTACGCTGGTGCGCGTGCTAGAAACCATCCTGCGCCTGGCGCATCCGATGATGCCGTATATTACCGAAGAGATCTGGCAGCGCGTGTCACCCTTGGCGGGCACGTTGATGGGCGAAGGCGCCTCGCTGATGCTTCAGGCATGGCCGGAAGCCGATGAGAGCAAGATCGACGAGCAGGCCACCCGCGATATCGAGTGGCTGAAAGGCGTCATTATCGCTGTGCGCAACATTCGCGCCGAGATGAATATTGCCCCCGGCAAGCCGCTGGACGTGCTGTTAACCAAAGGCAAGCCGGAAGACGCCAAGCGCCTGGAAAGTAACCGCCATTTCTTGGCCAAGCTGGCCAAACTGGAAAGCGCGAGCTGGCTTGAAAACCCCAACGATGCCCCGCTTTCAGCAACGCAATTAGTAGGCGATATGGAAGTTCTGGTGCCGATGGCCGATCTAATCGACAAAGACACCGAGCTTGCTCGATTGAATAAAGAGATCGAAAAGCAGGACAAGCTAATGGTTGGCATTGAGAAAAAACTGGGCAACCCCGGATTTATGTCTAAAGCCCCCGATGCCGTCGTCGAAAAAGAGCGCGGCAAGCTTGCCGAGTTCCAGTCGGCTAAAAAACTGCTGCAAGAACAGAAAACCAAGATTGAAGCGCTGTAAACCGCGGACGTAACTCGTTCAGCCTAAAATGCTCGGCTCTATTAAGAGCCGGGCGTTTTTTATAGTTTATCTATAACTCTACGTATACGCCGAAGCTATGGCAGGCTTCGTCAATCACGCTTCCCACGCGCTGTTGCGATGATGCTAGCTTCCCTCTCGCCAGCCGCCAAGCACTCGGCTATCCGGGCCGAACAAGACCAACCGGTCATGGTCAATGAGATAACGATAGGCGCTTTCCAGCATGTTCGTTACCTGCGCGGCGTTTTCCATATCGGGGCACGCCATACGCGTGCTGGCAAGCTGCTTAACATCGAAACGGTGCCCTTCCCCCAAGCTTACCTGCCCCGAAAAGCGGTTGCAGCCGTCATAACCAGAGATCGTGCCATCGCGAGAGATTTCAAAAAACGGCGTTTCGTTAAACGCTAATTTCTCGTCTGTTCCGATCAACAGAAGATCCCAGCGTTGATCCACTATCGCTCCTGAAAGCTCCGCACTGCTCGGCGCTTCATGACTCTCTTGAGGCGCGGGCGAACTGCTGCACGCGCTCAAAAGAAAAGCCGCCGATACACACAAGGGCAGCAAGCAATGACGCAGCGTTAACGTCTTCATGGACATAATTATCACCTTATAGGTTTTACCAGTTGCCGCTGTTTTCCATGGAAGCCCATGGCTCTTGAGGTGCTAGCGTGTCGCCCTTTTGCAGTAGCTCGATGGAGATACCGTCAGGCGATTTAACAAATGCCATGTGTCCATCCCGTGGAGGACGGTTAATAGTAACACCGGCGTCCTGGAGCTTTTGACAAAGCGCGTAAATATCGTCTACCCGATAGGCCAGGTGACCAAAATTACGCCCGCCAGTGTAAGCTTCAGGGTCCCAGTTATACGTCAATTCAAGTTCGGGAGCGGAGAGCTGCGCTGAGCGCTCTTCGTCTTCGGGGGCGGCAAGGAAAATCAGCGTAAAGCGGCCTTTTTCATTCTCTTTACGGCGTACTTCTTTAAGGCCCAGCAGGTCACAGTAAAAGTGAAGCGATGCATCCAGATCGCTGATACGTACCATCGTGTGTAAAAACTGCATGTTATTTCCTTTTCATTAAGGCCGGTGAATGAATATTAACGCGGATATCCATTATATGGATGGAAACAGAATAGGTCTTAACCAGCAAATCTTATGCATATCAGGTAGCGTATGCCCAAATGCTCGTCAAAGCTCATTATTCAGCCCGACCTGCACCACTATCGGTTTAAATGACGGCCTGCTTTAACTAACCATTAGACGGATTTATTATACAAGGTCGAATTCAAAGAAAAATCTGTATAGTGCTATTTGAGGGCTATCTCAAAGGAGACGTTAGTGGACTCAATCACACAGGCGGCGTTGGGCGCTGCGATTGGTGGTGCGGTGCTGGGTCGGCGCTTGGGCCGTAAAGCCATTCTCATAGGGGCACTATTGGGCACGCTGCCCGACCTCGACGTAGCGCTGGACTATGGCGATGCCATCGCTAATGTGACCGAGCACCGTGGGTTTAGCCACTCGTTATTTGTACTGACCGGACTCGCGACGTTACTAGCCCTGCTTAGCAACCGTTTTGCCCCTGCACGAGATATTTCCTTTATCCACTGGTGGTGGTTTTTTACACTCACGCTAATCACGCACCCACTGCTTGATGCTCTGACCACCTATGGCACGCAGCTCTTCTGGCCGCTAGAAACATCACCGGTCGCCTGGCCGATTGTATTTATCATTGACCCGCTCTACACCCTGCCTCTTCTAATTGGCTTAATCGTAGGCATCGCATCAAAACAGGTACAAAAGTACGCTACGGCCGCGCTGGCTGTCTCAAGTGTTTACTTATTGCTAGCAGCCGGAGCGAAGCTGAACATTGAGCACCGGCTGGCAACGGTTCTTGCCGAGATGGGACTAGAGGAGGCGCCTTTACTGGTTCAACCAACCCCTTTTAACACGGTGCTATGGCGAGCTACCGTGGTCAATGAAGATCGCTATTATGAAGGTCTGATTAGCGTATTTGATGGCAAGCGTCAGCCACGTTTGGAACCGCTATACCGCAATATAGCGCTTGAAGAGAGTGCGTTGGCGGGCCCGCTTGGCCAGCGACTAATGTGGTTTACTGGCCCTTTCTTGCGCTATGACACCATCAATATTGAGGGACATGAAACATTAATTGCTACCGACCTTCGGCTGGGCTATCCCGGCTTTCACCCGTTCAGCTTCACCCTCGCAGCGCTGCAGGATGACACATGGATACCCGTGGATGTAAGCGAGCAGATCGAGACCGCACGTGGGCTGCAGCTAAATATGCTGTCGCGTCTCGCAGCAAGGGCCGCTGGAGATGCCATGGCGCTTTGTGCAAGCGACTTTATCTCGCCTGATTGGCGCGCTGATCCGCTTCAATATCACTGCTAAGCGGTGACCCCCGCACCGCTAGCAGTGATGGCTGATAGGCGCTGAAATAAAAGCTTATGGGGCGATTCCCTGCCCACAACCACTGAACTGCTCACCTCCGTAGCTGAGCGTTACCCGCGCAGGAAAGGGAAAACCGCTCATATTGTCAAAGCAAGCGCCCGCTTCAATACGCACCCGAAAGAAAGGCTCAACGCGGGCGTTTTCAAGCACCACCCGGCCCGCTTCGTTGTCCATCACGCTCACCATATAGGGTAGCTCAATACGCTCCTCGCCGTAGTTAAGCTCCAGGGTTAACGTGGGGGAATCGTGTGCGAGCGCGACCACCCAGCCAGGCTCATTGCCATGCCCAAAAAACATAACGCCAGGACGCTCTGCACGAGTAAGGACTTTGCGCTCTTCGCCAAGGGTGCACTGCAACTGGCCACGCGGTGTTTCCACCATGGCCTGGTTACCTCGGTTCCAAAAACTGATACTGCCATCCTGGTAGCGAGCCCCGTTAGCGACAACCGCTTGAGGCAGCTGCCAGGCACCGTGCAGCGACCAAAGCCGTAGGTCATTAGTATTCGTCGCTGTCACTAAATTCTGGTCAGCGGGCTGACAGTGCCAGCCCTGGTACTGGTCGGCGTTTCCAGCAAAAAGTACCGAGGGCAGCAACGGGGCACTGCTGTTAACGGTCATTGTCCCAGACTCGTCTACTGGTGAAGACGTAGAGGCACAGCCGGTGAGTGCCATCAAACAAGCACCCACAGCGGCTAATCGAAGAGGGGTAAAAAACGTCATCTATCAAGGCTCCCTGCGCGCGTGATTTATTGTGTAATGCACTAGCTTCGCTTAAAGGCGTGTAGATCCTGTGGATCAAAGGTATCAAACTTGGGCGGCAATCCCAATGCTGCCCGTTTTTCCGCCAAGTGATGCTTCTCAGCCAGCCACGTGGGGTCTTGAGAGGGCTCACGACCGTTTAGCTCGGCTAGCTGCGTTATCCCTTGATGGTAAAAGGTCACGATATTAAGCGCGGCTTGATTATCATCTTCAAGTGCACGCCTAAGCGTAGGTAAATACCCCCTGATTTGCGACAGGTGTTGCTTTAACTGCCATACGTAGCGCATCTCGGTCATCCAGGGCCGTTCGCGCAGCACCGCAAAGAGTGCGCTGGTGGCTAGAAGCCCCAGGAAGATACCCAGCGCGTAGAGCCATAGGCTGTAGCCCAAGGCAGAGGTCAGCAGCATGGAAAACAGCATTCCAAAAATGACCAGTTGGCCCGCCATCGCAAAGCTAATCATGCGCGCCTTACGACGGTAGCGTTGTACATCATGCGGCTCAAGGGTAAAAACCATGGCCAACCTCGCAATCCAAATGAGTGCTCTATGATACGGGGCTGACCAACGCAAACAAGCCTGAGTCGCTTAATGTGCGCTTAATCGTTCTGCGGCCATTTTTAACAACCGCTCGGTTGCCTCCCAGCCAACACAGGCATCGGTTACCGAGACACCGTAACGCAGTGCACTAGGGTTTAACGGCTGTTTGCCCTCAAACAAGTGGCTTTCAAGCATCACGGCGACCAGATTGGCGTTGCCCGCCTGCCGCTGGGCCAGTACATCCAGCATTACTTCATTCTGACGACGATGATCTTTACGTGCATTGGCGTGGCTACAGTCGACCATTAAACGTGGGTTCTGACCTGCCTCATGCAGCGCCTTGATCGCCGCCTGAACGTGCGCTGCCTGATAGTTCGGCTCGCCATGCCCGCCGCGAAGCACAACATGCGTATGTGGGTTACCGGCTGTTTGCTGCATGATGGGGCGCCCATGACTGTCTTGAGCAAAGCGCTGATGCCCATGAGCGGCAGCTTGTATGGCGTCAATCGCGACCTGCACATCACCGCTGGTGGCATTTTTGAACCCAACCGCCGCGGCCAGGTCACTGGCCAGCTCACGGTGCAGCTGCGACTCTGTAGTGCGCGCGCCAATCGCGACCCAACTTAAAAGGTCATCCAGGTAAGGTGCGAGCATGGGCTGAAGCAGCTCAGTGGCCACCGGTAGGCCTCGGGCGGCAACGGCATGCATCAATTCACGAGAGAGGGTAATGCCCTTGGGCATATCGCCACGACCGTCTAAATCAGGGTCATAGGCCAGCCCTTTCCAGCCAACCGTCGTACGCGGCTTTTCAACGTAAACCCGCATTACCGGTAAAATCTGCTCATCCACCTGCTCACTTAGCACCGCCAAACGGTCAGCGTACTCAAGCGCTGCGTCCGGGTCATGGATAGAACAGGGGCCTACCACCACCAATAATCTTTTATCCTGGCCACTTAATATTTTCTGGACCGCTTCTCGCTGTTGAGAAATTTGCTGGCCTAACCGAGCATCAACAGCAACGCTTTGGCGTAACTCGGCGGGTGTCGGTAAGTGATTAACAGGGCTGGGCGTACTGTCGCCAAGGGGATTGGCGTTAGCATTCTTGATCGGGGCTAGGTTGGCCTGGGCATTCATCATTAACTCTCCGGTATCACATGACATCGTTGATTGGCGTTACCACCCAAACGGGCACGGTCGGAGGTGGCAGCTTGCACCGACCGCGCGTCGCTAAATCGCCAGCCATAGCCCACATAGCCGGTAGCGATAGTGACGTTATAAGCGCGATACATCATGGTGAAGCTCCTTAATGAAATTCCTATGGCAAAAGCCGTTAAACGCAAAAAGCCCCGGCGGGGTTACCAACCGGGGCTTGAAGATTCGGCAGGCAACCTGGAGGGTGTGCCTGGTAGCGCGACGTTAACCGTCGGCCGCGGGCACACCGTGGCTAAACCAATATCCAAAATAGGCCACAACGCTCATGCACACACTAACCGCCATAAAAGGCAGACTGTTAGCAGTGTGGAAAGGCGCTTGTGTGTGCATATTTTTCCTGATGATTGGCAAGCCAAGGGGCCGCAAAAAATCGTTTTAAAAAATGTATATCTTTATCCTGCCTTTAAGCTTGGCAAATGGCAACTGTTGATTAACAAACAGCGCCATAGCCAAAAAGTGACAGGCTAACGCTGTGGGTCAATCACCCACGCGGCGCATAAGCAAATACGTCGGAAAAAACCCGCTCACTCACCACGCCTTTGGCTTCCAACACATCCAGGCAGGCGTATACCATGCCGGGCGAGCCGGAGAGATACACGTCATAATCGCTGAACGTCAGCGCCGCTTTCTCCAGTACAAGATCAACCCGGCCCTGATGGTGATGAATACGCTCGCCGCTTGCCAAAGGCTCAGTTAGCGGAAATTCGGTGACCGCTTTAAACGTTACATTGGGATAGCGCTGCGCCCACTCAGTCGCCAGGCTTTCAGCGTAAAGGTCGCGATGCTCACGGGCAGCCCACCAGAGTGAGATTGGCCGCTCAGGCTGGTCACGCAGGGTGGCCTCAACAATCGCTTTCATTTGTGAAAACCCTGTACCAGCAGCAATCAGCAGCAGCGGACGCTCGCTTTGCGCGTCAACCACACATTCACCGCCGGGCAAGCGCAGCGTTAGCTGATTGGCCACCTGGAGCAGATTTCGAAGTCGTACTGAATTATCGCGCTCAGGCCAGTGCTGAATATGCAGTTCAATGACGCCATCGCCCTGCTCGGCACTGGCAATTGAAAAAGGCACCCAGGTGTTGTCATCCAATTTAAGTTCTAGATACTGCCCAGGCGCATGCTGCATTGATTCTGCGCGCCCTTTTAGCGTCACGCCAAATACGTCAGGATTTAAATCCTCAACGGCCGTTACCTGGCAGGTTAACGTCCTTGCGCTCATGAAAACCTCTATGTGAAAAATCGATCAACGTGCGCCGCTAAACTTAACTGCCTTCTTAACCGCCATGCCGCGGTGCTGGCAGAGGGATACCGATTCCCAGCTCTTCCCACCGCTCGTCAACGCGATTTTTGACCGTCTCGTCCATCACGATGGGCGTGCCCCACTCGCGGTCTGTTTCGCCTGGCCATTTGTTGGTCGCATCGAGCCCCATTTTGGAACCCAGGCCAGAGACAGGCGAGGCGAAATCCAGATAATCGATAGGCGTATTCTCAACCATCACGGTATCTCGCGCCGGATCCATACGCGTGGTAATCGCCCAGATCACGTCTTCCCAGTTGCGCGCATCAACGTCGTCATCCAGCACAATCACGAACTTGGTGTACATGAACTGACGTAAAAAGCTCCATACCCCCATCATCACGCGCTTGGCGTGGCCTGGGTACTGCTTTTTCATGGTGACAACCGCCATGCGATACGAACAGCCTTCAGGCGGCAGGTAAAAGTCGACAATTTCAGGAAACTGCTTGCAGAGTATCGGCACAAACACTTCGTTAAGTGCCAACCCAAGAACGGCAGGCTCATCCGGCGGCCGCCCGGTATAGGTGGAGTGATAAATGGCATCACGGCGCATGGTCATGCGCGTTACCGTAAAGACCGGGAAGTGATCCACCTCGTTGTAATAGCCGGTGTGATCACCGTACGGGCCTTCAGGTGCCATATCATCAGGATAGATAACCCCTTCCAGAATAATCTCACTGGAGGCAGGCACCTCAAGGTCATAATGGCCGCACTTAACAAGCTCGGTACGCGAGCCGCGCAGAAGCCCGGCAAACGCATATTCGGAGAGTGAGTCAGGGACGGGGGTCACGGCCGCCAGGATCGTGGCCGGGTCGGCCCCCAGCGCCACGGCAACCGGGAAAGGCTCGCCAGGATGCGCTTGCTGAAACTCCTGGAAATCCAGCGCCCCGCCACGGTGGGAGAGCCAGCGCATGATCAAGCGGTTCTTGCCAATCTTTTGCTGCCGGTAAATCCCCAGATTCTGGCGTTTTTTATGCGGGCCGCGGGTAATGACCAGCGGCCAAGTGACCAAAGGCGCCGCATCGCCCGGCCAGCAGTGCTGGATAGGCAGGCGATCAAGATCAACCTCGTCATCTTCAAAAACGACTTCCTGCACTGGCGCCCGCTTAACGGTTTTAGGCCCCATACTAAGCACTTGTTTGAAGATAGGCAGCTTATCCCAGGCGTCTTTCAACCCCTTGGGCGGATCAGGCTCTTTTAAAAAGGCCAACAGCTTACCTACTTCGCGCAGCGCTTCGACCGACTCCTGCCCCATTCCTAGCGCCACGCGCTTTGGCGTACCGAAAAGATTGCCCAGCAGCGGCATATCATGGCCCTTCACATTCTCAAACAAGAGTGCCGGGCCACCGGCACGCAGCGTGCGGTCGCAAATCTCGGTGATTTCCAGGTAAGGATCGACTTCGGCTTGGATACGCTTGAGTTCACCGCGCGCTTCCAGCGCCGCGATGAAGTCGCGCAAGTCGTTATACTTCAAGACACACTCCCCGCTAGGCTTGCGCCGCTATAGTGATTCTCATCAATCCTAGCGGCGTTTCATCGCTTCAAAGAACTCAAGATTCGTCTTGGTATCCTTCAGACGATCAATCAGGAATTCCGTGGCAGCCGTGTCCTCCATCGGGTTGAGCAGCTTGCGCAAAATCCACATGCGCTGCATCTCTTCCTCAGACGCCAGCAGATCTTCACGCCGCGTGCCGCTGCGACGAATGTTGATTGCCGGGAAGACGCGCCTTTCCGCCAGCTTGCGATCAAGGTGCGCTTCCATATTACCGGTACCCTTGAACTCTTCGAAGATAACTTCATCCATCTTCGAACCGGTATCCACCAGGGCCGTAGCGATAATGGTCAAGCTGCCGCCCTCTTCGATATTACGCGCCGCACCGAAGAAACGCTTAGGCTTCTCAAGCGCATGCGCATCGACACCACCGGTCAGCACTTTACCGGAGCTCGGCACGACGGTGTTGTAGGCACGCGCTAAGCGGGTAATCGAGTCCAGCAGGATAACCACGTCTTTTTTGTGCTCAACCAAACGCTTGGCTTTTTCGATGACCATTTCAGCGACCTGAACGTGGCGCGCTGGCGGTTCATCAAAGGTGGAAGCCACCACTTCACCGCGTACGGTACGCGACATTTCGGTCACTTCCTCCGGGCGCTCATCGATCAGCAGTACGATCAGATGGCACTCAGGGTTGTTGCGCGTAATCGAGGTGGCGATGTTCTGCAGCATCAGTGTCTTACCCGCTTTAGGCGGAGACACCAGTAGGCCACGCTGACCTTTACCAATCGGCGCAGTCAGGTCGATGATACGGGCCGTTAGATCTTCGGTAGAACCGTTACCGATTTCCATCCGCAAACGGTCATTCGGGAATAGCGGCGTTAAGTTCTCGAAGAGAATCTTGTGCTTGGCATTTTCCGGACGGTCAAAGTTGATCTGGCTAACCTTGAGCAGAGCAAAGTAGCGCTCGCCTTCTTTGGGCGGGCGAATTTTGCCGGAAATGGAGTCGCCTTTACGCAGGTTAAAACGGCGAATCTGCGAGGGCGATACGTAGATATCGTCCGGTCCGGCAAGATAGGAGCTGTCGGCGCTGCGCAGGAAGCCAAAGCCATCCTGAAGAATTTCCAGTACACCGTCGCCGTAAATGTCCTCACCGCTTTTAGCGTGTCGTTTGAGGATGGCGAAAATGATGTCCTGCTTGCGCGAACGGGCCAGGTTATCGATACCCATTTCGCGGGCGATATCGAGCAGCTCGGGAACGGTTTTTTGCTTGAGTTCAGTGAGATTCATCGGCGTGTTAGAAAGTTGCTCTGGAAGCTAGGCGCAAGGCGCCAGAATAAGACAGGAGGCGTAGCACGTACTGATATGGCTAGGCGCCGTGTGATGCGTTCAGGTCCCGATAAAGCACGTGCTCGATGGTAAGCCGCTGGGCATGTGAAAACTCATGGCATTGGTGCAATGAGGCAATGAGTTATTGCTCAGTTCGAGGGTACATGCAGTTGTTTGTTCTGATTGGCGTAAGGAAAGAACCAATCAGCGGGTCATCTGACGACTTGGAAATATGGCTGATGCTATCTGGATAAGCAGTATCTTGTTAACATGCTGGATAAGCGTTAGTTAGTCAATATACGTAGCACAATCATCGCGTGCTTAGCCAAGGTAAGTACAGCATTAAATAAATACGACGTTCAATAAGTCCCGATAATACCAAGAAAGCCTAGTACCAGGAAAGCTTAACTAGGAAAGCCTAGCACCAGAAAGGCTTGGCAACCAAGACAACTGAATCGACACGCTATCAACGAACTCTTGTCAGCAGAGCTATTACTAGTAATTTTTTGGGTAATTTCTAGCAATCAGCCTTGTAGCAGGCAAGGTCGAGTCAGACCTGTCGTTCGATGGTAGTCAAGGCCCGCGATAAACGCAAGTCTTTGCCAATTGACAATAGCCTAAGCGCACCGCAACCTTGGCAAAGCCAATACGAAGGATAGCTCATGCCCAAGGACATTTCACCCCCCTTTAGCGCTCCTGTTAGCGAACTGGAAAACGCAGCACCACAGCGGCTAGCCGCCATTGACCTCGGCTCCAACAGTTTTCATCTTCTGGTAGCCAACTATCAAAATGAGCGTCTTCAAGTCGTTGCACGATTGGGTGAAAAAGTCCAACTGGCGGCTGGCCTGGATGAAGAGGGCAAGCTTAACGAAGCAGCCATTCAGCGCGCCCTGGATTGCCTGGGCCGCTTCGCTCCGTTTTTAAGTGATATTGAGAGCGCAAACCTGCGTATCGTGGGCACTAACGCCCTGCGTGACGCCCATAATAGCCAGGCGTTTATTGAACGGGCTGAAACACAGCTTGGTCACCCCATCGAAATTATTGCGGGCCGCGAAGAGGCCCGGCTTATCTATCTAGGGGCGGCTCATGCCTTGGCCGAAAACGGGCGCCGCTTGATTGTCGATATTGGTGGCGGCTCAACCGAATTTATCATTGGTGAAGAGTTTGAACCCAAGGCGCTGGAAAGCCTGCGCATGGGCTGTGTGACCTTTACCAGCCGCTACTTTCCTGACGGCGAGATGAGTGAAAAGCGCATGCGCCGCGCCGAACTGGCCGCGTTATCAGAACTTGCCCATATCCAGCGCCCCTACCTGCGCCTTGGCTGGGAAGACCCAGTAGGCTCCAGTGGCACTATTAAAGCAGTGGCTAGCGTTCTTCTCGCCTATGGTGACACACCCACTGAAGGTGTGATTACGCGCAGCGGGCTCAAAAAACTGCGTGAGCGCCTGCTCAAGTGCAAACAGCTTTGCAAAGTCGAGCTCGACGGGTTAAAGCCTGACCGCGCACGAGTTTTCCCTGCTGGGGTGGCCATTTTAAGCGCTATCTTCGAGGCATTTGACCTGCACCAAATGCGTTTTGCCGACGGCGCCCTGCGCGAGGGTGTGCTCTATGATATGGCTGGGCGCAATAGCGCAGAAGACACGCGCTCCAAAAGCCTTGACGTACTCCAGCGCATTTACGACGTGGATACCCGACAGGCCGATAACGTGGCCGAGACCGCACTGCGTCTGTTTAAGCAGGTGCAAGGCGCCTGGTCGCTCACCCATGAGCACCGTTACTACCTTCAGTGGGCCAGCCATGTACACGAAATTGGCTTGGCTATTTCCCATAGCCAGTTTCATCGCCATGGCGCTTACCTGCTGGAAAACTCTGACCTGGCGGGCTTTTCACGCCCGGAGCAGCATCAGCTGGCCTTTCTAGTACGTGCCCATCGGCGTAAATTCCCGCTCAAGGAGTGGCAGGCGCTCCCCAAGGCGCAGCACGCGCACAGCATACGGCTTGCCCTATTGCTGCGCCTGGCGGTACTGATTAACCACTCACGCCCCGAAAACGCCCCGCCCTTGCCGAATATTAGTGTTGATGCTGACAGCTTAACGCTGGCACTGCCCGCCAGCGATGAACCAACACTACTCAGCACCGATATTGAGCAGGAGCAGGCGTATATGGACGCCGCAGGCTTCACGCTGAACGTCATACAGGAAGACTAAGAGACAGACGGGCACACCGCCTACGAGACAAACCTTACGTTAGCCGCTTTCCAGAGCACTCTGGCTGGCGGCTGAACCACACCAAGGCAAGTGTCTTCCGCCATGACCATCACCAGCCGCTCGCGCTCCCATGGGGGAATTTGGGCCTCCTGAAGCAGCCTTTTAACGTCTCGGCGCCCTCGCTCGGCAAGCGCAATCACTTCTCCTCCCTGGCGCCAGCGCAACGTTAGCGGCGTATCGGACTTCAACGAGAGTTCCAGCGCACCTAACGGTGTTGCCTGCCCAGCCCTGCCATCCCAGGCACACTGCCAGGCCGGTAGCGGCTCAAGCGGCGCCATTAGATAAAGCCGCTGTTGCCACACCCGAGCCTCCGCTCCTGGCCACGTGACGTGCACACTCGCGTCCGGTGCGGCCGTTAATTGATCAAGTAGCGTCTCCAGACGACGCTGAGGCGGGGTCGGCAATAATCGTTGCTGGCACCAGGAGCGTATCAGCAATCGCTGGCGAGGCCGTGAGCGCGTGGCCAACGCGAGGGCATCAATACGCTCCAGGTCGGTGCTGTTAGCATCTGTGCGAAGCGCCTCCAATTCCGCTTGCGCATACTCACTGAGCAGCGCATCCGCTTCCCCGGCATGCTTAGCGCTATGGGAAAACGTGCCAGCCATGTCGGGCCAGCGCGCTTTGAGAAGAGGCAACACGTCATGACGCAGGCGGTTACGATCAAGCGTGACATCGCTATTAGTGGGGTCTTCGCGCCATTCAAGGCCGATTTGGTAGGCTCGCCCCTCCAGGCAGCGCCGGGCAATCGAGAGCCAGGGCCGAACGAAGGTAAGGCCGTGTGCATAACGGCAGTGTGGCATTCCCGCTAACCCGCGAATACCGCTTCCCCGCAGTGCAGCCAGCAGAAAGGTTTCCGCTTGATCATCCTGATGCTGGGCCAGCCAAACGGTGTCCCCGGTGGGAACATGCTCATGAAACGCAGCATAGCGCGCCTGACGCGCTGCCGCTTCAATACCGCCAGCGGCGTCGACCGTTACGCGCACCACACTAAGCGGCACGCCAAGCTGCTTGCAAAGCACTTGGCAGTGCTGCTCAAAGTCATCGGCGGCGGCTTGCAAGCCATGATGAATATGGATGGCGCGCAGTGGGCGATTGGCCTGGCGGCAAACAGAAGCTGCCAGCGTCAGCAACAATGCGGAATCAAGCCCCCCAGAGAGCGCGACCCAAATAGAGCGCCCCGGTGGGGTTTCCACCAGGGCGTCGTTTAACAGGCGTTCAAGCTGATTAGGCAGTTGGGGCACCATAGCTCATTAAGCGCTTATAACGGCGCTCCAGCAAGGCATCGGCATCCAGTGCCTGAAGGCGCTCAAGGCCTTCGGTGATGGTCTCTTTCACACGCTCCGCCGTCGTCATCGGATGACGATGCGCACCGCCAAGCGGCTCTTTAATCAGCCCATCTACAAAGCCAAGCTCTTTTAAGCGCTCTGCGGTGATCCCCATTGCCTGGGCCGCATCAGAGGCTCTTTCGGCACTTTTCCAGAGAATAGACGCACAGCCTTCTGGTGAAATAACCGAGTAGGTGGAGTACTGAAGCATGTACAGCTCATCACATACGCCGATCGCCAATGCCCCACCGGAGCCGCCTTCGCCAACAACCGTTGATATAATCGGTGTTTTCAGGCGCGACATGACCGCCAGGTTGTAGGCAATCGCTTCACTCTGGCCACGCTCTTCCGCGTCAATGCCTGGGTAAGCACCGGGGGTATCGATAAAGGTTAAAATCGGCATTTTGAAGCGTTCGGCCATTTCCATCAGACGACACGCTTTACGATAACCTTCCGGGCGAGGCATACCGAAGTTACGGCGAACCTTCTCTTTAACATCGCGCCCTTTCTGGTGGCCGATCACCATTACCGGCTTATCATTCAAGCGCGCAACGCCGCCTACCAGAGCAGCGTCATCAGCGAAGTTACGGTCGCCATGTAGCTCGTCAAAGTCGCTAAACATATGCTCAAGATAGTCGAGCGTATAAGGGCGCTGAGGATGACGCGATAGCTGAGAGACCTGCCAGGGCGTCAAGTCCTTGAAGATCGATTCGGTCAGCTTACGACTTTTCTCCTCCAGCCGGGATATCTCATCGGAGAGATTAACGCTGTCGGAGCTAACCAAACGTAGCTCCTCAATTTTTGCCTGAAGCTCGGCAATGGGCTGTTCAAAATCGAGATAATTGGGATTCATCGGCTCTGCCTGTAAGCTGCCTATAAAAAGGCCTTGTCGAAACGAGTATCTAATAGACGTATTATCGCATCCTGACCCTGCCACGCAAGGCAGGGTCTGCTCAACGACACTACCCAACCGTCTTACGGTCAGGTTTTAGCGGTAACGTAGCTGAACCCCCGCCTGCCCTTCCACATCGCGCAACGCAAGCAGCAAGTCATCACTGGGCGCGACTTTCCATTCACCGGCAAGCTCCAGCCAGCCGACGGCTTGGGCATGGCGATACTGCAACCGCACCGGCAAACCGCCATTATCCCGGTAGGGCGCTAAGCTATCGCGCAGACTCTCGACCAAGCGGCCATTGATACGCTCGGCGTCCAGTGCAAGCTCAACGGCATCGCCATAGCGAATACGGGCAGTGACCATAGGTGTTACATCTTTTCCACGCAGTCTCAGCCCGCCAGAGAAATCGTCGCTGGAAACTTCGCCTTCAACAATCAATACCTGATCAGCTTCTATCTGACCACGTAACTGGTCGAATAGCTCACCAAACAACGACGCTTCAATACGCCCGGTGCGATCATCCAGGGTGATAAACGCCATGGTATCGCCACGTTTGGACTTCATGGTACGCATCGCAACCACCAGCCCGGCCACCCGCTGAGGTTCGCGGGAGGGTTTTAAATCGCTAATACGTGTTGATACAAAGCGTTTTAATTCACGCTCATATTCATCAATCGGATGCCCGGTAAGATAAAGCCCGAGGGTATCTTTTTCACCTGAAAGGCGCTCGCGGTCGGTCCATTCTCGCGCACCGAGGTACTCAGTGTAGACGTCGAGCACTTCGTCTTCGGCATCAGCAAAAGCCTCGCCGAACATGTCCAGCATGCCCAGGCTCTGGTTGGTGTGGTTCTGGGCGGCGGCCTTCAGGGCATCTTCCATAGAAGCCGCCAGCACGGCCCGGTTAGGACCAAGGTTATCCAGCGCCCCTGAGCGAATCAGCGCTTCCAGGGTGCGCTTGTTCATACGCTTAGGGTCAAGCCGACGGCAGAAATCGAACAGGTCGGTGAACGGCCCACCCGTCTGACGCGCCTCGACAATTGCCCCGATGGGCCCCTCGCCCACCCCGCGAATCGCCCCCAAGCCGTAAACCACGCGCCCTTCGGTATCCACGGTAAATTTGTAGCCGCCTACGTTAACGTCCGGCGGAGTAACGGTCAGCTTGAGGTTGCGGCACTCCTCGATTAGCGGCACTACCTTATCCAGGTTGTCCATCTCGGTGGACATAACCGCGGCCATAAATGGCCCTGGATAATGGGCCTTCAGCCATGCAGTCTGGTAAGACACCAGCGCGTAGGCGGCAGAGTGCGACTTGTTAAACCCGTAACCGGCGAACTTTTCCACCAGGTCGAAGATATTACCGGCAAGATCCTTATCGATACCATTGGCCGCGCAGCCTTCCATAAAGCCTGAACGCTGCTTGGCCATCTCTTCGGGCTTTTTCTTACCCATCGCCCGGCGCAGCATATCGGCCTGGCCCAGCGAATAACCGGCCATTACCTGAGCGATCTGCATGACCTGCTCTTGGTAAAGGATAATACCGTAGGTAGGCGACAGCACCGGTTTTAACAGCTCGTGCTGGTAATCCGGGTGTGGATAAGATACTTCGGCACGGCCGTGCTTACGGTTGATAAAGTCATCGACCATGCCTGACTGCAACGGGCCGGGGCGGAACAGTGCCACCAGAGCGATCATGTCGTCCAGCGAATCCGGTAGTAGGCGCTTGATCAGCTCCTTCATGCCGCGAGATTCGAGCTGGAAAACGGCCGTGGTTTCAGCACGCTTGAGCATTTCAAACGTTTTGCCATCATCCAACGGAATCGCATCAATGTTCAGCGGTTCCTGGCCATTCACGCCGCGAACCTTATCGACCATCTCAAGCGCCCAGTCGATAATGGTCAGCGTACGCAGCCCCAAAAAGTCGAACTTGACCAGCCCCGCGTCTTCGATATCGTTTTTATCGAACTGAACCACCAGCCCATTGCCGCTTTCATCGCACAGTAAGGGCGAGAAATCGGTCAGCTTGGTGGGCGCGATGACCACGCCGCCCGCGTGCTTGCCGGTGCCCCGGGTCGTGCCCTCAAGCTTGAGGGCCATTTCCCAGATCTCTTCAGCTTCTTCGTCGTTAGCAATGAACTCTTTAAGCGCAGCCTCCTGCTCGATCGCCTTGCCAAGCGTCATGCCCACTTCAAACGGGATCAACTTGGAGAGCTTGTCACCCAGTGAGTACGGCCGGCCCTGAGCACGTGCCACATCGCGTACCACGGCTTTGGCCGCCATGGTGCCGAAGGTAACAATCTGCGATACCGCGTCGCGCCCGTAGCGCTCGGCCACGTACTCGATCACCTTGTCGCGTTTTTCCATGCAGAAATCGACGTCAAAGTCGGGCATGGAAACACGCTCAGGGTTCAAAAAGCGCTCAAACAGCAGGTCGTAGCCGATGGGATCAAGGTCGGTGATCTTTTGCGCGTAGGCAACCAGAGAGCCCGCACCGGAACCTCGCCCGGGCCCTACCGGTACGTTGTTATCCTTGGCCCACTGGATAAAGTCCATGACGATCAGAAAGTAACCGGGGAAGCCCATCTGAATAATAACGTTGAGTTCAAACTCCAGCCGGTCGCGGTAACGCTGATCAATTTCCTTGTATTCGTCACTGTCGCGCGGGTAGCGCTCGACAGGAAACAGGAAGTTCAGACGATCCGTCAGGCCGTCGTGGGAGACCTTGCGGAAAAACTCATCCAGGGTCATTCCCTCAGGGATTTCGAACTCAGGCAAAAATATCTCACCCAGACGTACATCCACGCTGCAGCGCTCGGCAATCATCACGCTGTTTTCCAGCGCCTCGGGGATATCCGAGAACAGTGCTGCCATCTCGTCCGGGCTTTTTAAATACTGCTCTTCGGTGTAGCGGCGTTCACGGCGCGGGTCGTCCAACGCCTTGCCTTCACCAATGGCGACACGCGTTTCATGCGCCCAGAAATCCTCCCGCTCAAGAAAGCGTACGTCATTGGTAGCCACCACTGGCGTGCCGGTATCGATGGCAAGCTTGACGCTGGCATGCACGCACGCCTCTTCAAGCGGACGCCCGGTACGAATCAATTCCAGATAGAAACGATCCGGAAAGGCAACCTGCCACTCTTCAAGCAGCTGGCGCGCTTCACGTTCATGATCGGAAAGCAGGTGACGGCCAATTTCGCCCTCCCGCGCGCCTGAAAGCGCAATCAGGCCTTCACTTTGTTCAAGCACCCAGCGCTTATCCAAAATGGCCCGCCCCTGACGCTGGCCGTGGGTCCAACCCTTGGAGATCAGCTCGGTCAGGTTGCGATAGCCGACATCGTTCATCGCCAGCAGCGTTATACGGTAAGGATGTGACTCATCGTGGGGATTAAAGAGCCATAAGTCACTGCCAATAATGGGCTTGAGTGCGGCCCCTTGAGCGGCCTTGTAAAACTTTACCAGGCCGAACAGGTTTGTTTCGTCGGTTAGCGCCAATGCCGGCATACCGCGATCAAAGGTAGTGCTGACCAACGACTTAAGTTTTACCAAGCCGTCGACCAGGGAGTATTCACTGTGCAAACGTAGATGAACAAACGGTACCGTCATGACACTCTCGGTAGAATCTCGGTAAAAAGAAATGAAATAACGTTAATTTAACGTAGCGACAGCACTTAAATGAGGGCTAATTGGCGCTGAACGGGGGCGAAGCTTCGGCGGTGCTCTTCAAGCGGCCCGTGAGCGGATAGCGCCTCAAGATGCTCTTTCGTTGGGTAGCCTTTGTGACGTGCAAAGCCGTACTCAGGATAGCGCATATCCAGCGCAACCATCTGGGCATCGCGCGCGACCTTGGCAAGAATCGACGCCGCAGCAATGGCGGGATGGCGCGCATCGCCTTTGACTACGGCTTGCCCCGGCAAACTATGTCCCGGCAAACGGTTACCGTCCACCAGCAAGTACTCGGCCGCAGGGGCTAAACCATCAATCGCACGACGCATTGCCAAGTGCGTGGCGTGGTAAATATTGAACTGATCAACTTCGGCAGCGCTTGCCTCAGCGACCACAAAGGCTAACGCCTGTTCGCGTATCAGCACGTCTAACGCTTCACGCTTACGGGCGGTGAGCTTTTTAGAGTCAGTCAGACCGTCAATGGGGCGTGCTGGGTCCAGAATCACCGCTGCGGCCACGACGCTACCGATTAACGGCCCACGCCCAACCTCGTCGACCCCCGCCAAGCGCTCTCCCACATAGGCGATCTCAAGCGGCGGAAAATCGCCTGATTTAGCGGGCATTGTGCTGCTCCAGTGACTGGCCTAAGGCGATAGCGGTGATTGCCTCAGCGGCGCGTTGACTGGCGTTGCGCTGCAAGTCGGCGTGCATCGTTGCAAAGCGTGCCTCTAACGCCAATCGTGCTTCGTGATTGCTAAGCAACTCATAAAGCTGGTCTGCGATAGCTTCCGGTGTCGCCGCGTCCTGAATAAGCTCAGGTACCACGCTTTGCTGCGCGATCAGATTGGGTAGCGATATCCACTGGGTTTTCACCATACGCTTGGCGAGCCAATGGGTGGCCGGTGCCATCTTGTACGCAACCAGCATCGCCCGGTGACACAGCATGGCTTCAAGCGCGGCGGTCCCGGATGCCAGGAGCACGACATCGCTGGCGACCATTGCCTCTCGCGCTTGGCCATTTAACAGCTGCACACGCTCGGCAAGCGTTGGATAGTGAGACAAGAGCGCCTGAATTTCGTCATGACGCAGTGCTGAGGCAGCCGGAATCAAAACCTTTAGCGTGGCATGGCGCTGGCACAGCAGCTCAGCGGCGGCTAAAAACGTATGACCCAGGAAACGTATTTCGCTGCTGCGCGAGCCTGGCAACAAAGCAAGCACCGGCGCATCTTCATCAAGACCTAGTGCCTGTCGCGTTGCGATGCGGTCATTTTCAAGCGGCAGCTCATCGGCAAGCGGATGACCCACGAACACAACAGGAACACTGTGGTGCCGGTAAAAATCGGCCTCAAAGGGCAGCAGAGTGAGCATGCCATCAACGGATTTGGCAATGCCTTTCACACGCCCCTGCCGCCACGCCCAAACAGAAGGGCTGACGTAGTGGGCCGTTTTGATTCCGGCATTACGCAGTTGCTTTTCCAGGCCGAGCGTAAAATCAGGCGCGTCGATACCCACCATGATATCCGGCTGCCAAGCGAGCGCTTCGCGACGCAGCGTGCGGCGCACACCTACCAGCTCAGGCAGGTGTTTGATGACCTCAACCAGCCCCATCACAGAAAGCGTTTCCAACGGAAAGCGGCTTTGCATCCCCTCAGCGATCATGCGAGGCCCGCCAATCCCACGAAACTCAACCTCTGGATGGCGCGACTTAAGTGCACGCATCAGACCAGCCCCAAGGATATCCCCCGAAAGCTCGCCAGCCACCAGATAAACACGCTGCAAGGTCATAAGCGAATGGACATGGTTAGCGCGTAATGCCGCGGGTCGAACGCTCGATAGAGTCAGCGAACTCCGTCACTTCCTCTATATCAAAGCGCGCACGCATCTCTTCAAGCGCTTGCTCGACGGTAAGCCCCTGGCGATAGACCATCTTATAAGCAACGCTCAGTGCATTAATTGCCTCACGGCTAAAGCCGCGGCGTTTTAAGCCGACCAGATTCAGACCACGCGCTTCTGCCGGGTTGCCGTTAATCATGACATAGGCAGGCGTGTCTTTAGTGATAATAGAGCCACCACCCGCCATGGCATGCTCACCAAAGTGACAAAATTGGTGCACGGCAGACAGGCCACCCAGGATAGCGTAATCACCCAGCGTTACGTGCCCGGCGAGCGTTACCTGGTTGGCAAGGATACAGTCATTGCCAATGACACAGTCATGGCCCACGTGTACGTAGGCCATAAACAGATTGCGGGAACCAATCGTCGTTTCACCACGGTCTTGTACCGTACCACGGTGAAGCGTCACGCCTTCACGGATAACGTTATCGTCGCCCATGACCAGACGAGTAGGTTCACCAGCGTACTTTTTGTCCTGACAATCCTCACCTACCGAGGCGAACTGAAAAATACGCGTGCGCTTCCCCAACACAGTGGGTCCTTTGACCACGACGTGCGGGCCGATTATGGAGCCTTCGCCGATCGTGACGTTAGGCCCAATAACACTAAAAGGGCCAACCTCAACGTCATCTGCGAGCGTTGCCGTTGGGTCAACCAGTGCAGTAGGATGTATCAAGCAACCTTCCTCTCAGCACAAATAATTTCTGCTTCACAGGCAAGCTCTCCGTCAACCGTGGCGCGACACGCAAATTTCCAAATGCCTCGCTTGCCACGAATTACGTTAGCCTCCAGTTGAAGCTGGTCACCAGGCATAACCGGGCGCTTGAAACGTACATTGTCGCTACCCACCAGGTAGTACACGTAGCCATCCGCTGGCAGCTTGTTAACTGTTTTAAAGCCTAAAATACCGCAAACCTGGGCCAGTGCTTCGACTACCAGCACACCCGGCATAATCGGATGATGTGGAAAGTGGCCGTTGAAAAATGGCTCGTTAATACTAACGTTTTTGAACGCAACGATGGATTCGCCCACAGTTAATGCTGTCACTCGATCCACCAATAAAAACGGATAGCGGTGGGGCAAGTATTCGCGAATTTCGTTAATATCCATGACCATCGTAACGACCTCAAAATGAAAAACGCCTGATAGGCATCAGGCAAATACCAGCACTTCGTCTGGTTAAAGGGCAAGGAATTATACCCTGCCGCCCTCTCGTCTCAAGCTACTTACTTAGTAAACAATATGGCTTTTAGGTGTCACGCGTCGTTTTTTCCAGCCGAGACAACCGCTTGGCTATATCATCCAACTGCTTAAACCGCACCGCATTTTTACGCCACTGCGAATTACTCATTGCCCCCGTACCTGACGAGTAGACACCGGGAGTATGAATCGAATTGGTCACAAGGCTCATTCCGGTGACCTGAACGCCATCACAAATCGTTAGGTGGCCTGATAATCCAACCCCCCCACCCAACATGCAGTGCTTGCCTACTTTGGTGGACCCTGCAATACCGACACAGCCTGCCAAAGCGCTATGGGCACCAATAGTGACGTTATGAGCGATTTGTACCTGACTATCGATTTTAACGTCATCGCCAATCAGGGTATCGCCTAGCGCACCACGGTCAATGCTTGAGCAACTGCCAACTTCGACATTATCACCCAGCACAACGCCACCTAACTGGGCAATTTTGTGCCAACCTTCACCGTCGTGGGCAAATCCAAAACCGTCTCCACCAATCACACAGCCACTTTGTAAAATGACCCGCTTGCCAATAATCACGCCATGACACACGGTCACATTGGCATGCAGCCGAGTATTTTCGCCGATAACGCTATCAGCCCCAACGACACTCCCAGCGCCCACCACAACGTGGTCACCCAGTGTTACGCCCGCTTCTACTACGGCGTGGGCCTGGATCGAGACGCCTTCACCCAGCGTTACGCTGTCGGCAACGACCGCGGTGGGATGGATACCGGCCTTATCACGTGCAGGCAATGGGTCAAATAGCTGAGAGAGTTTGGCATACCCCAGGTAGGGGTTTTCCATCTCAAGCTTTGGTACCGGGCAACTCTTGCCATGCTCAGGGTGAAGCAGCACGGCTGCCGCCTGAGTGGTGGCCAAATCCTTGAGGTAAGCGCGATTTGTTAAAAAGGCCACTTGATCAGATGTGGCCTCTTTAAGTGTTGCTAAACCACGAATGGGTAGCGCGGCATCACCTTCAAAGGTGACCCCTAAATGGCGAGCAATGTCCGCAAGTGTAAGATGGTGAGATGCGTGCGTCATGGGAGCCCAATAAAGCAATAGTGCAGCACAGCTACACCAACAGTCATTAAAAAATTAATTACATCGAATCAAATATTTGCGTAACTTCATCAGTCACATTAGGCAAATCAACCGAGGAATGAAGCACTCCTTGAGGCTCAACCAATACATCAATATTGTGACGGTTCAGCACTTGCTCCACCGCTTGCTCAAGCTTGAGTTCCGCACCTTCCAGAAACTGCTGCTCTGAACGCTGCTGAGCCTCCATAACATCACGACGTAACTGCTCAAAACGCGAACCTTTCTGCTGCAGCTCAGCGATCAGTGTTTCACGCTGCGACTGAGACATCGTTTCGCCTTCGCGCTGCAAGCGTTCTTGCAACTGCTGTAACTCATTTCCCAGGCTTTGGGCTTCACTCTGCTGACTGCCAATCTGGTTTTCCAGCTGATTTAGCGAGGTTTGTGCCGACTGGGTATTCATCAGCGCAGCTCGCCAATCCAGCACGGCAACCTCTGCAGCTTCTGCTGCATGAACCGGTAAAACAATCGCACCAAATAAGCACACGGCCGCTGTCAGTTTACGCATCGAGTCACTTCCTTATCATCAAGCGGGGGCGCTACCAAGGGCGCGCCCCTTTAGCAAAGTTAGAATGTTTGTCCCAGCGAGAACTGGAAGAACTGTGTGTCATCACCGCTTTTGTCTTTAAGCGGCTCCGCGATGCTAAAGGTCAGCGGACCAACCGGTGTTAACCAGGAAAGGCCAACGCCCACACTATAGCGCAAATCGCCCAGGTCGACGCCAGAACTACACTGCTGACGACCCACATCAGCTTCTAATACCTTGTAGCAGGAGCTCAAGAACGTATTACCGGCATCCAGGAACAGCGAAGGCTGCACAGAACGCTGGTTTTCTACAAAAGGCATGGGGAAGATAACTTCGGCACTACCTTCCACCAACACATTACCGCCCATTGTGCGATCACGCCCCCCTTCAACACCCGGCGTGGTAGGTTGCCCCAATGTATTGGATGTAAAACCACGTACCGATCCTAAACCACCTGCGTAAAAATTCTCATAGAAGGGAAAAGGATCGTTTGAATCAAACGTATTGGCATAGCCAAGGTTACCGCTAAACTTAAGCGCCCAACTCTCATCGTTATTGAGCGGATATAGCTGCTGAGCCCGAGCGCGCAGCTTATAGTACTCTGCATCGCCGCCCGGCACGCCGGTTTCAAGCGACAGGCGCTGATAGTTACCGGCTGTCGGCATCACGCCTCGGTTAAGGTTGTTACGCGTCCAGCTCGCCGTGAGTTTAAGGCTTTGAGCGCGCTCCCCTTCGTCATCCACATAGCGATGAATTTCTGACGCCGTATCGTTGTAAGTTTTAATTTTAAGCTCTTCAATGCTCGCCCCGAAGTTGAGGCGAGACAGCTCACTTACCGGATAGCCGAAGTTGATACCCGCGCCGTACGCATCGGTCGAGTAGGTAGAGATATCCGAGTCGGCATAGTCCGTTTCACGGTAAAATATGTTGTAGCCGCGAGAAATACCGTCAAGTGTCCAGTAAGGATCCGTGAAGGCAAAGTTGACGCTGGTGAAGGTGTCGCTGCGCTGCGCGCCAACATTGACCCGGTTACCCGTACCCAGGAAGTTGTTTTGTGCCAGTCCAACCCCGTAGATTACCCCGGCGCTTTGCGAAAAGCCCACGCTGGCAGACACCGAGCCTGAGGGCTGCTCTTCCACACTGTAGGTGACGTCCAACTGATCAGGCTGACCTGGTACCGGCTGGGTATCCACTTCTACCTGGCTAAAGAAGCCAAGCCGTTCAAGGCGCTGGCGCGACTGAGTAATTGAGTCGGTCGACGCGGGGGCGCCTTCCATTTGAACCATTTCCCGACGCAGCACTTCGTCCTGGGTGGTGGTATTACCATAAAACTCAATACGTCGAACATAAGTCCGCTGGCCAGGTTCAACCGCGATGACCAGGTCAACCGTTTCACCGTCATCCGCCATTTCAGGAATACCCTGAATATCGGCGAATGCAAAACCTTCAGCACCCAAACGCTGGCGTAGCGCTTCGGTCGATGCGTTCACCTGACCACGAGAGAAAATGTCTCCGCTATGGATCTCCATGAGTTGGCGTGCTTCGCTTTCGCTGATTTGCATATCACCCACAAAACGGACATCACCTACTCGATATTGGTTACCCTCATCAACATTAAGCGTAACAAATATTTCGGACTTTTCAGGCCCAATAGAGACTTGCGTGGAGGTAACATCAAAATTTACATAGCCACGATCAAGATAGAAGGTGCGAAGGCGCTCGATATCGCCCGATAACGCTTCACGCGAGTACTCATCACTTGAAAACCAGCCAAAGAAGCGCCCCGGCTTGTCGTTCAGCTCAAAAACATCGCGCAGCGTTTCATCGTCAAAATCTTCATTGCCAACAATATTAATCTGGCGAATCTTGGCAACCTCGCCTTCATTAATATTGATATTGACCTGTACACGCCCTTCATCAACCTGTTCAACCTCGGCCGTAATGCGAGCACTGTAGCGTCCCTGGGCTTGGTAAACACCTTCAAGCTCACGCTGAATCTCTTCAAGGGTCGAGAGTTGCAACACTTGCCCTTCCGACAATCCTGACTGACGTAAGCCGTTACGCAGGTCCTCTTCTGAAATCTGCTTATTGCCAGTGAGGTTCAAGCGCGCGATGGTCGGTCGTTCAACTACCTGAATAACCAATACATCGCCTTCGCGAGCTAGCGAAACATCTTCAAATAAACCAGTGGCAAACAAATCGCGTGCGGCTGACGCTAGCTGCTGCTCGCTAACCCGATCATTCGTACTGACAGGAAACGCATTAAAGACCGATGCAGCGGATACCCGCTGTAGTCCTTCCACTCGAATGTCCGAAACATCAAAGGATTGTGCCTGGGCGCCGCTAGCGCCTACCAGCAAGAGTGCTGCCATTCCAAGGGTCTTGATTTTCATGCTGTCAGTTCGCTCGCGTTGGTCTGCCTATCACGTTAGATAAGCACCATATACATTTGTGCAGGCAGATGACAAGGCATCCTGCGCGCTACACGCGTCATTACCAAAGGCGCATCAGATCAAAATACAGAGCCATCACCATCAGGCCGCCAACCATGGCAAGCCCAATGCGTAATCCAATGGCTTGGGTTTGTTCAGAGACCGGCCGCCCACGTACGATTTCCAAAAAATAGTAAAGCAAGTGTCCACCATCGAGCACCGGAATAGGCAATAAATTAAGCACGCCAAGGCTGATGGACAAATAGGCTAAAAAGCCTACAAAGGCTTCCATTCCGGCACGGGCCGAATCACCCGAAATTTGCGCAATCGTAATAGGACCGGAAAGGTTGGAAGGTGAAATCAAACCTACCAACATTTTACGAATCGCATCAACGGTTAATAAAATCATATCACCGGTACGCGATAGCGCTTGTCCAACCGCTTCGATAGGCCCATAACGAATTTCGCGCTGTAGCGACTCAGGCCACGTTACCGACTCAACGCCTGCACCAATGTACCCAACCTCACCGCCACTCTCCAGCAGATTGCTGCCCGGCGTTAGTATTAGTGTGCCCTGCTCGCCATTTCGCTCATAGGCTACGCTAAGCGTTTCACCCGCACTACGGCGGATCATCGTGACAAACTGCATCCAATCTTCCACCGGCGTGCCGTCAATCGCAATAATATGATCGCCTGCTTGCAACCCCGCATTGGCGGCAGCTTCGCCATCGACCACCTGGCCTAATACTGCAGGGAATTCTGGCTGCCAAGGCGTCATACCCAAGGATTGCAGTGGCTGGGGCGGGTCCTGGCGGGCCAAGTAGTTATCGACCTCCAGCGCGTAAGCTCGTTCACTGCTACTGCCCTCAGGCAACACATTGATGGTTAGCGAGCCACTAAAACCAATCATCGAGATAAGCTTTAGGTTGACCTCCTCCCAGGAGCGTACGGCGTCATTTTGAATAGCGATAATTTCGTCGCCGTGGGCAAGGCCTGCTTCAGCTGCCGGCGAATCAGGCAGCACATCTCCCACCATGGGAGCGACCACGGTCGTCCCGGATACAAAGAGCGCCCAGTAGGCAACAATAGCCAACAGGAAATTTGCCAAAGGCCCAGCGGCAACAATGGCGATACGCTGCCATACCGTTTTGCGATTAAAGGCCTGGTCAAGCTGATCTTCCGGTACCGGCGCTTCACGCTCGTCCAACATTTTGACATAGCCGCCCAGCGGAATGGCCGCTATCGCGTACTCCGTCCCCTGGCGGTCGACGGTGGACCAGAGCGGTTTGCCAAAACCCACCGAAAAACGTAACACCTTGACGCCACAGCGGCGCGCCACCCAAAAGTGGCCAAACTCGTGAAAGGTGATCAACAAACCCAGCACGACGATGATCGCTAAAATGTTTTGTAACAGGCCCACAATAAACTCCCTGGCACCCTGCACATCAGCCGATGCTTAAGTGACCTACTTGCTTCTCAATATTCGGTACGGCAGTGTCTAGCCTGCTTGTAACATGACCCTTTGCGCTGCCTGCTGACGCGCCCAGTGGTCTGCAGCCAAGATATTTTCAATCGTATCGGCGCTGCCTGCATAGGGCTGCGATACAACCTCTTCAACCACGTTGGCTATTTCACCAAAGCTGAGCCTTTCCGCCAGGAACGCCTCAACAGCGACTTCATTGGCGGCATTGAGAATCGCCGGCGCGGCACCGCCCTTCTGTATGGCTTCACGGGCCAAGCGTAGGCAGGGAAAGCGCGCTTCATCCGGTGCTTCAAAATCCAGCTGCGCGATCTGGAACAGATCCAGGGCTTCTACACCGGCCTCAATACGCTCGGGCCATGCCAGTCCATAGGCAATGGGTATACGCATATCCGGGTTGCCCAGCTGGGCGATGACAGAGCCATCAATGTAAGCTGCCATGGAGTGAATCACACTCTGCGGATGCACTACCACCTGAATTTGCTCGGGCGTTGCATCAAACAGCCAGCACGCTTCAATTAATTCAAGGCCTTTGTTCATCATGGTGGCGCTATCAACCGAAATCTTGCGCCCCATCGACCAGTTAGGATGGGCGCAGGCCTGGTCGGGCGTCGCATTGGCAACCTTGTCCGCACTCCAGGTGCGAAAAGGCCCGCCAGACGCTGTTAGTAGCAGCTGTCGAACGCCGTGACGCTCAAGCCCGCCGCGATGTTTTACCGGCAGGCACTGATAGATAGCATTATGCTCAGAATCGATAGGCAACAGCGTGGCGCCAGAGCGCTCAACCGCCTGCATGAACAGCGCGCCGCTCATCACCAGCGCTTCTTTATTAGCAAGTAGTACACGCTTGCCCGCTTCTGCAGCGGCCAGCGCAGGCAGCAGCCCCGCTGCCCCAACGATGGCGGCCATAACGGCATCGACACACGCCTCACGGGCAACCTGGCAGAGTGCTTCACGACCCGCCAGCACGACGGTCGGTTGGTCAGCGTCATCAAGCGCTTGGCGAAGCCATTGCGCATCGTCACTATGATCGAGTACCGCGATACGGGGATGATGGGCCAGGCACTGTTCCAGAAGCACTTCCCTGGAGGTATGTGCCGTCAACGCATACACCCGATAACGCTCGGAATGACGGGCGATGACATCCAGGGTGCTCACCCCGATAGAACCGGTTGAGCCCAACACGGTAATCCACTGGCAGGACGATTGACTCATAAGACAGGCACCTGCCCTTGAAGAACGGGCAAATAGAGCAGCGCAAAGAGCGGAATCGCCGCCGTCAAGCTATCAATCCGGTCCAGCACGCCGCCATGGCCCGGTAGCAGCTGGCTTGAGTCCTTGATGTCTCGGTAGCGTTTGAGCATGCTTTCCAGCAGATCACCCAGCACTGAAATAAGCGTGACAATAACGGTGACTACCACCAAGCCAACAGCTACACCCGGGGTTAACGACTGCCAAAAGGCGAAGACAAGCGCCAGTAGCGTGGTGGCAACCAACCCGCCAATAACGCCTTCCCAGGACTTACCGGGGCTAACCCTTGGGGCGAGCTTGCGCTTACCAAAACGACGCCCGGCAAAATAGGCGCCGATATCCGCCGCCCACACCAGCAGCAATACAAATAACAGCCATACGCCGCCGCTATCGCGCAGAATATTAAAGCCGACCCAGCAGGGCAGTAGCACCCATAGCCCCATCGCCAAGCGGCGTGGCGTTGACTGCCACTGCAGCCCTTTTCCCGGGTAATGGGTCACCCAGTAAAGATTAACCAGCCAGCCAAGGGCGGCGCACCATAAAGGCCATACTGCAAACGCGGCACCGGTAAGCCACATCAGTAGCATCACCACCGCAAGCCCGGCGACCAGTTGAACACGCTGACGCTGCCGGATAACGCCAGCCAGGTTCGTCCACTCCCAAGCCCCAAGCAACACCATCAAAGCGGTAAAAAGCGCAAACGCGCCACCTTGCAATCCAAACAGCCCCACCAGCACCAAGGGCGCCAGCCAGGCTACGGTTATAATCCGCTGTCTAAGCACCTTGCGCCTCTATTTGTTCGTCGGTCATGCCAAAACGCCGACGCCGCTGACAAAAGTCGTACAGCGCACTGTCCAGCGCATCGGCACCGAAATCGGGCCAGAGTAAGGGCGAGAAATGCAGCTCAGCATACGCTAACTGCCACAGCATAAAATTCGACAATCGCTGTTCGCCACTTGTTCGGATACACAGGTCAACAGGAGGCACATGGTCTGCTTCCATTGCCCTGTCAAAGCAGGCTTCATCGATATCGCCAGGCTGTAACTCACCGGCGGATACCTGCCCAGCCAAATGTCGCGCTGCACGTGCGATGTCCCACTGCCCGCCGTAGTTGGCAGCGATCACCAGGTGCATGCCGGTATTATCTGCGGTCAGCGCTTCTGCACGCTGTATATACTTCTGAATGGCGTGAGAGAAGCCACGCCGCTCACCAATAATCGTTAGCCGAATATTGCGCTCATTAAGCTTTTTAACTTCGCGCTTGAGCGCCATCAAAAAGAGCTCCATCAACGCATTCACTTCAGCCGCTGGACGTTTCCAGTTCTCGCTTGAAAAGGCAAACAGGCTCAGCGTATTTACCTGGCGCTCGGCTGCGCGCTGAATGACCGCTCTGACGGCTTCGACGCCTGCACGATGACCACGTACGCCAGAGAGGCCGCGGGCCTTTGCCCAGCGATTATTGCCGTCCATTATGATCGCGACATGCGACGGCAGTGCTTCACCCAGGCACTTGGGTGGCGTGCTTGCGTCGTCCGGCGGTTCTTGAGGAAACTGCGGTGACGTCATGAGGTCTCGCACAAAAGCTCAGTCATAGTAAAGCCATAGGCCTAGCGGGCAGCCTGGCTACCCGCAGCTAAATAAAAGGCAGGTGCTTATACCTGCATCAAGTCCTGCTCTTTCGCGGCAAGCGCTTTATCGATTTCGGCAATATATTTGTCGGTCAGCTTTTGGATTTCATCTTCACCCTGACGCTGATCGTCTTCGGTAATCTCTTTGTCCTTTAGCAAGGATTTGAAATCACCGTTGGCATCGCGACGCACGTTACGCACAGCCACGCGAGCATTTTCAGCTTCGCTACGTGCCTGTTTGATATATCCCTTACGCGTCTCTTCGGTCAACATCGGCATCGGCACACGAATAACGTTGCCTGCACTTGACGGGTTCAGACCCAGATCAGCGGTCATGATGGCCTTTTCAACCTTAGGCGCCATACCCTGTTCCCAGGGAGATACCGCCAGCGTACGCGCATCTTCAACGTTCACCGAGGCTACCTGGTTAAGCGGCACTTGGCTGCCGTAATAATCAACGGTAACGGCATCCAGAATACTCGGATGAGCACGCCCGGTACGGATTTTGTTGAAGTTGCTATGCAGCGCATCAACACTTTTTTTCATACGAGACTCTGCGTCTTTCTTAATATCGTTGATCACGTTATTACCCTCTATCTATCAGCGTGCCTTCCTTGCCCCCTACTACCAAATTCAGCAGGGCACCAGGCTTATTCATATCAAATACCCGCACCGGCATATCATGGTCACGTACCAGGCAGATGGCGGTCAAATCCATAACGCCTAGCTTTTGGTCCAGAGCGTCATCGTAGGAGAGCTGATCATATTTTACGGCATCAGCATGTTTTAGGGGGTCCTTGTTATACACCCCGTCCACTTTGGTCGCTTTAATGACCACATCCACATCCACTTCAATACCGCGCAAACAAGCAGCCGAGTCGGTTGTGAAAAATGGATTACCGGTTCCTGCCGAAAACAGTACCACGTCTCCTGACGTTAAATAACGGATGGCAGTGCGGCGGTCATAATGCTCTACCACACCACTCATGGGAATCGCCGACATTACCCGCGAACGAATATTTGAACGCTCCAGTGCATCGCGCATGGCCAACGCGTTCATGACCGTTGCCAGCATTCCCATGTGGTCGCCTGTGACCCGATCCATTCCGGCTTCGCTGAGCGCTGCACCTCGAAACAGGTTGCCGCCTCCAATCACGATCCCGACCTGCACACCAATACCCACCAGCTGGCCGATTTCCAGCGCCATACGGTCTAACACTTTAGGGTCAATACCAAAATCGTGCTCTCCCATTAGCGCCTCGCCTGAAAGTTTCAGCAAAATACGCTTGTATTTTGACTTCGACTTTTCAAGCTTATGGGGCACAACAAGCGGGGTAGGCTCTTGAACATCTCGTGACATGGCATCTCTCCTGAAGCAGACTTGGACACAGGTGGGCGAAGCAACCCCCTATTTAGCAGGGGCCGGATACACGAAGGCGTGCGCTTACGCGCACGCCATCTTCTGACTAGAACGTCTGACCTTAACGACGGCCAGCCTGTTCCATAACTTCTTTAGCGAAGTCGACTTCTTCTTTCTCAATACCTTCACCCACTTCAAAGCGCGTGAAGCTAACCACTTCGCCACCGGCTGATTTAACAAACTCAGCAACGGATTGGTTCGGATCTTTAACAAACGGCTGCTCGGTCAGGCTGTTCTCTGCCAGGTATTTCTTCAGGCGGCCTTGAACCATTTTCTCAGCAATCTGCTCAGGCTTGCCTGCCATATCCGGCTGACCCAGGATGATGGCTTTCTCTTGATCCAGCTGCTCTTGCGGCATATCGGCCGGGTGAGCAACGGCTGGGTTAATAGCTGCCACGTGCATAGCAACGTCTTTCGCTGCTTCTGCAGTACCGCCATTAAGTACGGTCAAAACGCCAATGCGGCCACCGTGAACGTAGGCACCGACCAAGCCGCCGTCAACGGCGTTGACAACTACCGCGCGACGTACGCCGATGTTCTCACCGATTTTCTGAACCAGCTGCTCGCGGGCAGCTTCAAGGTCGCCCGCCATAACGGCAGCAACATCTTCGCTTTTCGCGGCAAAGAAAGCGGCGGCGATTTTGTCAGCGAACGCAATGAAGTTGTCATCACGCGCAACAAAGTCAGTCTCGGAGTTGATTTCAACCATTACGCCGTAGCTACCGTCTTCTGCTACACGGGTAACAACAACACCCTCTGCAGCAACACGATCGGCTTTCTTCGCGGCTTTTAAGCCTGAATTTTTACGCAGGTTTTCGATCGCGACTTCAATATCACCGTCGGTTTCGGTGAGTGCTTTTTTACACTCCATCATGCCGAGACCAGTACGTTCGCGCAGTTCCTTGACCTGAGAGGCGCTGATAGCTGCCATGAGAATTCACCTCGGAAATGGTTCTATGAGAGTTAAACGCCCTACAGAGTATAGCCACGATAAATGACTATCATATATCACTTTGAAGGTCGCTTGCCGGTGCTTGGTGTCCGGCGTAATCGGCCCACCCGGATGTTCATCCAAAGCGGGAAAAAGGGGGCATAGGCCCCCTCTTCAACACGATGCGGCTTAACTACCCGCCGCAACCGCTACTATCTTACTCAGCAGCAGCGTCAGTGTCGGCTGAAGCCGCTTCTTCGGTCACTTCAACGAACTCGTCCGGACGACCTTCTTTCGCACGACCACACGCGTCAGCAATCGCTTTCACGTAGATCTGAATAGCGCGAATGGAGTCATCGTTACCCGGGATAACGTAATCAACGCCATCAGGGTTAGAGTTGGTATCAACCACGCCAATAACCGGGATACCCAGCTTGTTGGCTTCGTTGATCGCGATGCGCTCGTGGTCAACGTCGATAACGAACAGTGCGTCCGGCAGGCCGCCCATGTTCTTGATACCACCGATAGAACGCTCAAGCTTATCTTGCTCACGCGTTGCCATCAGGACTTCTTTCTTGGTCAGCTTGTCGAACGTGCCGTCTTCGCGCATGGTTTCAAGTTCGCGCAGACGCTTGATAGACTGACGAATAGTCTTGAAGTTAGTCAGCATACCGCCCAACCAGCGATGGTTGACGAACGGCTGACTAACGCGATTCGCTTCTTCTTTGATGATCTTGCTAGCGCTACGCTTGGTGCCAACAAACAAAATTTTGTTGTTGGATGCCGACATCTTCTCAACCACATCAACGGCTTCGTTCAGCGCCGGAAGAGTGTGCTCAAGGTTGATGATGTGAATCTTGTTGCGTGCGCCGAAGATGAATTTGTTCATCTTCGGATTCCAGTACTTAGTCTGGTGACCGAAGTGAGCACCTGCTTTGAGCAGGTCACGCATATTAACGTGAGACATGGTAAAACTCCTGAAACTCGGGTTAGGCCTCCACGCACCCCATGGATCCGACCATTGACCACGTATAAAACGTTATCAGCGGCACCCGGGACCATGTGTCGGTGCATGTGTGTTTTCAAGGCTTGCTATTAAGCAGCGTCTTCAAAGTGAACCCGCTGCGGGTTGTTCGCCTTGCCATGATCGCCGACTCACCACAAAGAAGCGAGCGAGCGATTGCAGGAAAGCGCGCGGCTTTATACCATAGATCATTACCAAGATGAAGTCACAGCCCGTGTTACGATGTTTATTTGTCACTTAATACTGTCGCTTTAACGCTGTCATTTAATGCTGTTACTTACTACCTCAGCCTGAACCCATATCGAGAATTCATGAACGTTCCTATCAAGACACCTTCAGAAATCGAGAAAATGCGCGAAGCCGGGCGCCAAGCCGCCAGCGTGCTGGAAATGATTGCTCCTTACATACAAGAAGGCGTAAGCACCGGCGATATTGATAAGCGTTGTCACGACTATATTGTTAACGAACTGGGCTCGGTTCCCGCTCCGCTCAACTATCACGGTTATACCCACGCCACGTGCATCTCGCTCAACCATGTGGTGTGTCATGGCTTTCCGGATTTTAATAAAAAGCTCAAGAAAGGTGACATCCTGAACCTGGACATTACCGTTAAAACCCCTGATGGCTATCACGGTGACTCCAGTGCCATGTTTATCATCGGCGAAACCATACAGGGCGAGCGCTTGTGCCGGATTACCCAGGAGTGCTTGTATAAAAGCATCGCGCTGGTAAAGCCAGGCGTACGCCTTTCAGAGCTTGCGCGAGTGATTCAAAAGCACGCCGAAGGGCATGGCTACTCGGTCGTTCGCGATTTCTGCGGCCACGGTATTGGGGCAGGCTTTCATGAAGATCCCCAATTCCTGCATTACGATGGTTACGCACCAGACGCTGATATCGCCTTAGAGGCTGGCATGTGCTTTACCATCGAACCCATGATCAACGTGGGTGGCTACAAAACCAAAGTCTTGCGCGATGGCTGGACCGCCGTTACCAAGGACAAGAGCCTTTCAGCGCAATGGGAGCACACCTTGCTGGTCACCGAGACCGGGGTTGAAGTACTGACCGCGCGTAGCGATGAAGACTTTAGTTTTTTAGATAACTAATGCTCCTCCACCACCACCGGTTCGAGCCGGATACGTCGCTTTACGACCTTGAGGCTTTTCGTACAGAGCTATCCGGCTCGCGCTCACCCATAGCGCCGTTTAAAACGGCGCTTCGTGAGCTCCAGGCCAAGCTGGATGACCGGTTTCGTGCGGGCGCCGATATACGCGACCTGGTGCGGGGGCGGGCCTGGTACTTGGATCAACTGCTCGCCATTGCCTGGGCGCAGCACGCCTGGCCAGATGACGGCGTCGCACTGATTGCTGTTGGCGGCTATGGCCGAGGGGAGCTACACCCCCATTCGGATATCGACCTTCTGCTGCTGCTTGAAGATGACGACGACACCGCTTACCGCGAACCACTCACTGCCTTTATCACTTTTTTATGGGATATCGGCCTGGAAATCGGCCACAGCGTACGCTCATTAAACGACTGCGAGCGTGAAGCCAAGGCGGATGTCACCGTCATCACCAACCTGCTTGAGTCCCGCCTGATTGCAGGCCCTGCATCACTGCGCGAAAAAATGCGCGAGCGCTTAAGCGCCGAGCACATTTGGCCGGCCGACCGTTTTTTTGAAGCCAAATGGCAAGAGCAGATTGCTCGCCACTACCGTTACAACAATTCCGAATACCACCTTGAGCCGAACCTGAAGAGCTCACCTGGCGGCCTACGCGATATTCAGATGATTGGCTGGGTCGCTAAGCGCCACTTCGGTACAGAACAGTACACCGACATTGTCGCCAACGGTTTTATGAACGATGCCGAATTGCGTATCTTAAGCCAGGGCCAGGCGTTTTTGTGGCAGGTGCGTTATGCGCTGCATATGTTGACCGACCGCGCCGAAGACCGCCTGCTGTTTGATCATCAACGCACGATTGCTGAGCTGTTTGGCTTTAAAGATACGCCCGAGCGGTTAGCCGTTGAGCAGTTCATGAAGCGCTACTATCGCCACGTAACGGCGCTGGCCGGGCTTAACGACATGCTGCTTCAGCACTTCGACGAAGTGATTTTGCGCGGCAAAGAGGCGCTGGAAACCATCCAGCTCAACGAGCGCTTTGAAACCAAGGGCGGCTATATTCAAGCACGCTCGCGCACGCTGTTTCGCGAGCAGCCTGAAGCCATGCTGGAGCTATTTCTGCTCATGGCCAGGCACCCGGAAATCGAAGGCGTACGGGCGGACACCATTCGCTTGATTCGCGACCACCGCCATCAGATTGATGATCACTACCGCGATGATCCTCACCATCAGCGGCTGTTTATGGAAATACTGCGCGCCCCCGGCAACGTACCGCGCCAGCTACGGCGCATGAACCGCTACGGCATACTGGGCAAGTACCTGCCCGAATTTGGCCGAGCCGTAGGATTGATGCAGCATGACCTGTTCCACATCTACACCGTGGATGCGCATACGCTGCGTCTGCTGAAGTTTTTACACGGCTTTCGCAAAGCCGATGCCAAAGACGACTTTCCCGTGGCGGCTGCGCTCATCCACCAGCTTCCCAGGCTGGACATTTTGTGGATAGCGGGCCTGTTTCACGATATCGGCAAGGGTCGCGGGGGCGACCATTCGGAAATCGGCGCCAAAGACGTTACGCATTTTTGTCAGCACCACCATGTTTCAGCCCACGATACAAAGCTTGCCAGCTGGCTGGTCGAGCACCATTTACTCATGTCGATGACCGCTCAGAAGCGCGACATTAGCGACCCTGACGTGATCCGCGACTTTGCACTGATCGTGCGTAACGAAATGCGTCTGGATTACCTGTATGTGCTCACCGTGGCCGATATTAACGCCACCAACCCCACGCTTTGGAACGGCTGGCGGGCATCGCTTTTGCGCCAGCTATATGCTGAAACCAAGCGCGCCTTACGCCGCGGGCTAAAAAACCCACCGGACCGTGATGACTGGGTACGGGAAACACGCTCTGAAGCACGCTCGCTACTCCAGAACATGGGGCTTGGGCGCGCGCAGATTGATGCATTGTGGGAACCGCTTGGGGAAGACTATTTCCTCCAGTACGCGCCCAGCGAGATTGCCTGGCAAACCCAAGGCATCCTGGCGCATAACGCCTCCCCCTTGCCGCTGGTATTAATCAGCGCACCGACGCTTGATATGGCAGAGGGCGGCACTAAAGTGTTTATCCACACACGCTCGGTGGATGACCTGTTTGCCGCCACCGCCGCCGCCATGGAGCAGCTCGGGCTCTCCATTCATGATGCCCGCATTGCTACCTCGCGCAATAACTGGACGCTAAACACCTTTATTGTGCTGGATAGCCACGGTCAACCGATTCGCGACACGGCGCGTATTGAAGAGATGCGTCAGCACTTAATCGAAGAGCTGGATGACCCAGACGACTACCCAGAAATTGTGACCCGCCATACGCCGCGTCAGTTAAAGCACTTCAAGGTACCCACCGAAGTGCTGATTGAGCAAGACCCGGCTAACGAGCGCACACTCCTTGAGCTAACGGCCCCTGACCGACCAGGGCTACTGGCCCGCGTAGGGCGTATTTTTATGGAGCAGGGCATCGCCCTCTCCGCGGCTAAAATCGCCACGCTGGGCGAGCGTGTTGAGGACGTTTTCTTTATCACCACGAAAGCAGGCGAACCCTTAACCGACCCAATACGCCAGCAAGAGCTGCGCGAGCGATTAATTGAGGTGCTGGGCGTGTAAACACGTAAAGACGCCGTGCCCCGTGGTTAAATTTGAGCCCAACCCCGAGGCTTGCTTATAATCGGCGCTTAGCCTGCCGTTTAATACGCCTGCAGGGCATGCTCTCAATAGAACGCTCTCAACGGATACGCCATGAATTCTGATCTCGCCGCCCTACACCCTTATCCGTTTGAGAAACTGGCCGGCCTCAAAGCTGACCTTACGCCGCCTGCCCATTTGGCGCATATTCCCTTAACCATCGGCGAGCCGCAGCACGCGCCCTACCCAGCAGCGCTTGATGCGCTGGTAAAGCATCAGCTTGATATGGCACGTTATCCGGCCACCAACGGCCTGCCAAGCTTGCGTGAAGCACTCGCTGAGTGGGCGACCAAGCGCTTTAAGCTTGTGGGTCTTGATGCCGAGCGCCAGGTACTGCCGGTTAATGGCACGCGTGAAGCCATTTTTGCGTTTGTACAGGCCGCACTGGACCGTACTCGGCCTGCCAGAGTGATAGTGCCCAACCCGTTTTACCAGATTTATGAAGGTGCGACGCTGCTGGCTGGCGGTCAACCGGTGTATTTAAACGGCACGGCCGAGAACGGCTTTCGGCCAGATTTTGCCAGTGTCAGCCCCGATACCTGGCGTGATGTGCAAATCGTATTTATCTGCTCACCAGGCAACCCGACCGGCGCGGTTACGTCAATGGATGAGTTTAAACAGCTGATTGCGCTGGCCGACGAGCACGATTTCATCATTGCTTCTGATGAGTGCTATTCCGAGCTTTACCTGGATGAAAACGCGCCCCCGCCGGGGCTATTACAAGCTTGCGCTGAGCTGGGTCGTAACGATTACCGGCGCTGCGTCGTCTTCCACTCGCTCTCCAAGCGCTCCAATCTGCCGGGCTTGCGCTCAGGCTTTGTGGCAGGCGATGCGGACATTCTTACGCCGTTCAAGCGCTACCGTACCTATCATGGCTGCGCCATGTCGCTGCCGGTTCAACATGCCTCAATAGCAGCCTGGCAGGATGAAGCGCACGTACGCGCCAATCGTGATGCGTACCGTGAAAAATTCAGCGCCGTGGTGGAGGTACTGGCCCCAGTGATGGACTTCCCAACGCCAGAGGCAAGCTTTTACCTGTGGCCCGCGGTACCAGGGGGGGATGATATCGGCTTCACCCAGCGGCTTTACACCGAGCAACACGTGAGCGTGCTGCCCGGCAGCTTGATGGGCCGCCCTGATGCTCAGGGCATTAACCCAGGCACGGGGCGGCTGCGCCTAGCCCTGGTGGCGGAGCTTGCCCCCACCCTGGAAGCAGCGCAGCGTATCCGCCAGCTTATTGAGCGCGGTTAATTCACCTTTTACGGCACCAACAGCTCGAAAGGAGATACCATGTTTACACTCTATGTCATTGATACCTGTGATACGTGTCGTAAGGCGCGCAAAGCGCTGGAAGCGAACGGCGTGCCTTTTAAAACCCATGATTTGCGTAAAGATGGTCTTTCGGCGAGCCTGCTTGAGCATCTTTTAGAGCGGGCACCGCTGTTGGAAGTCGTCAATAAGCGCAGCAAGACATGGCGCGACCTTCCCCAGGAAGACAAAGACAGCCTGGATGCCAACTCTGCGCGCCAGCTGTTGCTCCAACACCCAACACTGCTTAAACGACCACTGCTGGATACCGGCAGTGACGCCTTAAAAATAGGCTATCGCGACGGCGATTACGATAAAATCAGTGGCTGATCCAACTCCACTATTTTGCTTATTTTTGAATCAACACTTTGTTATACCGCCGCTTTTACGTTAGCTAATGACCCGGTTAACAATGTTATCAACAACAGGATGAACTTTTATGCTGAGCTTTGCGCTTGGAATTGGCACGCAAAACACTCAAGGCGATTGGCTGGAAATTTACTACCCGGCACCGCTCTTTAGCCCGCAGGAAAGCCTGATAAATGCGGCCAAACAAGCGCTTGATGCGCCGCAGGGCAATGTCGCCGTTAGCTTTTTGCCAGAAGACTGCACCCGCTTAGCCAAGGCGCTTGAGGCAGCCGGGCATCCTGAACAGGCTGAGCTTGCTGAGGCGCTGGCCACCAGCCAGCGCCCATTAGTGGCCATGTTCCTGGAAACGGATCAGGCCCCGCAAACGGCGCCAGAGGTCTATCTTAAGCTGCACCTGCTATCGCATCGCTTGGTCAAGCCGCATGGCCTTGACCTGACCGGCATGTTTGGCCTGCTGCGCAATATTGCCTGGACCAACGAAGGCGCCATCGATATCGAAGAGCTACCAGCGCGTCGCCTGAAAGCCCGCCTCGCCGGCCGTGCGCTGTCCGTCGACTGTGTCGATAAATTCCCCAAAATGACCGATTACGTTGTGCCGGCCGGTGTACGCATTGCCGACACGGCGCGGGTACGCCTGGGCGCTCATTTGGGTGAAGGCACCACGGTAATGCATGAAGGTTTTGTTAACTTCAATGCAGGCACCGAAGGCCCCGGCATGATTGAAGGCCGTATTTCAGCCGGCGTGATGGTCGGCAAAGGGTCTGACCTGGGCGGTGGTTGCTCCACCATGGGCACGCTGTCAGGCGGTGGCAATATTGTTATCAAGGTCGGCGAAGGCTGCTTGATCGGCGCCAATGCCGGTATCGGCATTCCGTTGGGCGACCGCTGCACGGTGGAGTCCGGTTTGTATATCACCGCAGGCACCAAAGTGGCCTTGCTGGACGACCAGGGTAACGAAGTGAAAACTCTGGCGGCGCGTGAACTGGCGGGCCAAAACGACCTGCTGCTACGCCGCAACTCTAAAAATGGCCGCGTCGAGTGCCTGACCAATAAAAGCGCCATCGCGCTAAATGAGGCGCTGCATGCCCATAACTGAGCCTGACACGCTGTCGCCCACGCTACAGCTTGCCTTTGAGCTGCTCAGCCGCCCGTCAGTGACGCCGGATGATGAAGGCTGCCAGGACGTAATGATCGAGCGCTTAACGGCGCTCGGTTTTCATATTGAGCGTATGCCGTTTGGCGATGTACAGAACTTCTGGGCAGTGCGGGGCCACCACGGCCCGGTGATTGCCCTTGCGGGTCATACCGATGTCGTGCCCAGCGGGCCACCAAACGGCTGGGAATTCCCGCCTTTTGCTCCCTGTATTGACGATCACGGCATGCTTTGTGCCCGTGGCGCCGCCGATATGAAGGGCAGCCTGGCCGCTATGCTAACCGCTGTGGAGCGTTTCGTGGCTCGCTACCCCGACCACGATGGGCGTATTGCGTTTTTAATCACCTCCGATGAGGAAGGCCCTGCGGTGGATGGCACTCGCGCCGTGGTCGAGCAGCTGCGCGAACGCAATGAGCGGCTTGATTACTGTATCGTCGGTGAACCCTCCTCTACCGAACACCTTGGCGACGTGATCAAGAATGGCCGCCGCGGCTCGCTGGGCGGCGTTTTACGTATTCAGGGGATTCAGGGGCACGTGGCCTACCCTCACCTGGCGCGCAATCCCATTCATCAGGCGATGCCCGCGCTGGATGCGCTCGTCAATGAGCACTGGGACGCAGGCAATGATTTTTTCCCGGCCACCAGCTTTCAGATTTCCAACCTGCGAGCGGGCACTGGGGCGACTAACGTCATCCCCGGCGAAGTAGAAGCAGTATTCAACTTCCGCTTCTCGACAGAAGTGACGCATGAGCAGCTTAAGGCGCGTACCGAGGCGATTCTTGACCAGTACGGCCTGGCGTATCAGCTGGACTGGACACTGAACGGCGAGCCGTTCCTAACCGCAGAAGGCGAGCTTGTTAACGCAGCCGTACGCGGTGTTGAAGCCGTGACCGGCAAGCGCCCGGCGCTATCCACCAGCGGCGGTACTTCTGATGGGCGTTTTATTGCCACATTGGGTGCTCAAGTGGTGGAGCTTGGCCCGCTTAACGACACTATCCACAAAGTGAATGAGCGCGTACGCGCTAGCGACCTGGATGATTTGAGCCGAATCTATGAGGCAACGCTTCAGGCCCTACTCACGCTTGATGAGGTCAACGTATGATGGAGCGCTACCCGGACATTGAAGTGTATGTCGCCAGCATTTCACTGGAAGCGCTTAACGCATGGCTTGCCAGTGCGCTTGCTGCACCGCCATTAAGCCCTGCCGGCAAAGGCAAGTGGAAAACCCATGGTCAACACCAGGGGAAAGAGGTGCCCATACTACTGGTCGAAAAAGCAGCTGACCGCTTTGCAAGCTTATGGTTTGACAGTAGCCATACGCCTTGGATGACCGACCAGGAGTGCGCGCAACACGCCGCAGAGGCGCTGCAAACGGAAGTGCGCTGCTCGCTTGGCGGCTGGCATCCAGGCGATGATCCTGACCGCTTCTGGCAGGTGCTACCCGGTGGAAAAGAAGGCGCTATTGAGTGGCCCGACTCAGGCCGCTAACGCTGCCTGAAAGAAGACGGCATAAAGGCGGTTTTTTTTAAGACTATTTTTGAAGACTGTTCTTGAAATGCAATCGACCCCGCCGGGGCGGGGTCGATTATGTTCACATTGATACTACGCTTGTGGACATGCTACTCAATAATACTCACATCATCGGCCTGTAAACCACGGTCATTCTTAATGACGTGGTAACGTACAATTTGGCCTTCTGCCAGCATACGCGGGCCGCGACCCCGAATAGCACGAAAGTGAACAAACACATCTTCGCCATTATCACGAGTAATAAAGCCATAGCCTTTATTGGTATTAAACCACTTTACTTCACCCTCTTCCCGACCGTCGTTGGGGTCGATGACGTCTTCCTCGTCATCGTCCCGTTCGTCGGCAGGCTGGGGCTGACGCGGCGCAGCTTTAACACGCGTGTCGCCTGAGCTTTCTACTTTCGGTTTAACGACTAGCGGAGGAGCCAGAGCAGCCGACGCTAACGTACCTATAAATAAAACGATGAAGCTGCCCAAGGCAACGGCAATGTAAACACCACTGATACCGCTAATGGCTAACTCTGCCTGCCATAAATCGGCCAGAGGCGCGTTGGTTAAATGAACAATCCCCGCCAGCAAAAGCGGCGTGGGGGCGGCTAGTAATACACTGATTAAGAAACAGCGAAACACAACTTTTGGATTCATAGATGATAAAAGCTCTCTTGTTGTATGGGTAACGAACGAAAGACAATACCCGAACCATCAGGCCCATTCCTAACAGTACCGGACATATTACACAAGGTTGCCATGTTACCATGACACAAGACTTTTCTCCTGCTGAGCTAAATCAACTTTTCGAAAATCTTGAAAGCCGCCTGGCTTACCAGGAACACTGGCTGGACACGCTTGACCAAGCGGTCGCCCAACAGGAAAAGCGGCTTGCCAAGCTAGAACAGCTTAGCGCATTAATGCGTGAACGACTGCGTGAACAGCATCAAGCGTTCCAGGCAGGCGACCATCAGGGGGAAAGCCGCCCTGAAGACGAGGTGCCGCCTCATTACTAACGATGACAAACATTAAAAACCCACTGTCGCGCCCTGCGGGTTAGCGCACCTGATCGGTCATTCGTACTTATCGTGATGCCGCGCTTGCTGGGGCGATACACGCCAAACCAAAGGCATCGGCAACGGCTTGGTAGGTCACCTGCCCTGCATGCACATTAAGCCCTGGCAGAAAGTGGGGATCGTCGTTTAGCGCCTGCTGCCAGCCTTTATCGGCCAGCGCCAGCACGAAGGGCAGCGTGGCATTGGTGAGGCCGAGGGTTGACGTGCGTGACACGCCGCCCGGCATATTGGCTACACAGTAATGAACAATGCCCTCCACGATATACGTGGGCTTGGCGTGAGTGGTGGGCTTACTGGTTTCAAAGCAGCCGCCCTGATCAATCGCTACATCCACCAGCACACTGCCTGGCTTCATATCGCTCAGCATAGCGTGGGTAATCAACTTGGGCGCCGCCGCACCCGGGATTAACACGGCGCCAATAATCATATCAGACTCGCGCACGACGTTATCCAACGCATCGGCGGTGGAATAAACCGTTTTGATACGCCCCTGGTAGCGGCTATCCAGAACGTCTAGCCGCGCCAGTGAGTTATCCAGAATAGTGACATCCGCGCCCAACCCCAGCGCCATTCTCGCGGCATTTTCACCTACGACGCCACCGCCTATTACGGTGACGGTTGCCGGTGCAACCCCCGGCACGCCGGGCAATAGAACGCCAGCGCCCCCCTGGGCTTTTTCCAGGCCATGCGCCCCTGCTTGAACGGCCATACGCCCAGCCACAGTACTCATTGGCGCAAGCAGCGGCAGCCCTCCATTGGCATCCGTAATCGTTTCATAAGCGATACAGGTAGCCCCGCTCTCCATCAAGCCCCGCGTTAGGGCTTCTTCCGCTGCAAGGTGCAGATAGGTAAACAGCGTATGCTGGGAAGTGAGACGCGCAACCTCTTCCACCTGCGGCTCTTTTACTTTAAGAATCAGCTCAGCATTCTTCCACAAGGCGTCGACATCACTTTCGATCTGCGCACCCGCAGCCTCATAGTCGCTATCGCTAAAACCAGCGCCCTCTCCTGCGCCTGCCTGCACACTAACGGTGTGGCCACGCTGGGCAAACTCACGCACGCCGGTGGGCGTTAGGGCGACACGATATTCATGGTTTTTGATCTCTTTGGGGACGGCAATCTGCATAGCGATCTCTCTTTTTGTGCGTAAGATTAAACAACGGCCTTAGCATTACAGCACAGCTCAAGCGACCCACCACTTCCTTAAGCACAAAACAAAAAAACGCCGGTTAAGGCGTTTTACAGGAGTAAAAATCCAGCGCTTGAGGGCTTTATACCGAAAATTTAACGTCACTCTGTTATTAAGGCCCCGCCGTAGATTCTCTGATACTCCTCTGGCAGGCGCTTGGGGCGCCCGCTTGAAAGCGCAATACACGCAAACCGGGTGCGCGCCTGGAAGAGCATTTTGGCATCTCGCACCCGCTGAAGCTCGAAACGTCGGGTAAGGCTAAAGCGCCCATCACAGGCGACGACCCACGTCGCCAATTGAAGCTCATCACCCGCAAAGGCAGGAGCAAGATAGTCCAGCTCATGGCGATGTATGGCCAGGGCGCGGTCCAGTTCGCGGTAGCGCTCGATGGAAAGCCCCAAGGCTTCGGAGTGGGCCCAGCTAACCTGCTCAACCCAGCGCAGGTATTCGCTGTTATTCACGTGCTGATAATCATCTATCGCCGCTTCGCTAACATGAATATCGATCACAAAGGGATCGGGTAACGCCCACTCCATTGCTCTGCTCCTTGTGCCACTACCGTGCTAATCCAGCTTGCCCACCCCGCCTAATGACTCAATGGATTAATCGCGAAACACGCGCACGCCCAACGCTTTAAGATAAGCGGTTTCTGGAATGGCCGGGTGAATGGGGTGATCTGGCCCTTGATGGCCCTGGAAGATCACCTGCCCATGGCGATCCTGATGACGTACCGCGCCTCGCACGACATCTACCAAGCGATCTTCCCCTAGGTGCATGGAGCACGACGCTGAAAGCAACAGGCCATCGCGGCCCAGCAAACGCATCGCTTCGCGATTCAAGCGCGCATAGGCCCGCTCGCCATTAGGAATATCCTTACGCTTCTTGATAAACGCCGGCGGATCCAGAACCACCACGTCGAACTGTTCGCCGTCGGCCTTCAGTGCTGCCAAAGCTTCAAAGGCATCGCCTTCGCCAATGGCGACCTGCTCTTGCACACCGTTAAGCTCAGCATTTCGCGCCACTTGCTCAAGCGCGGGGCCTGAAGCATCGATACACAGCACCTCAGAGGCGCCATTGGCCGCCGCCTGGACACCCCAGCCACCCACATAGCTAAAGACATCCAGCACGCGCTTGCCAGCCACCTGACGGTTCAGCCAGGCGCGGTTCTCGCGGTGATCAAAGAACCAACCGGTTTTCTGACCATTAAGCACCGGCACGGCAAAGCGTGTACCGTTCTCTTCGATCAATACTTCGTCGGGCAGTGTGCCTTTCACTACGTCGACGTGAGCTTCCAGCCCTTCCTGACGACGCCCGCCGGTATCGTTACGGAACACGATGACGTCAGGCTTAACCACTTTCTCAAGCGCATCGACAATCTCATCGGCCAGCGCCTGCATGCCGGCGGTATTTAGCTGAACAACCAATACATCGCCAAAACGGTCAATCACCAGACCTGGCAGCAGGTCACCCTCACCGTGAATCAGGCGGTAAAAAGGCTTGGCATATAAACGCTGACGCAGTGACAGCGCTTGATTGAAACGGTGTACAAACAGCGAACGGTCCAGACGCATGTCCGGATCACGGGACATCACGCGGCCCGCAATCAGCGAGTGCGGATTGATATACGCCACGCCCAGGACTTTACCGTTAGAGGCCTCGACCAACGCGGTTTCGCCAGCAGTGAAATTCTTAAGCGGCGTTTCTTTAATATCCACTTCGTTGGAGTAGATCCACAGATGGCCTGCTTTTAAGCGGCGATCGGCGTTTTTATTTAAGCGCAGGCGTTGAGTCACAACAGTCTCCAAAAGCGTAGACAACAGATAACAAAAGGGTAATCAGCTATCAATGCTGACAGCCAGGGCAAAACACACTGGCGCGCTGGCCAAGCGTAATACGCCGAAGCTCCCTACCGCAGCGTAAGCAGGGTTGCCCCTGGCGCCCATAAACATTTAACCGCTGAGCAAAATAACCAGGCTCACCCTGGCCGCTCACAAAATCGCGCAGCGTGGTACCACCTTGAGTGATAGCCGCCGCCAATACTTCTTTCACAGCCGCCGCCAACTGCTCATAGCGGGCAAGAGAAATACGCCCGGCTGCACGACGTGGGTCAATACCGGCCATGAACAGCGCTTCAGTGGCGTAAATATTCCCCGCGCCCACCACGACCCGGTTATCCATTAAAAAGGGTTTTACCGCCACGCGCTTGTTACGCGAAAGCGCATATAGCCACTGGCCATTAAAGGCCTCATCAAACGGCTCAGGCCCAAGGTGGACAAGGCGCCGGTCTGCCGTCCCATCGCCTAACTGCCAATCCACAAAACCAAAGCGACGTGGGTCATGATAGCGCAACACATAGCCGTCTGCGGTGACCACATCGACATGATCATGCTTTTTGGGGATATCCCCCACTTGGGCAATGCGCAAACTGCCCGACATTCCCAGGTGCCACAGCAACGTTGCATCGTTTGGCGACTGCTTCACGGGGATTTGCAGGTATTTGGCACGCCGCGTCAGGGTGCCGATGCGCGCACCGACCAAACGCTCAGCCAAATCGTCAGGCACCGGAACACGCAAGCGCGGCTGGCGAACACGCACCTCGGTAATTTCCTGGCCTTCCAGATAGGGAGCAATACCGCGCTTGGTAGTTTCGACTTCGGGCAGTTCGGGCATGAAGAGAACCTGATTAACGATAGGGATATCGACAGGATAGGCACTTACAAGGCAGGCAATGCGGAGCCACTATTAAGTCGCCTGCATCTGCAAACCCCATGTATGCAAAAACCCGGCACGGGCCGGGTTTTTCAACAGGCGCTCGCCTGCAGTGGAAGCCGATCATCATCGCTTACGCGATTACTTGATCTTGGCTTCCTTGTAGATAACGTGCTTACGGACAACCGGGTCGTATTTCTTGAATTCGAACTTATCCGGCGTGTTCCGCTTGTTCTTATCAGTGGTGTAGAAGTGGCCTGTACCGGCACTGGACACCAGCTTGATCTTATCGCGCATGGTTTTACTCTCCCAAAAATGCTGTCTTAGATGGCGTCGCCGCGCTTACGGATATCAGCCAGAACCGTCTCGATACCTTTCTTGTCAATGATGCGCATGCCCTTGGAGGAAACGCGCAGCTTGACGAAGCGGTTTTCGGCTTCAACCCAAAAACGATGGGAGTGCAGGTTCGGCAAGAAACGACGACGTGTCTTACGCTGGGAGTGTGAAACGTTATTACCAGTTACCGGACGCTTGCCGGTAACCTGACATACTTTGGACATGAGAGCCTCCAACCGCTTGGCCAGGATATAAGCCTGAGTGTTCAAAACTGTCGGGCAAACCGGAAGAGAGGGAGTCGACGCCGTTAACCGTCTAGCTGTACCCAAATCCGTTATTCAACCCAAGTTTAAAGGTGGCACTTTATACCAGAGCACCGGACCACCGGCAAGTAAAACCGTCTAAAAAGGCGTAAAAAAGCCACTTTTTAGGTATTTTACCTAGACAGCTGACATTAAATGCCTGCCCTCTATCTACTGCCTATAGCCAGCCGCGCTCAGCAAAAGAGACCACGTCTCCATCTCCCACCACGAAATGATCCAAGACACGTACGTCAAAGAGGCCAAGGGCCTCTTTTAAGCGTTCGGTGATACGACGGTCAGCATCGCTTGGCTCAGCCACACCGGAGGGGTGATTGTGGGCCAGGATAACGGCGCCAGCGCTAAGTTCTAATGCGCGCTTGGCAACTTCGCGGGGGTAAACGGAGGCGCTGTCTAGGGTACCGCGAAACAGGGATTCATAGCGAATAATTCGGTGCTGCGTGTCTAAAAAAATTACCGCGAACTCCTCATGCCCCAAATGGCGCAGTTGAGAGCTCAGGTAATGACGCACCAGTTCAGGCGATGTCAGCGCGTTGCCACGTGCCAATTGGCTGGCTAAATGGCGTTTTGAAATCTCAAGCGTGGCCTGCAGTTGGGCAAATTTGGCACTCCCCAAACCGTGCGCCGCGCAAAAGCTTGCCTGGTCCGCTTCCAGCAGCGGACGCAGGCCGCCAAATGCGGTGAGCAGATCACGCGCCAAATCAACCGCTGAGCGCCCCTGCACGCCCACGCGCAAGAAAATCGCCAGCAACTCTGCATCAGAAAGCGTCTGCGCGCCCATGGTTAATAGCTTTTCTCGCGGCCGCTCACCCTCCGGCCAATGATTTATCCCCATCCCCCTACCTCCTCACCCCAAAGACATGTACGCAAAAAGCTCAGTAAACCTGGCTTACGCATTATTTGTAGCAACATGCCAAATTAGCAAGACGAATGGTATGGTAAGCCTCTTTAAGAACGCGCATGTGGGCCCTTTACCATGGTTTCTGTTTCTGCCTCTGTTACTCCAACGACGCTCTCAACGCTTGCAGGTAAACGCATTCTGTTGGGCATTAGTGCAGGCATAGCGGCTTACAAAAGCGCGCTGATCGTGCGGCTGCTTAAACAAGCCGGTTGTGAAGTGCGTGTGGTAATGACCAGTGGTGCTCAGGCGTTTATTACGCCACTGACACTACAGGCGTTATCCGGCGAGCCGGTGCGCTCGTCTCTGCTTGACCCGGAAGCGGAAGCCGGGATGGGGCATATTGAGCTCGCCCGCTGGGCGGATACTATCCTGATCGCTCCCGCAACGGCGGACCTGATGGCTCGACTGGTCCACGGCATGGCGGATGATTTACTCACCACGCTGTGCCTGGCCAGTGAAGCCCCCAGGCTGATCGCCCCGGCCATGAACCAGGCCATGTGGCGCCACCCGGCGACGCAACGCAATGTAGCGCAACTGCACGCTGATGGCTGGCAACTTATCGGCCCCGCGGCGGGCGACCAGGCATGTGGCGATGTAGGTCCAGGACGTATGAGCGAGCCTGATGCTATCTTTGAGGTTGTTGCACGCCTCTTTTCAGGTGCCCCCCAGGCGGGCAACGCCCCTCATGTAGTCATTACCGCAGGCCCTACCCGTGAAGCGCTTGATCCCGTGCGTTACCTATCCAATCACAGCTCAGGTAAAATGGGCTACGCCTTGGCGGCGGCTGCGGTGGCGCAGGGCGCTACGGTTACTCTGATTAGCGGGCCTGTGGCTCTACCAACGCCCAACGGCGTTACGCGTATTGACGTTGAATCGGCCGAGCAAATGCATCAAGAAGCCATGCACCGGGCGCCTGAGGCGGCGTTATTTATTGGCTGCGCGGCAGTGGCTGATTATCGCTCGGCATCGCCTGCCGAGCACAAGCTTAAAAAGCAGGAAGATAGCGATACGTTCACGCTTACACTGATCAAAAATCCTGACATCATTGCCGATGTGGCCGCGCTGCCTACCGAACAACGCCCCTTGGTCGTAGGGTTTGCCGCAGAGACACAGCAACTGGAGCATTACGCCCACGATAAGCTTAACCGCAAGGGGCTTGATATGATTGTCGCCAATGACGTCTCTCAATCGGGCCTGGGCTTTGGCAGCAATGAGAATACCGCGCTGCTGCTCTGGCGAACAGCGCAAGGCACCGAGCAGCGTTTGGAATCCCCTCAGCCAAAAACTCAGCTTGCGCAGGTCATTGTTCGTCAGGCGCTAGCGCTGCTCTAGTCTTTAGCATCTGTTTTTAAAGCTGTTTTTAATATCCTTTTTACTATCGTTTTTAAATGTTGGAGTTCTACATGACCACCCGTCCCCGCCTGCAGTGCAAAGTGCTTGATGAGCGCTTACACGACCACATGCCGCACTACGCCACTGATGGCTCTGCGGGCATGGACCTGCGGGCGCTGCTCGACGAACCGCTAACGCTCAATCCTGGCGAATGCCAACTCGTACGAACGGGTCTTGCCATCTATATTGAAGACCCAAGCCTTGCTGGCATGATTCTTCCCCGCTCGGGCCTGGGCCATAAACACGGCATTGTATTGGGCAATCTGGTAGGTCTGATCGATTCAGACTACCAGGGTGAGCTGATGATTTCGGTGTGGAACCGCGGCCAAAGCGCTTTTACACTGTCGCCTTTTGAGCGGCTAGCCCAGTATGTTCTCGTGCCGGTAGTGCAAGCAGAACTCTCTATTGTTGATGCCTTTACCGACTCCACCCGAGGCGGCGGCGGATTTGGCAGCACTGGCCGTCATTAATACGGGTCGGCATTAATACTGTCCGTCATTAACAAGGCTCGGGCGAACGTTACGCACTGACAGGAGTAGCCAATGGATGTACCTGCTTCGATTTTTCGTGCCTATGATATCCGCGGCATTGTCGATAACACGCTGAGCGAATCCACCGCAGAGTGGATTGGCCGTGCGATTGGTTCAGAAGCGGCCGCCCGGGGTGAGCAGAGTGTCATCGTTGCCAGAGACGGCCGCTTATCCGGCGAGCGCCTGCAAGCCGCCCTGATTCGAGGCTTAACAGCCGCTGGGCGCGATGTTATTGATATCGGCATGGTGCCCACGCCTGTTCTCTACTTTGCCACCCACGTGATGCCTGAGAGCTGCTCAGGGGTCATGGTGACCGGCAGCCATAACCCGCCCGACTACAATGGCTTCAAAATTGTCCTGGCAGGTGAGACGTTATCAGGCGACGCTATTGCCGCGCTGTATGAACGCATTCACACCCATGACCTCACCAGCGGCCAGGGCAGCATTCATCAATACGACATCCGGCACGCGTACCTTACCCGTATTTTGGAAGATGTTAGCGTTAAGCGCCCTATCAAAGCTGTTGTAGACTGTGGTAACGGCGTCGCCGGTGAGCTAGGACCCGAGCTAATCAAGCAGCTGGGGGTTGAAACAACGGTCTTGTTTGGTGAGATTGACGGCCATTTTCCTAACCACCACCCTGACCCCGGCAAGCCTGAAAACCTGCAAGACCTGATCAAGAGTGTTCAGACAACCGGCGCGGATATCGGGCTTGCCTTTGACGGTGATGGCGACCGAGTTGCCGTTGTTACACCGCGCGGCCGCATCATCTACGCTGACCACCTCCTGATGGCCTTTGCGACCGACATGCTTTCGCGCAACCCAAGCGCCAGGGTGGTCTATGATATTAAATGTACGGGCAACCTTGCCCGAGTCATTAGCGAAGCGGGCGGCGAGCCAGAAATGTGGCGTACCGGCCATTCGCTGATTAAAGCGCGCATGAAGGCAACTAACGCTCTGCTGGGCGGGGAAATGAGCGGCCATATTTTCTTCAAAGAACGCTGGTATGGTTTTGATGACGGCCTTTATTCCGCCGCGCGCCTGCTGGAAATTCTGGCGCTTTATAACGAAGATGCAGACGCCTTTTTTGACCGCTTTCCTCAAGATCCAAGCACGCCAGAAATTAATATAATCGTTAGTGATGACGAAAAATTTGGCCTGATCGAGGCACTTGCCCGTGAAGGTGACTTCGGCGAAGGTATTAAAACCACGTTGGATGGCATTCGCGTTGATTACCCCGATGGCTGGGGCCTATGTCGCGCATCCAACACGACACCTGCCTTGGTGATGCGCTTTGAAGGGAAAAATGCCGTGGCACTAATGCGTATACGGGAATGTTTTGTCAACGCGTTAGCTCGTGTGGCACCGGCACTCAAAATTCCCGAGATGCCAGCTTAACCGCGCACTCGTGATATGCAGCACGATAACAATATTCATTAGCCACGTATCATCTGGATAAAAGAAAACAGCAAGCAAGGGACAACATGATGAATTCAGCCAGTCGCGACCCGCAGGTCGTTGTGGAGGTGCTTTCCGAAGCACTCCCCTATATTCAGCAGTTCTCCGGCAAAACCGTTGTGGTCAAGTACGGCGGCAATGCGATGACTGAAGACACGCTCATCAACTCTTTCGCACGTGATATCGTGCTAATGAAAGAAGTTGGCATTAATCCCGTAGTGGTTCATGGCGGCGGTCCGCAAATTGGCAGCCTGCTTGAAAAGCTTAATATCGAATCGCGCTTTGTGAACGGGATGCGCGTGACCGATTCCCAGACCATGGACGTGGTTGAAATGGTACTGGGCGGACTGGTGAACAAAAGCATCGTCAACCTGATTAACCAAAGCGGTGGCAAGGCAATAGGCCTAACGGGGAAGGATGGCGCACAAATTCGTGCTCGCCAGCTAAAGGTCGAGCACCAAAGCCCCGAAATGACCGTTCCGGAAATTATCGATATTGGGCATGTGGGCGAAGTCGAGTCCATTTCAACAGACCTGATCGAAATGCTCGCTGCCCGCGACTTTATTCCAGTGATCGCGCCCATCGGCGTTGACGATGAAGGCCATAGTTACAACATTAACGCCGACCTGGTGGCGGGTAAATTAGCCGAGGCATTAAACGCTGAAAAGCTAATGCTACTGACCAACGTCGCCGGCCTCATGGATGCGGAAGGCAAGGTATTAACCGGGCTAAGCACGCTTCAAGTGGATGCCCTGATTGCCGACGGCACCATTTATGGCGGCATGCTGCCCAAAATACGCTGTGCGCTTGATGCCGTTAAAAATGGTGTTAACAGTGCGCATATTATCGACGGTCGTGTTCCCCATGCAGTGTTGTTGGAGATTTTCACCAACGCTGGCGTAGGTACGCTTATTACCGACGCGAGCTAACTGCAACGGAGGGCTAACGTCATGAGTGACGACCGTAAACCTCGCCGTCGCGAGCAGATCCTTCAAGCACTCGCGTTAATGCTGGAAGAAGATAGTGGAAAGCGTATTACCACGGCCGCCCTTGCACGCCAGGTCGGCGTTTCCGAGGCAGCACTGTACCGCCACTTTCCCAGCAAAGCGCGAATGTTTGAGGGCTTAATCGACTTTATTGAAGAAAGCATTTTTGCGCGCATTACGCGTATTTTAGAAGAGGTACCCGACGCCATCCCCCGCTGCGGCACTATTCTGGCACTACTACTGGGCTTTGCCGAAAAGAACCCAGGACTTGCCCGAGTGATGGGCGGCGATGTATTGACCGGCGAAACAGCCCGCCTGCGCCAGCGCGTTCATCAGCTATTTGAGCGTTTGGAACTACAACTCAAGCAGATTATTCGTGAGGCCGAACTGCGCGAAGGGCGCCGCGCCAGCATTCCGGCCTCAGCGGCCGCTAACCTGCTCGCCGCCCAAGCGGAAGGACGCATTTCTCAATACGTGCGCAGCGACTTTAAACGCCTGCCCACTGAGTACTGGGAAGATCAGTGGACGCTTCTATCAAGGCAGTTACTGCTCGAAGCGCCACAACCCGCCTAAGAGTATCAAGTTGGTCAACAGGGACGTTGGCTCATTCTTTGTTAACATGCTCTCTCCCCTGCCACAGGAAGGCACTTTTGAATATTACCCACCTTGAGCACACGATTATCGCGCTGATCTTTCAAGGCTTGCTATGGCCGTTTGTTGGCCGCTGGGTGGCGGGTTATTTGGTGGTGGCCGTCTTTTTAGGCCGCGAGATAGCCCAGCATGAATATGTGGGTGGCGGGCCCAACGAGGTGTGGTACTTCTATGGTTTATTCAATCACTGGACGTTGGACTCGTTTTTGGACGTTGCAGCGCCCGCAGCAGCCTGCTGCTTTATCGCGTTAATACTGCCTGGTGGCGGGCTGTGGAAATATGTCAGAGCACGGCGTTAAAAAACCACTTCATACGCATAAAACAGCCATAAAAAAACCGGCGCTCTAATTGATAGAGGCCGGTTTTTGGCGATGAACAGCTAACTACGTAGACTTACGCCGCGATAGCATCGCCCATCTTTTGGCGCAGCTTTTTCATCGCGTTTTTCTCAAGCTGGCGAATACGTTCAGCGCTAACGCCGTACACATCGGCCAAATCATGCAGGGTCGCTTTATTATCGGTCAGCCAGCGGCGCTGCAAAATATCCCGCGAACGCTCATCCAGGCCTTTTAAAGCAAGCTGCAGACGGCGCGTTGAGTCTTCCTCAAAATCACTGTCTTCAAGCTTGGTCGCCGGGTCAGCAGAGGCGTCATCCAAAAAGTAAGCGGGCGCCTGATACGTGCTCTCTTCGTCATCGCTCGGTGAAGCATCATAGCCTGCATCATAAGCGGAAAGGCGGCCTTCCATATCCCGCACGACTTCCGGCTTAACGTCGAGGTCTTTAGCGATGGCATCTACTTCATCGTTGTTCAACCAGGCAAGGCGCTTCTTGGCGCTGCGCAGGTTAAAGAACAGCTTACGCTGAGCTTTCGTCGTGGCGATTTTAACAATCCGCCAGTTACGCAGTACAAATTCGTGTATCTCAGCCTTGATCCAATGAACCGCAAACGATACCAGGCGTACCCCCTGGTTAGGATCAAAACGCTTTACGGCTTTCATCAAGCCGACGTTACCTTCCTGAATCAGGTCTGCCTGGGGCAACCCATAGCCTGAATAACTGCGAGCAATATGCACAACAAAGCGCAAGTGCGAGAGAACCAAGCGGCGCGCAGCCTCTAAATCAGCTTCATCATAAAGACGAAAAGCAAGTTCGCGCTCTTCCTCAACGCTCAGCACCGAAATGCCGTTAACTGCTCGAATGTAGCCGCCCAAGTCGTGACCTGGAGAAAGCTGTCCCACCGGTAGAAGACTAGTGCTCATGTGCAGGTGGTCTCCCTTATCATCTATCGTGATTGACGTACGTAGTTGTAATGACGTCGTTGTATTTACGTCCGCACGCCTCAATTAACCATTAAGACCTTGCCTAAGCGGCAAAGTTCACTTGTTTCTGCTGCCTGTTTTGCCGAAATGTGCTATCGGCTTAAGCCAGATTGCGTCGGCGCTAGCCAGAGTAATAAAACATTATTACCGTTCGCAGACAGCGCCACACACGCTTAGCGGGGGCGGATACTGGAAAGATGACGGGTCACTGCCAGCCAAGCGCCCAACCAACCTAATAGTGTACTGCAGGATAGCAAAATTGTAGAGCCTGTGATATCCAGCTGCGGCAACGAAAAGCTTGCACCATAGCTAGCCGCTAACGCGGCGACCGGCAGCGACAGCCAGTGATTCCCCAAGCCCAGCAAACCCAGCGACAATATACCGCCCCCAAGACCATACCACGCCCCGCTGTATAAAAACGGGCGACGTACAAAAGCGTGCGTGGCACCAATCAGCATGACCACCTCGATTTCGCGGCGTCGGCTTTCAACGGCCAAGCGAATCGTATTACCGACCACCAAGAGCACCCCTAATCCAAACAGCAGACCTAGCGCTAACGCAACGCGTCGGCCAAGTGCAGCCAAATGGCGTAAGCGCTCCACCCAGGCCAAATCCACCCGAACCTCATCAACGCCTGTCAGAGAGGCTAACGAAACAGACAGTTGCTCCATGGATGCCAGCTCCACGCTTTGTGGACGCACCACGATGCTCGCGGGAAGCGGATTAGCATCCAGCCCCGCCAGCGCATCATCCAGCCCCAGCGACTCTTGAAACTCGACCATGCCCTGCTCGGCACTGATCAAGCGCGTCTCTAGCACCGCCTGCTCAGCGCTTACCGCCTCATCAATCCGCGCCGCTTGAGCCGGGTCAACGGTGGCTTCTAAGTACACCGTGAGGGTTGCGCTCTCATCCAGCTCGGCATCCAGCAATCGAGCACTATCCAGCGTCAGCCACAGCGCAGCCGGAAGCACGAGGGCAATGGCAATCGCGAGCATTGTCAGCAGGCTGCCGACGGGGTGGCGCAACAGCCGATAAAAGCTGTCCCAACTCATCGCCCGATGGTGGCGCCCCCAGGCACGTAAACGGCTTGAAAAACGCGTTTGCTGCGAATTGGCTCCGCGCCGTTTGGGAGGTGGGGCTTCCTGACGCTGGGTAGATACTTTGCGCCCCGCTTTCGGTGCAGCGCCTTTTGCGCGACGCGGTGTTGCCGATGGTTTCATACTGCGCCCTCATCAGCCACTAAGCGCCCATCACGCAAGCGCAAAATACGGTGGCGCAAGCGAGCAATCAGCGCGAGGTCGTGACTTGCGATCATTACCGTGGTGCCGATGCGATTGAAGTCTTCAAAAAGCGCCATGATATCGGCGGAAAGCTGGGGGTCCAGGTTACCGGTTGGCTCATCGGCCAGGAGAAGCGCGGGCTTATTAACCACCGCTCGGGCAATGCCAACACGCTGCTGCTCACCACCGGAAAGCTCAACGGGCAGGGCCTTCTCACGGTGTAAAAGCCCTACTTTATCGAGCGCGGCGCGCACGCGGCGCGCCGACTCCCGTGGCTCAATGCCTTGAATATCCAGCGGCAGCGAGACGTTATGAAACACGCTTCTATCAAACAGCAGTTGGTGATCCTGAAACACCACCCCAATCTGGCGCCGATAAAAAGGCACCTGGCTTGCATGAAGCTGGGCAATATCGTGCCCCGCCACGATCACACGCCCACGGCTAGGCTTTTCAAGTCGCATAATCAAGCGCAGCAAAGAGCTTTTACCCGCGCCCGAGTGACCGGTCAAAAACACCATTTCACCGCGGGCCACACGAAAGTCCAGATGCGCCAGGGCTTCAAAGCGCCCTCCATAGCGCTTGCCGACATGCTCAAAAGCGATCATGCGCTGGCATCGTCCTCTTGGCGGTCAAACAGTGCGCTAACGAAGTCGTCTGCCTCGAAGGGGCGTAAATCGTCCAGCCCTTCGCCTACGCCGATAAAGCGGATGGGCGTCTCAAGCTGTTTGGCCAAGGCAAAAATAATTCCCCCTTTGGCCGTACCGTCCAGCTTGGTTAGCGTAATCCCCGTGATGGGCACAGCTTCGTGGAATGTGCTCGCCTGCGCAATCGCGTTTTGCCCCGTACCTGCATCCAGCACCAGCATCACTTCATGCGGCGCTGTGGTATCGAGCTTTTGCATCACACGATGGACTTTCTTTAACTCTTCCATCAGATGGCTTTTGTTGTGCAAGCGACCTGCCGTATCGGCAATAAGGATATCCACGCCGCGCGCTTTGGCGGCGGCGACAGCATCATAAATGACCGAAGCGCTATCGGCGCCAGTATGTTGAGCGATGACCGGTACGCTATTGCGCTCTCCCCACACCTTAAGCTGCTCAACCGCCGCCGCCCGGAAGGTATCCCCTGCGGCCAACATGACGCTTTTTCCCTCGCGCTGAAAACGCTGGGTCAGCTTGCCAATCGTCGTGGTTTTACCCACGCCGTTCACCCCTACTACCAAAATCACAAAGGGGCCGTCCGTTTGCTTATTCATATCCAGCGGCGTTGCCACCTGCCCAAGCATGGCAGCCAGCTCTTCCTGAAGCGCACGATAAAGCGCCTCAGGGTTATTCAACTCTTTACGCGAGACGCGTGCTTCAAGGCGTCCAATAATCTCGCTGGTCGCTTCAATCCCCACATCCGCCATCAGCAGCTGGGTTTCCAGATCCTCTAAAAGCTCATCATCAATCTGCTTTTTTCCCAAAAACAGATCGGCGATGCCGTCGGTTAAGTTAGCGCGCGTTTTGCCCAAGCCTGACTTAATTCGCGCAAACCAGCCCTTCTTCTCGCCACTAGTGGCCACCGGCTTTTCTTGAAGTGCAGGCTTCTGCTCGGGCTGGCCCTCCGGCTGAACGTCAAGCTCAGCCGGTTCCGGGTCGACTTCAGGCTCAGGAACCGGGCTAATGTCGGGCTCACGCGCTGGCTTAATTTCGGGTTCCGGCGATTCCGGCTTCACCTCGGGAGGCGCAGGTGCGGGCTCAACCTCCGGCTCAGACGGTTCTGGCTTAACGTCAGGTGGCGCTGGCGCGGGCTCAACCTCAGGTTCAGGCGGTTCTGGCTTAACTTCAGGTGGCGCAGGTGCGGGCTCAACCTCAGGCTCAGACGGTTCTGGCTTAACGTCAGGTGGCGCTGGCGCGGGCTCAACCTCAGGTTCAGGCGGTTCTGGCTTAACTTCAGGTGGCGCTGGCGCAGGCTCAACCTCAGGCTCAGACGTCTCTGGCTTAGTCTCAGAAGGCGCTGGCGCGGGTTCGACCTCAGGCTCAGGCGGCTCTGGCTTAACCTCGGGCTCAGGCTCTGTCACCGGCGCGCCATTTTCAACGTCGGCTAGCGGTTCCTGCGGCGGCTCGTCAAGCTGCGCATCATCATTGAGTTCCTGCGGGCGTTGCTCTTGCGGCTCCTGTTGGGAGTCGTGCTTTTTCTTACGTTTGAAAAAACCAAACATGGGAGTCATCCGACTTAAAAGGTGAACATTGTGACCATCCTACCACCGCCAACCAAGACTTTGGATAAGTAGCCCGCTACAATCCCCGATATGACACGACAACGCTCCTCTCGCCCATCCGCTTCCAAAGGCACGCCCACCCGGCAGCCTGGCAAGCTTCGTATTATCGGTGGTGATTTTCGCCGCCGCCAGCTACCTGTGCTTGACCGGCCCGGCTTACGGCCAACGCCAGACAGAGTACGTGAAACGCTGTTTAACTGGCTGGGGCAGCAGCTCTATGGCCAACATGTGCTGGACCTGTTCGCGGGCACCGGCGCACTGGGTATTGAAGCGCTTTCGCGCGGTGCCGCTCACGTTGACTTTATCGAACGTGACAACAGTGTAGCCGCCTATATTACCCAAAACCTGGCCACGCTTGGCGCAACCCGAGGCCAAGTCACTGCATGCGATGCAAACACGTTCTTGAGCCAGCCGCCTAGCCCTTATCACCTGGTATTTCTTGACCCACCCTTTCACCAGGGGCTTGCTACACGTTGCTGTAACGCACTGGAGACTCTTGGCTGGCTCGCGCCCGACGCCATGATTTACCTAGAAACCGAACGCTCATTAGACCCAACGCCTCCTGCTAACTGGCAGCTACACCGCGAAACCCAAGCGGGTGAAAGTACTGCCCGGCTTTATCAACGCCAAACCCCGTAAACAGCGCTTGCCGATGACGCCTACGGGCGTTACGCTCGCTTGATTCAACCTGTTGGCACGCCTGTTGTTTGTTTTCATAACCTGGAGGTTTACATGAGCCTGGAACTGTTCAATCAGCTTGAGCAAAAAGTCACCGATACGGTGGAAGCGTTGGAAATGATGAAGCTGGAAAATGAAGAGCTACGCGACGAAAACACCAAACTCAAGCAAGAGCGCGAAGAGTGGGAACGCCGTTTGAACAGCTTACTCAGCAAGTTTGAAGGGATCGCTAACTAAGCGTACGCGACATTAGCAGTGCGTCTTCACGCCCGGCGGCACCCTGTACTGCCGGGTAGTAGCCTTTACGCTGCCCATCCACCTTAAAATCAAAACGTTGATAAAGGCTAATCGCAGCCTTGTTGCTCGCCCGCACTTCCAGCAGTACACGCTCACTTTGCCACTCAGCCGCTTTTAACATCACTGCCTGCATTAACCCATACCCCAGCCCTAAATGGCGGTGAGCAGGGTCTACACCAATGGCTTGAAGCTCAGCATCAAAGGGTAAGCGCGCGACCAGCGCATAGCCTACCAGGGCATTTTCTTGAAAACAGCCCACTACGCAGGCATCCGTATCGGTTAATGCCACATTAAGCTGGCGCTCACTCGCTCCACTTTGGGCCTGCGCTTCAAGAGTGACTAAGCGTAGGCCGTCGCTTGCCTGAAGCTCAGCGATCATTTTCGGGGTCGTTAAGTGTTTTCCACTGCTGGCCTAATGCGTACAGCTGGGGCCAAAGGTCACGCTTGGCAGCGCCATTTTTAGCAAGATGTTCAAGCGCTACGCCCTGCCATATTGGCAGTTCCAGCGTATCGCTACGCGCTTGCTGAATATTCAAAACGCTAAGGATATCAGCAGCGCTATCGTCTTCGGGTTGCTCCCCCCACCAAAGTACGCGCTCAAGCGCCCAGCCCTGTCGACTCGCACAGCCTGACATAAACGCAGAGAGCCCTTCTCTGGCTTCTTCAAGAGGGTCTTCTGCAAAGGTATTGGCCATTAACGGCCACTTAAACAGCGTGACGCTGGACAACGCATCCGGCGCGATACCAACGGCCTGCCAAATGTTGGCAAGCAGGCGCTGCGCCTGGGGCGTTATCTTGCCAGGGTGCAAGCTCAACCATCGCTGTCCTATACACACGCAGGAAAGCGAAAATTGCAGCGGTTTAGCTGATACCGCAGGCATCGAGCCAGGTACGGCTTCAACGGGTACTGATTCAACGGGCATTGGTTCAGTAGGCAGCTTATCCGCTGGCGCTTGGCCGAGCAAAGCACGCACTGAAGAAGGCGCTGGCGCAGGCGAGTTAACGCTCGGCGCCTTGGGCTCGCTACGCGGGGTTGGCGCATCGTCAAGCAACGCCTGGAGACGCTCACGCGGGGGCGCTCTTTCCGGCGGCGTCTCATCCCACTCGCAAGCTTCGGTCGGCAGCGCATTGGGCAGTTGATAGCGCGATGCCCAGGCGGTAATGCCCATGGCATCCAGGTAGTGGCGCCGGGTAACCTCTGGCGTCACTGGCCGCCGCCACGACAGTTGGGTGAATCAGGACGTTCTCCACCTCTCGCCTGCCATTCAACCGGCGTATAAAGATGCAGAGCTAGCGCGTGCACCGGGCCGGAAAGCTCATCGGCCAACAGTGCGTAGATTTTCTGGTGACGCTTCACCGGCATCAGGCCATCGAAAATGTCACTAACCAGCGTTACCTTGAAGTGGGTTTCGGAGTTGGCGGGCACGCTGTGCATGTGGCTTTCGTTCTCCACGCGCACTACTTCAGGCACTAGCGCCGCTAACTTCTGTTCAATCTGTGCTTGCACCGTCATTAATGCTCTCCTCGATATTCAACATTTTTATTGTACGCGCTTACTAGCCACCAGACGATGCCCGGCGTTCAACCAGTGCACGCCGGGCAAGCGACACTCTTGAAAGGCTTGCCAAAAGCGCCAGAAACGACGTCGCCGCTCCCAGCCAGAGGGTTATCTGAACCTCAAACCCAAGCGCTAATGCCGCCCCGACTATCGCCACCCCTAACGACTGACCTACCGTGCGAATAGTGCTCATCACGCCCGACACACTGGCACTGCGCTCCGCCGGAAGGCTGCCCATCATTTCGCGGTTATTGGGTGGCTGGAACAGACCAAAACCGATACCGCACAGCGCCGTACGCCATAGGCTTTCCATGACGCCCATGGTTTCATCCACCAGCGCCAACGCGACCAGACCGATAATGATCAACCCCAGGCCGGTGCTTGAAAGCACGCTTGGATTGATTCGATCCGCCAAACGACCCGCCAACGGCCCTACCAGCATGATCCCAAGCGGCCACGGGGTAAACAGCCAAGCGGTCTCCAGGGGCGAAAGCCCCATTTGCTCCTGATAATAAAACGACAGCGCGACAAAGGTCAGCCCCTGACCAATAAACGCAAGGCCTGAGGCGGATACCGCAAGCGTAAAGCGCTTTTCAGCAAACATACTCAGCGGTAGCAAGGGATAAAGCGCGCGACGTTGGCGCATAATAAATCCGGCAGCACTTGCTATGGTAAGCAGTATCCAGGCGCCCACCAGGCCAAACGGTGCTGCGTGCCCCACCGCGTCCATGGCCAGAAAGAAACTCGCCAGCATCAGCATGGACAACAGCGCCCCCAGAACATCAAAACTTCCTTGCCGGGGCTTATCCCGAGGCAGTGCGCGCTTGGCAAACCATAACGAGCACAGCCCCAGGGGCAGATTAAGCGCAAACAACCACGGCCAGTCCGCAAAGGATAAAATGACGCCGCTCAGCGTTGGCCCTGCGGCATATCCCCCCGCGACAACAAGCGCACTTAACCCTAACGCACTACCCAATAGGCGAGAGGGAAATATCGCCCGGTAAAGCGAAGGGCCAATAGAGAGCGTGGCAGCGGCGCCCAGCCCCTGCAAGGCACGAAACACCAGCAGCGTTTCTAAATTACGCGACAGTGCCGCCCCTAATGCGCCCACCATAAACGTGCCAAGCCCAAACAGATAAATACGCCGCCGCGTTACCAGCTCGCTGACCCCGGCAAACACCAGCAAGAAGGCGGCACACACCACCTGAAACATGTTGGTGATCCACACCGAGCGTGCAGCAGAGGCGTTTAAGTCTGCGGCAATGGTCGGCAGCGCCAAATTAATCATGGTGGTGTCCATCACCGCCATTAGCGTGCCGGTAATCAGAGCCAATACCGCCAAGGCACGCTCCGGCCCGGGCAGGCCGTCGTCTCCAGGACGGGTTTGAAACAGTCGCATGAGTGGGGTATTCCTAAAACGAAACGGCTAACACGTTAAAACCGGCCTAAGCCGGTTTTAACGTGCCTGAGCACAACTGCCCAAGAGCAGAAGTGCGTCATGAGTTACGTCATGATGAGATAGCGCCTAACTAGTGCCGAACGTTAATCCTGGTCGCTGTCGAGCAGTAACGCATCATCAACGTCAGAAATTTCAAGCGCTGTCTCATCATCCAGATCGATGGCGAGATAACTGTGCTCAACGCTAAGAAATGACTTGAACAGCGCCCAATCAAGCGGCTCTGGCCATTGGCGCTCATCCTCTTCCCAAGCGCGCAACTCGGTTTCGAGGATTTCTACATAGCGGTCGTGCACGAAGGTTTCGAGCGCTTCCGGGGTATCCATTTCAGGAATCAGGTAAATGGTACTTTCACGTTCGACGTCGTCCAGTGTCAGGTCGTCGTCTCCCATGGTGGGTTCCAGCGCATTGATCCAGTCCACAAAGGGCTGGGTCGGCCTGACGCTCAGAGCGGAGCGGTTTAGCAGTTTCATGGGATTCTCCTCGCCGTCGAAACGTTGACCATTATGGGCGCTAAATCGCGCCCTTACCAACTTTTAGTCTACCTCATTCCATCCAGCGTGCTACTCAGCCTCAGGGCGCATTGCTGGGAACAGCAATACATCACGTATGGACGCACTGTCGGTAAACAGCATGACCAAACGATCAATCCCGATACCCTCACCGGCGGTAGGCGGCATGCCGTACTCCAGTGCACGCACGTAGTCAGCATCGTAGTACATCGCTTCCAGGTCGCCTGCATCTTTCTCGGCGGCTTGTGCGCGGAAGCGCTCGGCCTGGTCCTCGGCATCGTTTAGCTCCGAGAAGCCGTTGGCAATTTCACGCCCGCCCACAAAGAACTCGAAGCGGTCAGTGACAAACGGATTAGCATCGTTGCGGCGCGCCAGCGGGCTGACTTCAGCCGGGTATTCGGTAATAAACGTCGGCTGGTCGAGCTTATGCTCGGCCACTTCTTCGAAAATTTCCGTTTGGACTTTCCCCAGGCCCCAGCTGTCTTTGACCTTGATGCCCAGCGCCTGAGCGGTCACGCGCGCCGCTTCAAGGCTATCCAAATCAGCATCGCTAATGCCGTTACCGTGATCCAGAATCGACTGTTTAAGCGTCAAACGCTTGAACGGCTGGCCAAAGTCGTAGCTTGCCCCTTGGTACTCAAGCGTGGTGGTGCCCAGCACTTCTTCGGCTGCAGTGCGCAGCATCGCTTCGGTCATATCCATCAGGTCGTTATAGTCGGCATACGCCCAGTAGAATTCGACCATGGTGAATTCAGGATTGTGCCGCGTCGAAAGACCTTCATTACGGAAGTTGCGGTTGATTTCGAAGACTTTCTCGAAACCACCCACCACCAAGCGCTTAAGATAAAGCTCAGGCGCGATGCGCAGATACATATCCATATCCAGCGCGTTGTGGTGAGTCACAAACGGACGCGCCGTCGCACCGCCAGGAATCGCCTGAAGCATCGGCGTTTCCACTTCCATAAAGCCACGCGTTTCAAAGAAACGGCGCATGGAGCTGATCACCGCCGCCCGCGTTTCAAACGCTTTGCGCGACTGCGGGTTCATGATCAGATCCACATAGCGCTGGCGATAGCGCGCCTCCTGGTCCGTCAGGCCGTGGAATTTATCCGGCAGCGGGCGCAAGCTCTTGGTCAGAAGCTGGGCATCGACCATCATCACGTACAGGTCGCCCTTGCCGGATTTATGCACCGGGCCGCGCGCTGCCACGATATCACCAATATCCCAGCTCTTGATGTCATCAAGCACATCCGCCGGCAGGCCTTTTTTATCCACGTAAAGCTGGATCTGCCCCGCCACGTCCTGAATCACGATAAACGGACCGCGCTGGCGCATGATCCGCCCCGCCACGGATGCGTGATGGTCAAGCGTTTCCAGCTCGGCTTTTTCCTTCTCGCCCAGCCGTTCCTGCAGCTCAACGGTCAGGCTATCGCGGCGAAAGTCATTCGGGAAAGCACTCTTCCCTTGCTCTGCGGCCAGTTCACGACGCGCGGTGAGCTTGGCGCGACGTTCGGCAATAAGATGATTTTCGTTTTCAGGAGAAGACGCGTCTTGGTTAGCCATGGGGCACCCTATTCATGTTCGAACGCTAAAAAGATTACAAACCCTGCTTGAGACTGGCGACGATAAACTGGTCCAGGTCGCCGTCGAGTACCTTGTCACAGTTGCTGGACTGCACGCCGGTGCGCAAATCCTTGATACGCTGGTCATCAAGCACGTAAGAGCGAATCTGGCTGCCCCAGCCGATATCGGCCTTGGAGTCTTCCGCTTCCTGCTTGGCGGCATTACGCTTTTGCATTTCATGCTCCCAGAGCCTCGCCTTTAACTGCTTCATGGCGAAGTCACGGTTGGCATGCTGGCTACGCTGGTTCTGGCAAGCCACCACAATACCGGTAGGTTCGTGGGTAATCCGCACCGCTGAGTCGGTGGTATTAACGTGCTGACCGCCCGCACCGCTGGAGCGATACGTATCAACGCGCAGGTCCGAAGGGTTAATATCAACCTCGAAACTGTCATCAACTTCCGGGGACATGAATACCGACGCAAACGACGTATGACGACGGCCGCCGGAGTCGAACGGGCTTTTACGCACCAGCCGGTGAACACCGGTTTCAGTACGCAGCCAACCGAACGCATAGTCGCCCTGAACATGCAGCGAGGCCGACTTGATACCTGCGACTTCGCCTGCGGAAATTTCGGTTATTTCAGCCTTGAACCCGTGACTTTCTGCCCAGCGCAGATACATGCGCAGCAGAATATTGGCCCAGTCCTGCGCTTCCGTACCGCCCGAACCGGATTGAATATCCAGGTAGGCGTTATTTTCATCCATTTCGCCGGAGAACATGCGACGAAATTCGAGCTTTTCAAGCGCGACCTGAAGGCCATCAAGCTCTTGGCGCACTTCTTCAACCGTGTCCTCATCCTCTTCCATCTCGGCGAGTTCCAGAAGGTCGCGGCTGTCGCCAAGGCCTTGGTCCAGTTCGTCGATGGTTGCCACAATGGCTTCCAGGGAAGAGCGCTCTTTACCCAGCTTTTGTGCGTAGTCCGGGTCGTTCCAGACATTCGGGTCTTCGAGCTCGCGAGAGACTTCTTCTAGCCGATCTTTACGCTCGGCATAGTCAAAGATACCCCCTAAGAACGTCTGTCCGCTCAGACAGGTCCTTGATCTGGTTATGTATCGGGTTGGTTTCCAACATGGATCGCCCTGGCCTTGGTCAATATGACATGGTTCAAAAGAAAGACGCGCCGCTGTGGCATCTTGGCTTGATGATTCCAAGCCAGCACCACAGCGGCGAAATTCTGAAAACCCATTGTAACGAAACCTGGCGTTTCTCGCATCCACTCGCCATGACGACGAATGCCTGAACCCGGCGAGTGTCGGGTTCAGGAGTAGAGCTACCGATTTAACGCGTGAGAAACGTATTTCACCAAGACGCCTAAAACATCGGCTTAAAAACGATAGGTTAGCTGAGCACCGAAACCGTGGGCTTCGTTTTTATAGCCGGCGGAGTAGGTAGATGTAATGGGAGGTGTCTGCTGTCCAGCCACAGTGAAGCTATCCGTCTTTGTTTGATCCACTTGGGTTGAGCGCTCGGTTAGATAAGAGTAAGCGAAATCAAGCGTTAGGTCCGGTGTAGGGCTCCAGCCAGCACCCAGCGAGAAGATACGCCGGTCATCAGAAGGAATACGCACACTGCGTGTCGTATCCTGCGTTGGTGTAAAGTCCAGCGCTACCCCTGCTCGCAACGCCAGTTCAGGTGTCAACTGGTACTCGCCGCCGGTGGAGAATGCCCAGGCATTGGAATAATTTTGCTGTTCGTTAGTGATCTCTTCACGCTCAGTGCCGGTAACAAGGATTTGATCAAAGCGACTCCAGCGAGCCCAGGAAGCCCCAAACATGAGTTTGAGGTTGTCGCTCATTTGCTGGGTTATCGAGAAGTTAACCGTCTCAGGCGTAGTCAAGTCCAGTGCAGCCGTATCCGTTACGGTTCCAATACCTAACTGATCAAGCACAGGGGAGCTTGCGGAAAAGCTACCGTCCAAATTGAAGTCAACTTTTGAGCGATACGTTAAACCAAACGTGGTTTCAGGCACCGGTTGGTAAATCACCCCCAGGTTATATCCCCATGCATCATCATCGCCTTCAACACGTGAATCCACCTCAGTAACGATCGGAGCCCCATTAGCTGCCTGCCCAACCGCAACGGGCACCTGTCGGTGCAGTTCGCCATCAACGCGGTTATAGGTAATCCCCAACCCGACGCCCCACTGCTCGTTAAAGCGGTAGGAGACGGTTGGCTGGGCAGTCATTACCTTCACCTCCGTATAATTCCCCTGGTTACGCCCCTCGAAACCACCTTCATACTCTGTTTTTGAACCAAACGGTGCATATACGCCGAAACCAAACGCTAACTGCTCATTGACCGGTTGTGCATAAAAAGCAAAAGGAACCAGCGTACCGGGCACCATGTCACCTTCATTGGTTCCTTCTACTGATCCCAAAGGCAGTGAGCCCGCAGGCGTTTCCAAAGAACGCCCAGAGGTAGCATTATTGACGTCAGTATTGACATGAAGATAGGTGCCCCCCACCGTGATCTGCGCACGATCAAGGAACGACATACCTGCCGGGTTACCGTACACAATAGAGGCATCGTGTACGTTAGAGCTGCGCCCAGCATGACCATAGCCTTGGCCGCTAACGCTTTGCTCGTTAATTTGATAACCGCCAGCGTGTGCCTGGCTTGCAAAGACAGCAGCTGAAACCGCAGCTGCTAGAGTGAGCTTATTAAATTTATTATACATGGTTGGCCTCTTGTCCCGATGATCCTGTGGATGGCGACATCCGCTGGTACTGTTTTTATAGCGTAGGCATACACTTCAGTTTTCGCCCAATGTGGCCTTTGGTTCAAGGGCAAACGAGCGTTTTATTTTGTTTTTCGCTCATACATTAGTCGTACGACCGTTTTAAATCATTGTTTTGTTCGTTTTAAGCCCTTTTTAGAGAATTATTGAACAGTCCTTCTTGACCTGCGTGTCACCCATAGGTTTTACACTACGTGCATTCCCACCGTTTACTAACAGCGGACAAAAACGTAAGGAGTGCGCGATGAAAGTCAGCGAGCTTGCCAAACAGGGCGGTGTAACGGCAGAGACAGTGCGCCACTACACCCGCGAAGGCTTACTTCTCCCGAGCCGCCATCCAGATAACGGCTATCAGCTTTTCTCAAGCACCGACCTTGAGCGGCTGCACTTTATTCAGCGTGCACGCAAGCTGGGGTTTAGCGTAGCGGAGATACGCGACATTCTCCTGCATGCCGACCAGGGCGACTCGCCCTGCCCGCTGGTGCGCGACCTGCTCGCCAGCCGCCTGCCGCAGATCCGTACACGGATTGCCGAACTTGAAGCGCTGGCCCAGCGCATGGAGCAGGCGCTGGAAAGCTGGGAGCACATGCCAGACGGCACACCTGATGGGCATAGCGTGTGCCGCCTTATTGAAAGCTTTCCCGATGAGCCCTCTTCCAGGGAGGCCTTATGAACGACACAACCACTCCACGTCATACGGTTTTCCGTACGGTAGGTGGCATGAGCTGCCAGGGCTGCGTTAAGCGGATGCGCGAGGCGATTCAGGCAGAAGACCCAGCGGCTGAGGTAGTGGGCATCCTGGCTGAAAAACGCCTTGAAGTTACTACAAGTCTGGACGATAGCCGCCTGAACACGGCGCTGGAAAAAGCCGGCTACCCGGCCAGCAGCGAACCCGACTCGCCGACAGTGCCTGAATCCCCGCCAGAGGCAACTGAGGTACCGGCCACGACTGGCACCAACCTACGCTTGGCAATTAGCGGCATGACCTGTGCCAGCTGCGTTAAAAGCGTTCAGAATGCACTGAAAAACACCCAAGGGGTGGAAGCCGCCAGCGTTAACTTCGCGACCCACACCGCCCAAGTGGTGGGCAGTGCCGATGCGCAAGCCCTTATCAACGCAGTCTCCTCAGCGGGCTACACGGCGGAGCCGATTGTGGATATGCGTGAAGCCGAGCGCGTTCGCGCCGAGCAGGATGCCACCACCTATCGGCAGCGGCTGCGGGGCAGTGTCATCGCGCTGGCATTGGCCATTCCCCTGATGCTCAGCATGTTTATCTATCATCCCCACGTTATGGGCCTGGGCCGGGTTTACTGGCTGGTGATTGGCCTCTTGACCCTGGGCGTGCTTGCCTTTCCCGGGCGCCACTTTTTTGTCAATGCGTGGAAGAATCTCAAACGCCACCAGGCCAATATGGATACATTGGTGGCGATGGGTACGGGCACCGCTTGGCTCTATTCCATGGCGGTGGTGCTGTTTGCACCCTGGTTGCCTGAAATAGCTCAGGGGATCTACTTTGAAGCCTCAGCGATGGTGATTGGGCTTATCCTGCTGGGTAACGCCATGGAGCTTCGCGCCCGTGGGCGTACCAGCAACGCGCTAAAGCGCCTGCTTGATTTGCAAAGCCGCACGGCACGCGTCATTCGCGACGGCCAGGAGCAGGAAATAGACGTGGATGAGGTTCGTGAAGGCGACCAACTCCGCGTGCGCCCCGGCGAGCGCTTACCTGTTGATGGCGAAGTCACCGAAGGCCAGAGCCATATTGATGAATCCATGTTGACCGGTGAGCCGCTGGCCGTCAGCAAGCAATCCGGAGATGACGTCAGCGCAGGCACGGTCAATGGCCAAGGCGGGCTGGTGTATCGCGCGACCCGCGTGGGCCGCGATACCCGGCTTGGGCAAATCACCGAGCAGGTCGCCAGCGCCCAGAATTCGCGCCCACCAATTGGTGAACTGGCGGATAAAGTATCGAGCATCTTCGTGCCGTCCGTCATCATTATTGCCGTACTGGCGGCACTTGCGTGGTTTAACGTCGGCCCTGAGCCACGCGTGATTCATATGCTAGTGGCGGCCACCACCGTGCTGATTATTGCCTGCCCCTGCGCGCTGGGCCTTGCCACCCCCATTTCCACCATGATTGGCGTGGGCAAGGCCGCCGAACAGGGCGTGCTGGTAAGAAGCGGCGAAGCGCTACAAACCGCCAGCAAGCTCACCACGCTGGTGGTGGATAAAACCGGCACGCTCACCGAAGGCAAACCCAGTGTCACCGATGCACAGCTGTTTGGCATGGATCAAACCACTGCGCTGGGCCTGGTTCATGCCCTAGAGCGCGGTTCTGAGCATCCGCTGGCAACAGCCCTTATCGCTTACGCGGATGCGCAGGGCGCCGCGCCTGCTGAGATTCAAGGGTTTGAAAGTGTTACAGGCGGTGGCGTAAAAGCCGAAACCCGCGATGGCAAAGCGCTGCTGTTGGGCAATGCGCGCCTGCTTGAGGCTGCCGGGGTTGACCTTTCATTTGCCCAGCAAGCGGTTAACACGCTACAACACAAGGCGCGTACGCTGGTATATCTGGCAGTGGATAATCAGCTAGCGGCGCTCTTCGGGATTAGCGACCCACTACGTCACGATGCCGTCGCGGCCGTTAAGCGCTTGCAGCAGGATGGCCTGAACGTGGTCATGCTGACCGGCGATAACCAGCATAGCGCCGCGGCGATTGCCCGCGAAGTGGGCATTACAACGTTCAAAGCGGGCCTGACACCCGAGGACAAGCACGCCGAGATTGAGCGCTTACAAAAGGCAGGCGAAATCGTCGGCATGGTGGGCGACGGTATTAACGATGCCCCGGCGCTGGCGCGCGCTAACGTCGGCTTTGCGATTGGTCAGGGAACGGATATTGCCATGGAAAGCGCGGGGATCACCCTCATGCGTGGATCACTTCACGGCGTGGCCTCAGCGATTGAAATCAGCCGCGCCACGCTTGCCAACATCAAGCAGAACCTGGTGGGCGCCTTTGGTTATAACGTGCTGTGCATCCCGGTTGCGGCAGGCTTGCTCTACCCGGTGACCGGCATGCTGCTTTCACCGATTATCGCCGGGGTCGCCATGTCGCTCTCCTCCATCACCGTGGTGAGTAACGCCAATCGCCTACGATTCTGGAAGCCCGCTCAACAGGAGGTCTCATGAGCTTTTTGGTTAACGCGGCAGGCCTGGGGCTCATTGCCCTGGTCGTTTGGTGGTTCTGGCTTAGCTAAACACGCTAGCTCACGCCGATATATCGCCCGGGCTTATGGTTAAGGGCGATAATCAAGTTCAACGTCAGCGCCCCCAGCACCGAGTAGCCAACGCGGTCTAACGGTAGCTGGGTAAGCGCTACTAGCAAAATCACCCCATCGATGCCTAGCTGCACATAGCCCGCCCGCAGGCCGTGGCGGTCCTGCAGGTAGAGCGCCAGAATGTTGATGCCGCCCAGGCTTGTACGGTGGCGAAACAGCATCAGCATGCCAATGCCCATCAATGCCCCGCCCATGAGTGCCGCATAGAGCGAAGGCACGCTTTCAAACTGCACCCAGCGCTGGGTTAGTTCAGAAAACAGCGACACCAGACCAATGGCAATAAAGGTACGCAGCGTAAAGCTCCACCCCATACGCTTGATCGCCAGGTAGTAAAACGGCAGGTTGATGGCAAAAAACCACAGCCCAAACCCCCACTGCGTCACGTAATTAAGCAGCAGCGCCAAGCCCGCAGTGCTGCCAGTTAGCAGCACCGCTTGGGTATAAAAGGTAACGCCCAAGGCAACGAAGAACGTGCCCAGCAGCATCGCCATTACATCCTCATAGAGGCGGTGCGGGTCCTTGGGTAAATCGTCCACGCGCATTTTTAAACGCCCTTATGAAGTGTGCTGGGGTGATGAACAGGGTTAATGAACCGGGTTGATGAAAGCGTTTTAAACTGCGCTTGCGTGCTCAACCATCAACTGCAACGACTCCCGCCCCCGCCAGCGGTTACGGTTAAGCTTGTAAGCGCAGTGCAGCGTGTCGCCGATGGCGAACGCGGGCAGCTCACCTGGCGTTAAGGCACGAAACCAGATTGCTTTACAGGTGATGGCACCCATGGAGAGCTCAAGCATCAAGTGCGCGCCATCGGCACCCACTGGGCGCAGCGCTTCGACGATAAAACGCCCTTCAAAAAGCGGTGCGTCAAATTCACGCCCATAGGGCCCCAGCGCGTCGATCTCCTCAAGCGTGGCAAGAGAGAGCTGCGCAGTAGAAAGCTCGCCGTCCGTCCATAGCCTGGGATAGAGCGAACGCCCCTCCAACAGCTCCGCTACGGCTTTGAGAAACGCCTGTTTAAACACGTCCAGCTGTTCGCGGGGAACGCCCACCCCAGCGGCCCCGCTGTGCCCGCCAAAGCGTGGCAGCGCCTCTGGGGCCAGCTCAAAAGTACGCTGCAACGCATCGCGCAGGTGCAAGCCATCGATTGAGCGCCCGGAGCCGGTGAGCATATTGGGTGCCGCCGCCTGCGTCAGCACCAGCGCAGGGCGCCCGTAAGACTGCACCAGCCGGGAGGCCACAATGCCTTGAACGCCGGGGTGGCCATCTTCCAGAAACACCACCACAGCAGGCTCATCGGCTAACAGCGCACTGGCGGCCAGCGCCCGTGCCTCTTCGGCCATATCAGCCTCAATCGCCTTACGCGACTGGTTATCCTGATCCAGCACTTCCAACTGACGATTAGCGACAGCGTCGCTCTCGGCCAGCATGAAATGCAGCGCGGCGTAAGGGTCATCCAGCCGCGAGCGCGCATTGATCCGCGGGCCCATCTGGAAGGCCAGGGTTTCGGCGTTGAACGGCACGCTGTCCGCCCCCAAGCGCGCGGCCATGGCGCGCCAGCAGGCGGCGTCCATGCGGTTGATCAGAGTTAATCCATAGCTCACCACGGCGCGGTTAGCGGGGCTTCCGCCCAGCGACACGCAGTCCGCCACGGTGCCCAGCGCCACATAGGAGAGCCACGGCGAAAGTTTGGGCGTAGCCTCGGGCAAGGCCCCCCACTCCACCAATACGCCACGTGCCAACGACATCAACAGCCACGCCACCATGCACCCGGCGATGGTTTTATCCGGATAAGTGCAATCGTCACGTGTGGGATTTACGCAGGCGTAAGCCGAAACGGGCGGGCCTTCCAATGGCAACGCGTGGTGATCACTGACCACCACGTCAATGCCTGCCGCTTTGAGTCGCGCGATACGTGGCTCGTCGCTGCTTCCGCAGTCGGCGGTAATCACCAGGGTCGGGAATGGCTTAAGCGCCAGCGTGCGCTCAACCAACGGCAAGCTGATCCCGTAGCCATCGTGAATACGGTGGCCAATCAGGCTATGCAGCTTGTGCTCGGGCACACCAAACAGCTCAACTAGCGTGCGGCGAATAACCACGTGGGAGGTAATCCCATCCACATCGTAATCGGTCAGAATCCCGATGGATTCACCCTCCGCAACCGCCTGAGCAATACGCTCGGCAGCGCGGCGCCCATCGGCAAGCTTTTCCGGGTGAGCCAGATAGCGCAGGCTAGGCGTTACCAGCGGGGCAAGCTCGCCCTGATAGCCGGGCAGCCGTGAGGCGAGAAGGCGCGCCTGAAGCTCGCTCAAGCCTTGTGCCTGGGCACGGGCGTAGACAGCCTCGTCCAGCGGACGAGGCTCCAACATTAGCTGCGTGGTGTGCTGAGGTGTAACAGGCGGATTGGCATCTGGCAAAGCAGTCATCATGTGTTAACGACGGTTATCCGCCACAAACTGCTGTACGGCGCTCAGCTCAGCTGGCAATACCGTGTAGCGCTCTTCACGCTCCAGCAAATCATCCATATGCGTGGGCAGCGGTACGCCCTGGAAGCCTGCTTTCACCACCGCTTCAGCAAACTTGGCCGGGTGTGCGGTGGCAAGCGTTATCATTGGCGTTGAGTGATCAGCGCGCACTCGCTCAGCAGCGCGGTAGCCCGTGGCGGTATGCGGGTCGAGCATTTCACCAGTACGATGATGCGCTTCGCGAATGACGTCCAGAATGGTCGCATCGTCCACACTAAAACTTGAGAACTTCTCACGCAGCTTGGCAAGCGGCGCATCGGCAAGTGCGGTGGGCTCTTGCTGAAAGCGCTCCAGCAGTGCCGCCACGGCCGCACCATCGCGCTCATAGGCGTCAAACAGAAGACGCTCGAAGTTCGACGACACCACGATATCCATGGAAGGCGCGAGCGTTGCCTCAAGTTCCTTCTTGGAAAAGTCGTTGGCGGCCAACGTGCGGTGCAGAATGTCGTTGGAGTTGGTGGCAATGATGAACTGCTTGACCGGCAGCCCCATTTTGTACGCCATGTAGCCCGCAAACACGTTGCCAAAATTGGCCGACGGCACGCAGAAGCTGACCTCGCGATGCGGTGCCCCCAGCGCGACACCCGCCGCTACGTAGTAAACGATCTGAGCCATGATGCGCGCCCAGTTAATCGAATTGACCGCCACCAGGCGCGTGCCGTTCAGAAAGTCCTGATTGGCAAAACTTGCCTTGACCATGGCTTGAGCGTCGTCAAAATTGCCTTCGATAGCAATATTGAAGACGTTATCGGCCAACACCGAGGTCATCTGGCGGCGCTGCACTTCGGACACCCGCTGGTGCGGATGCAGGATAAAGATATCCAGGTTGTCGCAGTGGCGGCAGCCTTCAATCGCCGCCGACCCGGTATCACCCGAGGTGGCGCCCATGATCACCGCGCGCTCGCCGCGCTTTTTCAAAAAGTGATCAAGCAGGCGGCCAAGCAGCTGTAGCGCGACGTCTTTAAATGCCAGCGTCGGGCCATGGAACTGCTCAAGCAGGAAGTGATTGGCGTCGAGCTGCTTGAGCGGCACCACCGCATCGTGAGTGAAGGTGGCATACGCGTCGGTCACGATGGTGCGGAAAGTGTCGTCGTCAATCTCGCCGTTCACAAACGGCTTCATAACGCGAAAAGCAATCTCAGCGTAAGAGAGCCCGGCCATATCGGCCAGCGCTTCTTTCGAGAGGGTGGGCAGCTCTTCCGGCACGTAAAGGCCGCCGTCGCTGGCCATACCGGTTAGTACGACTTCTTCAAAGGAGAGCGCGGGCGCCTGCCCACGCGTACTGATATAGCGCATAGTGGGTTACTCCCCTTCGCTCAGGCTTTCCACGCGGATGCGTGTCACCGGTCCGGCGATATCGGCCATCGCTTCGATTTCACGAATTGCTTCGTTCATCTGCTTCTCTTTGGTGCGGTGCGTCAGCAGAATAATCGGCACCAGCTCGCCTTCGGTTGCCTCTTTCTGGATCAGTGCCTCAATAGAGATGCCCTGCTCCGAAAGAATGGTGGCTACGCGCGCCAGTACACCAGGGCGATCCACCGCCAACAGGCGCAGATAATACGCCGTAATGATGTCTTCCATCGGCATAATCGGCAGTTGGCTGACATCTTCATCAATACCGCTGAACGCCAAATAGGGCACGCGATAGTGGTGGGCAGTTGTAATATCACGAGCTACATCCAACACATCAGCAACCACGGCGGAAGCCGTTGGTTCAGCACCCGCACCGGCACCGTAGTAAAGCGTGGGGCCTACCGCGTCACCCATGATGGCAATGGCGTTTTTGACGCCATGCACATTGGCTAGCAAACGCTCTTTGGGGATCAACGTGGGGTGAACGCGTAGCTCAAGCCCCTGGTCGGTACGCTTGGAAATACCCAAGTGCTTAATAACGTAGCCCAGGTTATCGGCCTGCTCGACATCTTCAGCGGTAATCCGTGAAATACCTTCGGTGAAGGCTCTTTCAAACTGAAGCGGTACGCCGTAAGCAATCGAGGCCAGAATGGTCAGCTTGTGCGCCGCATCGATACCTTCCACGTCAAACGTGGGGTCGGCTTCGGCGTAACCCAGTGCCTGCGCTTCGGCAAGCACGTCTTCAAAGGCTCGGCCTTCGTCGCGCATGTGCGTCAGAATAAAGTTGCCGGTGCCGTTAATGATGCCGGCCACCCACTCAATGCGGTTGGCACCCAAGCCTTCACGCAGCGATTTGATAACCGGAATACCGCCTGCAACGGCGGCTTCAAAGGCGACAATAACGCCCTTTTCATGGGCGGCTTTGAATATCTCGTTACCGTGAACAGCAATCAACGCCTTGTTGGCAGTAACCACGTGTTTGCCATTGGCAATCGCGGTGAGTACCAATTCACGCGCCATGTCATAGCCGCCAATCAGCTCGACCAGCACATCAACGTTAGGGTTAGTTGCCACCTCGAAAACATCGGTGGTTGCGTTAATACCGGTAATATCGCAGTCAGGGTGAATACTGCGATGAGCCACCTGCTCAATCACAATAGGGCGGCCTGCACGGCGTGCAATATCATCCGCGTTGCGCGTCAATACATTGAACGTGCCGCCGCCAACCGTGCCTAGCCCACAAATGCCTACTCTTACCGGTTTCAAAATACATCCCCTTTCGTGGTGGGCGCCCTTGGCGCCTGGTCTTAAATTCAGTGTCTCAGCGTCACCGCTCGTTAACGGTGCTCTCTATTGGTGGGCACTTGTTGGGCGTGCCTATTGCTATGTTTCTGTTGCTACGTTTCTGTTGCCAGGCGCCTGCTTCAAAGCGCCTGCTTCAAAGCGCCTGCTTCAAAGCGCCTGCCAGATCAGGCTTAGACGTCGCCCAAGCCTAACATGACGGCAAGCCTTTCTGGCGGTACATAGCCTGGTACCATTTGGCCATCGGGCAGAATAATCGCGGGCGTGCCCTGTACACCCAGCGCCATACCCAGCTCATACTGTTCAGCCACCGGGTTATCGCAATCCGAAGGACCCGATAACGGCTGGCGCTGCTGGGCACGGGTCATCGCTTCACTACGATTATCCGAACACCACGCTTGCTGCATGGAGGTCGCCGCATCGCTGCCCATACCCGCCCGTGGGAATGCTAAATAGTGTACCGCAATCCCGCGCTCATTAAGCTCAGGCACGGCTTCGTGAAGACGCTCACAGTAGGGGCAAGTGGGGTCGGTGAATACTACCACGGTGGCTTTTGGCTCATCGACACCGCGATACACAACGCGCTCAGACTCGGGGATGCTTGCCAGTGCCGCAACACGCTCCTGATTTTTGGACTGCTCGGTTAAATTGACCAGCCCCGTCTCGGCATTTTCGAAAAGATCACCCACCAAAAAGTGGCTGCCATCGGCGTTGGTGTAAAACGACTCGCCGCTTTCCAAGCGCACGTGGTAAATGCCTTCCATCGGAGTCGTCGTTACGTGCTCAACCGGCATCGGCTGACCATTAACGCTCAGCGACTCACTCAGTCGTTGCGTGACGGCATCTGCGTGAGCGGCGACCGGCAAAACGCTGGCGATGGCGAGCGTGAGTAATGCCGTGCGTAAAGAAGGAGTAACCGTACGTTGACGCATTCTATCTTCAACCTCGCGGATGGTGTTCGGCATGTAAATGCTCCAAGCGGGCTTGGGCAACATGCGTATAAATTTGAGTCGTAGATAAATCGCTGTGGCCTAACAGCAGCTGTACGACCCGTAAATTGGCCCCATGATTCAATAAATGTGTCGCAAAAGCATGCCGCAGCGTATGCGGAGATAACGGACGCGAGATACCAGCCGTGATGGCATGCGCTTTTACACGGTGCCAGAAGGTCTGTCGCGTCATGGCTTTATCATGGCGCCCTGGAAAAAGCGCTGGCCTGGTCGGGTCGCTCATTAGCGCAGGTCTGGCCGTTTTCATATAGTGCGCAAGCCAATCTGCTGCTTCCTCCCCCATGGGCACCAAGCGGTCTTTATCCCCCTTACCGCGCACACGCACCACATTTTGGCGCAGGTTCACCGCATCGCCGGTTAACGACACAAGCTCCGACACGCGCAGCCCACAGGCATACAGCAGCTCCAGCATGGTGCGGTCGCGCACGCCCAGCGGTGTATCAACATCAGGCGCCATCAGCAGGCGCTCAACCTCCGCCTCTTCCAGCGTATTGGGCAGGCCTGGCTGCACTCTGGGAAGCTTAACATCCACCAGCGGGTCGCTAACCACATGCCCGTGTAAGCGTGCCCAGCGATAAAAACTTCTAAGGCTTGATAACAGCCGGGCGTTGCTTCGCAGTTGATAGCCTTGCTCTCGGCGGGCACCCAACCATACGGGAAGCCGCTGCCCCGTGGGAGACAATATATCCTCACCTTCTGCTACCAGATAGTGCTGCCACGCGGTTAAATCGCGCCGATAGGCGGCTAACGTATGATCACTGGCGCCTTGCTCTAACCATAGGGCGTCCAAGAAAGCATCAATGACGCTCATACGTTAATCGTCTCCTGCTGAGTATATGAACACATAAACAAAACCCCGCCCCGCAAAGCGGTGACGGGGTTCTTGTATCCGGTGCGACACGTGCCCAAGACGTACGTCAAGAACAGTGCGCGCCCGAGAAAGCGTCGCTTAGGACAGCTTTTCTTTGATACGTGCTGACTTACCGCTACGCTCACGCAGGTAGTACAGCTTGGCTTGACGCACGTCACCACGACGCTTGACTTCAAGAGAGTCAACCAGCGGGCTGTAGGTCTGGAAAGTACGCTCAACGCCAACACCGTGAGAAATTTTACGTACGGTGAAAGCGGAGTTCAGACCACGGTTACGCTTGGCAATAACAACACCTTCAAACGCCTGCAGACGCTCGCGGGTGCCTTCCTTAACTTTTACTTGAACGATAATGGTGTCGCCCGGCGCAAAAGAAGGAATCTCTTTGCCCATCTGCTCGTTTTCGATCGCCTGGATCACCTTGTTCTTGCTGCTCATCTTCATACTCCTAAATAACGGAATGGTTTGCCACGCAGTTGTGGAAGGGGCAAACCGTGATCCCGGCGCTCGAATCGAGCCACACGGGAGTCGTTATGGGTGACACAGGTCCGTAGGCTTGCCGTCAATATGTAGACGACGTGCCCTTTCCGTCCTGCACCGCCGCTCTGCACCAAGTCGTTGAAAATAACCTACTTGGCAGACAGAGCGTGTTCCTCGATAAACTCGTTCAGCAACTGCTGTTGCTCAGCATTAAGCGCGCGCCCTTCTAACAGGTCGGGACGGCGCTGCCATGTGCGGCCTAACGACTGCTTCAACCGCCAGCGCTTGATGGCTGCATGATTACCGCTTAGTAGCACATCCGGCACCTGGCGCCCGTCGATACTTTCTGGACGGGTATAGTGCGGGCAGTCCAAAAGACCGTCATTAAACGAGTCTTCGATAGCGGAGTCCTGATGCCCCAATACACCGGGAACCAACCTCGCCGCTGCGTCAATCAGCACCATGGCGGGCAGCTCACCGCCGCTCAGCACATAGTCGCCAATCGACCACTCTTCATCGATGTCACTCTCCACCACACGCTCATCAATCCCTTCATAGCGCCCTGCCACCACCACAAGGGGGCCAGCAGCGGCTAATGCCTGAGCGCCTTTTTGATCAAGCTTACGCCCCTGGGGCGAAAGATAGATCACCGTAGGCACCTGGCCGGTGGCTTGATGTGCCCGCTCACGGGCATCGTGGATAGCGCCACGGAGTGTATCGACTTTCATCAACATACCCGGGCCGCCGCCATAAGGGCGGTCATCCACACTGCGATGGCGGTCGGTGGCGTAATCTCGCGGGTTCCAGAACTCCAGGCTAATACGTTGCTTCTCTATCGCCCGACCTACTACGCCCTGTTGGGTGAGTGCATCGAACATTTCAGGAAACAACGATACTACGCCGATCCACATAGCGGGCGTATCCACATCATTGCCAAGCACCGCTGTTTGCACATCGGCCGCTTCGTCATTGATCAAAACTCAGGGTCCCAGTTAACGACCATACGGCCATCTTCAAGGCTGATTTCGACAATCACGTCATCAGGCAAAAACGGGAGTAGCCGCTCGCGTTTGTCGATCGCGTCGTCATCGCCGCGAACCACCATGACATCGTTGGCGCCGGTTTCAAACAGGTAGCTTACCCGTCCTAACCGCTCGCCGGCTTGAGTGAAGACAGCCAAGCCTTCAAGCTCATGCCAGTAATACTCATCGGCTGCCAGTGTAGGCAGTGCATCTTTGGGCAGTAAAATATCCGCTTGCGCCAGTGCTTCAGCGGCATTGCGGTCATCCACGCCTTTAATCTGCACAACAAGGCCTTTACCTTGCCGACGTCCCTGAACAATGGTCATTCGCGTCAGGGTTTCCCCTTGGCGCACCCACCATTCGGGATAATCCAAAATGCTGTCCATGGGGCTGGTGTAAGAATACACCTTGAGCCAACCCTGCACCCCGTGGGGGCTAGTCAGCTTGCCTAACACCACATGCGTGTCGTCAGTTTGGCTTGTTTCAAAACGCGTCATCGACGACCTCAACGTACAGCAGTCCAGACTCTACCGTGAACAGACTTACGCCTGTTTACGCGCTTCTTTAACCAGCTCAGCAACACGACCAGACAACTGGGCGCCTTGGCTCTGCCAGTGAGTAACACGCTCTAGATCAACGCGCAGACGCTCTTCCTGACCACGGGCAACCGGGTTGAAGAAGCCGATACGCTCGATGAAACGGCCGTCACGGGCGTTACGCGAGTCAGTAACAGTCAGGTGATAAAAGGGACGCTTCTTGGCGCCACCACGTGCCAAACGAATGGTAACCATACGATAACTATCCTTCGGTTGAGGTTACGAGAGTGGAAAATAGCGCAAACCGCCACCAGAACACTCATCATACTGTTTTCTTGATACGCGGCTCACTTGAAGATAAGTGGCTGCTTTGTACCATTTTAGGCCTTCACAACCGGATGTGGCGGCAATGCTTACACATATTTTGCCAACACCCACGCATGAAGAGGCCGCATTCTACGCAAATGCGCCCTGATTGGAAAGCCTGACAGCCAGAAAACTCACAATACGTCAACCACTGCATTAACGGCTAAGCACTGACACGCTCAACAAGTGTCACGCCAACTCTCACGACCTGCGTGGCGCGCGTAGGCGTCTTTACTCTTGCTTCAAGCAGGCGCAGTGCTTCAAGAGCCGTTTCCTGTACCGGGTTACGCACCGTCGTTAAAGGGCAGCGCCCCCAAGCAGCGCCTGGAACATCGTCAAACCCCGTAACCGCTATCTCATCCGGCACCCGCATACCGCGCTGTGCAGCGGCTTCGACAACGCCCAGCGCCATGGCATCGTTGGCGCAGATAATTGCATCCAATGACTGTCCTGCATCCAGCAGCGCCAGCCCTTCATTCAGCCCACTTTGCAGCGAGAAATCTCCCCGGTGCACGGCCATTAACGCCAAGCCGTGGTGGCTCAGCGCCTGCTCGACGCCCAGCCTGCGCTCCTGGTCAGAAAACGTATCCTCAGTGCCGCCCAACCAGGCAATCCGTCGGCGCCCTTGCTGGACCAACCGGTCCACCAGCAAATGCATACCTTTTATATTGTCGCAACACACGGCATCAGCCCCACTGCTTTCCAGCACGCGTCCAATCAATACCAGCGGCGCCCCTGAAGCCCGGCAGCGGTCGGCGATCTCGCGACTCACCGAGCCTGCCGCCACAATAGCCCCCTCAACCTGATAGGCCAGCGCATGGTCGATCACCTCGGTGACGTTACCGCCGCGCAACGCTGGCAATAGTAGCGGCTGATAGCCACGGGAGCTGAGCTCAAACACCAAATGCTCAAGTAGCCAAGCCTCATAAGGACGCGATATCTCTCCGGCCACCACCGCGATCAATCCAGTGCTACGCCCCGTCAGCCCCCGAGCGATAAGATTGGGCCGATAACCCAGCGCCTGAGCCACGGCTAAAACGTGTTCGCGCTTTTTTGCCGACACCGACGCTCCGGGTGTAAAAGCGCGTGAGACCATGGCGCGCGATACGCCTGCCGCTTGGGCTACATCATCGGCGGTTACGCGTATCGGCATGCGCCAGCGCCTCGGGTGTTTTTCAACATGATGACCGCTCAATCAACAAGATAATTCCGCCATCCTAGCACCCCTTGGTTGCCTTTTAAGCGTTTTAAAATGTACATCAAAGCGTCATCAACGCCTCGTAAAATCACCTTATTAAAGTTTTGCACGCGCGTTCAAAAATTACGCTTGTTATCCGTCTTCTACCTTTTATGGAGCCCCGAGAATGAGCACCGAGGCATTGACGCTCAATGACGTGACGATTGACCTCAGGCAGAAACGCATTCTGGAAAACATCCATCTTGATGTCGCGCCAGGAAGCTTCACCTGCCTGCTGGGTCCATCCGGCGGCGGAAAAACGACGCTGCTGCGCGCCATTGCTGGCTTCACACCTCTAAGCCGTGGCGACATACGTTTAGGCAAACGGTCTATCACTCATCTGCCGCCTGAAAAACGCCAGACCGCCATGGTGTTTCAGTCCTACGCGCTCTGGCCGCATATGAGTGTGGGGGAAAACCTTGGCTACCCGCTGAAACTGCGCGGCGTCCCTCGCGAGGAGCGCGCCCGAAAAGTTGCCGCCATGCTGGAGCGCATGGAGCTTGGTGGTTTTGAAAGCCGTGCGGTCACGCAACTCTCTGGCGGCCAGCGCCAGCGTATCGCCCTGGGGCGTGCGCTCATTATTGACCCACCTTTATTACTGCTCGATGAGCCACTTTCCAACCTGGATGCCGCGATTCGGCGCAGCCTGCGCAGCGAACTGCGCCGCCTACAGAAGTCGCTGGGCATTACCACCATCATGGTGACCCACGACCAGGAAGAAGCGCTCCAAATGGCCGACCAGATCGTCCTGATGCGCGGAGGCCATGTCGTGCAGGTAGCGCCACCCCAAACGCTTTATCACCAGCCGGCTGACGTGGCCGCCGCACGCTTTTTGGGTGTGGATAACACCGTTGCTCGGCAAGCCTCGGACCCCGCGATGGCCTCTGCTGCCACCACATTTGGCTTTCGTACGCGTGACGCCTTGATCAATGTCCCCCAGCATCCTGCGATGCTGACGCGTAAAGGGCGGGTTACTGACTGCGTTTATACCGGCGATGGCTATCAAATATCGCTTTGTGCCGAACAGGCTGAGCTTTGTGCTACGTCGGCCACTCCTATTGCTCCGGGTACCTTTGCCGTTGTTCAGGTACCGCAATCGGCCCTGATCCCTTTTGGGCCGGACGATCGGCATCTGCCGCCACTTGATCGACAAGAGGATATTGCATGAAACCCTTCGCCCTTACGCTCAGCCTGATCGCCAGCGCCATCACTGCGCCCGCCATGGCCGCCACAACGCTTAACGTGTTTACGGCAGGCGACGACAACATGGTCGAGTACATTAATGAATTTCTCGCTCCTCGCTTTGAAGCCATGCATCCGGATGTCACCGTCCGCGCCATGGGCACCGGCCCCGGCGATGCGGGTAGCCAAGCTATTTACGAAACCCTAAGCGCTCAGCGTGATAAAGAGACGTGGGGCGTCGACGTTGCAGTCATCCACCAGCGCATGGCCGGGCAGATGGTGGAAGAAGGTTTACTAAGCACCTATACCGGCGCGCTTGAAACCGGTGATTTGGTCAGCGCGGATAGCGCGCGTAATGCGCTGGGCGTTGATGTCGAAGGCTATGTTATGCCGATGTTTCAGAGCCAGATTGCCATCGCCTATAACCCGGCCCTTTTAGAACAGCCGCCGGAAAGCTACGCAGCGCTTGCCGACTGGGTTGAGGAGAACCCCGACCAGTTTGGCTATAACGGCATCACCGGCGGCATGGCAGGCGTAGGCTTTGTCTTCGGCTGGATGTACGCCTTTACTGATATGGCCGACACGCTGCAAAACGGCCCTTGGGAAGAGGGCGCGTCTGAGCGCTGGACAACAGCACTTGATCAGCTGCGTACTTTTAACCAGCACGTCACCCTGACACCCGGCAATGCGGGCACCATGGACGCCATGAACCGCGGCGAAATCGCCATGGGTCCGGTGTGGATGGACATGTACTACACCTGGATGGCCGATGGTCGCCTCAACCCCGATTTCCGCCTGCTACTGCTCGAACCCGGCATGCCCGGCCAGCCGATGTACTACGCGATTCCTGAGCGCGCAGAGCATGCTGAGTTGGCGGCTGAATTCATTGCTTTGGCAACGAGTCCTGAGGTACAGGCTGAAGGTATTGTCGGCACGTTTAACTGGTTCCCCGGTATTGATGCCGAACACGTTCGCAGTGAACTGAGCGACGAACAGTGGGCTCAGCTCTATGCTGACGTATCGCCAGAGACACTTGCTGAACGTGGCCGCTCCATGCCGCAAGCGGGCTACTTCCGTGCCATTCTCGAAGCCTATGAAAGCCACGTCAGCCGCTAAGCGCTGGACGATCAAGCGCTCGATGATGACGCTTTGATGATAAGGCATTGATGATCACTACAGGGGGGCCGTCGCGCCCCCTTCACTGTGGAAAGCGTTTATGACGACTTCGCCCTCTTCAACCTATCTCATGGCAATGCCTGGCAAGCGGTTCCCACGAATAAGCCTGGGTATCTTGCTGGTGCTGCCCGCGCTAACCGCGATTACGCTGCTCTATGCGCTGCCCTTGCTACGCTCACTGGTGACAGCTTTTCGTAGCAGTGATGGCGGCTGGACTACCGACCACCTCGTTCGCGCCTTTTCGCTTTATGGCCGCGACGTGCTTTTTTCTATCGGCGTCGTATCAGCAGCACTTGCGCTCATCGCCGTTATCTCCATTGCGATTTCAGGTTATCTGGTGCTGAGCAGCACGCCCTGGGCCGTTCGCTTATTGCGCTGGCTCTACCGCTGGCCGCTGTTTATTCCGTTCGTGGTAAGTGGTCAGATTGCCCGCTCATTTTTATCGACCAACGGCATGATGAACGGCGTACTGATCGAAACTGGCCTAATGATGCCCGAGAGCGCGCAGAGCTTTTTGGATTGGCGAGGATTAGTGCTGACCTTTGCCTGGAAACAGATCCCGTTTGTGACGCTTCTCTTGGCCGGTGCCATGGCCGCGATTGACCGCAGCCATATTGAAGCCGCCCGCAACATGGGCGCGAGCCGCCTGCGCTGCCTTTTCGGTATTATCCTGCCTCAGGCAGCGCCCACCCTCTGGGTCGGGTTGATTCTGTCGCTGGTCGCGATGCTTTCGGTCCTCTCGGTACCGATGATGCTGATTGCCGGTAACCCCACCATGATGACCTCAATGATGGCCCATCGAATCACGTACTACGGTGACTACGGCGTCGCCAATGCGCTGGGGCTGTTCTCCTACGCGTTAACGGCGGTAACCGCATGGATCTATTTGCGTCTGACCCTGCGCCGCGAGGTGACCTCATGAGTATCACCCGAGCACTTTCGCCGATAGGGCTGGGCCTTTTACTGGGCGTGGTTGCCTTTATTATTTTCGGGCCGCTGTTGAATCTTGCTCTTTGGGCCTTTGCCGAGCAGTGGTTTTACCCGAATCGACTGCCTACTGGCTGGGGCTTTTCCTTTTGGGAGCGCGTGTTCCGCCCACGTGCCGGCGCTTGGACATCGCTTTTCAATACCGTACTGGTTGCCTTTTCCGCCGTTATACTTTCAATGGCGCTGGCCATTCCTGCAGGCTACGCCTTGGCACGTCAGGCGTTACCCGCGCGTAATGTGATTATGCTGTTTTTTTTATTGCCCCAGGCATTTCCCAATCTGCCGATTTTCGTCAATATCGCCGCCATTTTTTATCAGTGGGGGCTCAACGGCACGTTAATTGGCGTAGTGCTGGTGCATTCGCTTCCGGGCCTTGTATATGCCGTTTGGATCGCGACCGCCGCATTCTCTACGGTGGACCGCTCGCTGGAAGAAGCCGCCCGCAACCTGGGCGCCTCTCCGCTGCGTACGTTTGCCGGTATCACCCTGCCCCAGGCGCTACCTGGCCTGCTTGCCGCGTCCATCTTCGTATTCCTCGACAGCATTGATGAGTTCACTGGGACGTTTTTTGTCGGCGCACCGGAAATCACCACGCTGCCACTGTTGATGTTTAACGCCTCCATGGGTGGCAACTATCAGGTGGCGGCCATCACCGCGTTGATTTTGCTGATCCCATCGGTCGGCTTCATGTTGGTCATCGAGCGTTTTCTAAAAGCCGATGTCCTGTCACGCGTGGGCCGTTAACGGCCCGCGTCACGTTATCGAGTTTTGTGCATGCTGATTGCCCATTTATCTGACCTTCATGTGTTTACTACGCAGTCTGAAACCGGCGAGTCACGTTTGGATATCGCCCACGTGGTTGAACGTATCGTGAGCGACCTTGTGTCGCTTAGCCCACCGCCCGATCTTATTGTGATCAGCGGTGACCTGGCCGACGGCGGGACCGAAGACGACTATCGACTGATTCGCCGCTTGCTGGCACCACTGGAAATGCCCATTCTGGCCGTCCCGGGCAACCACGACCGGCGTGAAGCCATGCGCGCAGTGCTGGGCGACCGACTTTCGGGCTTGCAGCCAGGCAAGTTTCTACACTCCAGAGTAGAGGCAGACGGTGTCACGTTACTGGGCCTGGACTCAATTATTGCTGGCAAACCCCAGGGCGCGCTATGTAGCGAACGCCTGGATTGGCTGGAAAACCAGCTTGGGCACACCAAGCCGCTAACGTTTCTGGTGATGCATCACCCGCCCTTTATGACGGGCAACCCTCACTGGGATGACTACAGCCTGATCGAGGGCCGAGAGCGTTTCGAGGCTATTATCAGTGCGTCTCCCAAACGCATTTTATGTGGGCATATTCATCAGCCCTTCCACACCTTGTGGGGACAACACTACAGCGCCATTGCGGGCAGCCCTGCGTTTCAATACAACCTGGTGCCGGGCAGTCAGGCGAAGCCGACACTCAGCGATGTGCCTTACAGCTATCCGCTACATGACTGCCAGCCAGATGGCAGCGTTCTGGTTCACCTGCGCCATATAACCTAAAAGCCAGCACCGAAGGGTGCTGGCTTTTAAAGCGTACGGGCCTTTAATTGGCCCGCTACCAGGTTCCAAGCGTGTGCTTAGCGCCAGGGCAGGCCACCGGGGCCACCCATACCGCCACCGCCCATGCCGCCCATTCCACCTGGGCCGCCAGGGCCTCCGCCGCCGCCCATCATGCCGGACATGCCGCGCATCATTTTCTGCATGCCGCCTTTCTTGCCCGCTTTCTTCATCATCTTCTGCATCTGCTTGTGCTGCTTGAGCAGACGGTTCAGGTCGGGCACCTGCAGGCCAGCACCGGCGGCAATCCTGCGCTTGCGCGAGCCGTTGATGATATCCGGCGCGCGGCGCTCCTTGGGCGTCATGGAGTTGATCAGCGCTTCAAGCTTGCCCAGCTCTTTCTCAGGCCCAGGGCCTTGAGCCATTTCGGCCATTTGCCCCATGCCAGGCAGTTTGCCCAGAAGACCACCCATGCCGCCCATCTTTTTGAGCTGTTGCAATTGGTCGCGGAAGTCTTCCAGATCAAAGCCATCGCCTTTTTTAACCTTGCTGGCTAGCTTGGTAGCTTTGTCTTTATCAACCGTGCGCTCGGCTTCCTCGATCAGCGACAGCATGTCGCCCATGCCGAGGATACGTGATGCCACACGATCCGGGTGGAAGGGCTCCAGAGCGTCAACTTTCTCGCCCACCCCCATAAACTTGATGGGCTTACCAGTAATATGACGTACCGACAGCGCCGCACCGCCACGCGCATCACCATCAGCCTTGGTTAAGATAACCCCGGTCAGCGGCAGCGCATCGTGGAATGCTTTCGCGGTATTAACCGCATCCTGGCCAGTCATCGCATCGACGACGAACAGCGTTTCTTGCGGTGAGATCGCCTTATGCAGCGCCTGGATCTCCGCCATCATGGCTTCATCAATTGCCAAGCGACCCGCGGTATCTACCAGCACCACATCGTGGAACTGGATTTTGGCGTGCTTGATCGCCGCTTCGGCAATATCAACAGGCTTCTGGTCAGAGCGCGACGGGAAGAAGTCGACTTCGACCTCTTTAGCCAGCGTCTCCAACTGGTCGATGGCTGCCGGGCGATAAACGTCGGCCGACACCACCAGGACTTTTTTCTTCTCGCGTTCGCGCAGGTAGCGGGCAAGTTTGGCTACCGACGTGGTTTTACCCGCCCCTTGCAAACCGGCCATCAACACAACGGCTGGCGAGCCTTTGAGGGTTAGGCCTTCGTTGGCCTCGCCCATAATGGCTTCCAGCTCCTGCTGGACGATTTTGACGAACTGCTGACCGGGCGACAGGCTCTTGGACACCTCTTGCCCAACCGCCCGCTCGCGAACGCGTTCGATAAAGGCCTTGACGACCGGCAGCGCTACGTCGGCTTCAAGCAGCGCTTTGCGCACTTCGCGCAGGGTATCTTTGATATTGTCGTCGGTCAGGCGCGCCTGACCTTTGATCGACTTCAACGTCTGGGAAAGACGCTCACTGAGATTCTGAAACATGGGGCCTCTCTGCCTCCGTCGCTGTCGCCGGGCCTACGCCCCTAGACTGATGTACATGGATTATACGCGCTCACGCCTTGAGTCTCCATGACTGTCCGCGCGGGCTAACGATGGCTGTGCGATACTGCTTTGATTGGTTATAGTAGTCGGTACACGTTAACTTAACTGTTTTTTACTGCAACGCGCGAAATGCGCACACGGATAGCATCATGCAGGCGCTGCCTTTCGCCACGATCGCTTTTGTACTCTATGTTGCTGCTGCCACTTGGCAGGGCATGACCCTTTTTCGCCGCGTGCCGCCACGCCAAAGCATGGTGCGCCTGCTGGGTGCCTTGGGCCTATTGCTCCATATCCCGGTGGTCGTCCAACTGATGGGGCAATCCCCAGGCCTTCTGCCTGGGTTTACCACCAGCGCGACGCTTTTCATGGCGGTCGCCGTTAATGTGCTGTTGATAGCGAGCCTTTTCAAGCCAGTGCTTAACGTCGGCATCGTTCTCTTTCCTTTAGCGGGTGTCGCGCTGATTACCGCCACCTGGCTCCCCAGCCACACTAGCCACACGGGCCTGACACCCGGCATTCTACTGCATGCCATTAGCTCCGCGCTGGCGTTTGCCATGCTCGCAATTGCGGCGATACAGGCAATCCTGGTGGGATTACAAAACCAGGCGCTACGCCATCACCATATTCGCGGCATCGTGCAGTCGCTTCCTCCGTTAACCACGATGGAACGCGTCCTGTTTGAGTTGGTCTGGGCAGGCATTTTGCTACTAACGCTCTCGATTGTGAGCGGCTTTATCTTTCTTGATAATATTTTTGCCCAGCATTTATTACATAAAACCGTTCTCTCGTTAGGTGCGTGGGTTATTTTCACAACCCTACTCATTGGCCGCTATCGTTTCGGTTGGCGCGGCATGCGCGCAGTACGGTGGACGCTGGGTGGTTGCACGCTTTTGATACTGGCCTACTTTGGCAGTAAGTTTGTGCTTGAGATACTGCTCAATCGCTAAGCCCATATACACGGCTATGACTGTCTTGACACACCTTCTTCTAGCTTCTACAAACCGTGCTTGATACGGCATAAAGGAATTTTCGACTTGAGCGACGACTTCCCCTTGGGATTACTATTCGGCCTTCTTGGCTTACTAGTACTGCTATCGGCTTTTTTCTCCAGCTCTGAAACCGGCATGATGTCGATTAATCGTTATCGCCTGAGCCATCAAGCCAACAGCGGTGATCGGCGCGCCAAACGGGTCATGCGCCTGCTTACCCGCCCTGACCGCTTGATTGGCGTCATTCTAATCGGCAACAATTTCGTCAATAACCTTGCGGCATCCATTGCGACTATCATCGCTATTCACTTTTTCGGCGAAGTATCAGGCCCGGCGATTTCTACTGCCATTTTAACGATTACTATTTTAATTTTTTCCGAGGTTACCCCCAAAACCTACGCGGCGATTAAACCTGAGCGTATTGCCTACCCCAGCTCTATGGCGCTGGAGCCGCTTTTGAAGCTGCTTTATCCGCTGGTGTGGCTGGTGAATATGATCTCGAACGGCCTACTGCGCCTACTGGGCGTGAAAAGCGTGGAGAATGGCGGCAACAACCTTACCCGCGACGAGCTGCGTACCGTGGTACATGAGGCGGGTACGCTGATTCCCTACCGCCACCGGGCCATGCTGCTGTCGATCCTGGACCTTGAGAATGTCACGGTCAACGACATTATGGTGCCGCGCCATGAAGTGCTGGGGATAGACCTGGACGACTCGTTGGAAGATATTCTGACCCAAATTCGTACCAGCCAGCACACCCGCTTACCGGTTTATAAAGGCGACATCAATAACATCATCGGCATGCTGCACTTGCGCAATGCCGCGCGCTTTTTATCCCGTGACGAAGTCACCAAGGCGGCCATTGTCCAGGAAGCACGCGAACCCTACTTTATTCCTGAGTCCACACCGCTTCATACCCAACTGCTTAACTTTCAAAAGCAGAAGCGGCGTATCGGTATCGTGGTAGATGAGTATGGCGATGTCGAAGGGTTGGTAACGCTTGAAGATATTCTGGAAGAGATCGTTGGCGAGTTCACCACGGACGTATCGGAAGATGAAGAGATTCATCAGCAGGACGACGGCAGCCATGTCATTGAGGGTACGGCTAACATCCGTGAAATCAATAAAATGCTGGGGTGGCACTTACCAACCGATGGCCCCAAGACCCTAAACGGGTTGATTTTAGAGCACCTTGAAGCGTTCCCCGAAGGCCCCGCCAGCCTGCAAATTAACAATATCCGTATGGAAATACTGGAGATCCGCGACAACCTGATCACCTCTGCCCGCTGCTGGCAAAACGTGCGTCTTCCAAGACGCCAACCCTGACAGCACTTGAGACAGATAGCGTTTGAGATGGCTAGCACTTGAAATGGACAGCACTGGGGACGACATGAACAAGTAGCGCTGAAGCGCGTTAGCGCGCGTCAATATCTTTATCGGCGGCCACTTTTAGCGCTCGCACCCGCGTTTCCAAATAGCTACGCAGCGTAACCCCATCCACCTCTTGCACATTAATGGGTGGGCCAAAATGCAGGCTAACCGGCGCCCTAAAGCGGCTTGGCCACTTTTTCAGCGCTTTACCGTTGTAGTGTGATGTCCAGGAACCCCACAAGCCTGCCAGCCCGGCAGGAATCACCGGCACATTATCGCGTGCCAGAATAGTTTCCAGCCCGCGTCTGAAGGTATGGATATCACCGTCTGGCGTTAACCGCCCTTCCGGAAATACCATAACGACTTCCCCACGGCGCAGTGCCTGGCTCACTTCATCCAGCGTACGCCGCAAGGCGCCGGGGCTACGCCGCTCGGACTCAATGGGAATAGCGCCGACAAGCTGAAACCACCACTTGAGCCAGGGCGAATCGAAAATTGGCTGATCCATAACAAAACGCAGTGGCCGAGGGCTGCCGCCCCCCAGGACCAGAGCATCCATAAAGCTTACGTGATTGCACACAACCAGCGCACCGCCACGTTTGGGGAGGTGATAACGCCCATGCACATGCAAGCGATAGCAAAGTCGCATAGCCAGATAAATCAGGCTACGCAGCACTTTGCGGACAGCGTTGATCCACCATCTCACGACGCCGGCTCCCGGCGCCGAAGCCCTGCCAGCACCGTACTGACCAACTGATCCAGCAGTTCATCCACTTTAAGCTGCTGGCCTTGCCAATACCCCAAGCGTTCATTTAAGCCCAGCTGTACAAGCCCATGTACGCTGCCCCATAGCGTGCGCCCCAGACGCCGAGCTTCGAGATCGTCAAGCGTGGGCTGATACTCTTTGAGAGCGGATTCCACCTGGGTAAACAGCGCTTCAATGAGATGGCTTTGACGCTGATCAAGCTCCCCTTCTTGCGCCAAAGGATAATCAAACAGCAGCTTCCAGCGGTAGCAGTCTTGCTCGGCGAAGTGCCAGTACGCATGCGCCAGCGCACGCAGCCAAGGCTCTGGCGCGTCTGCCGATAATGACGTAATGGTCTGCTTCAAGCCCGCCAACGTCTCGACGTTAACGTGCTGCAATAAGTTGTTAAAGCTGCCGTAAAGTTTAAGCAGCGTACTGGGCGCACAGCCAACCTCTCTAGCCAGGGCACGCAGGGATAAATCGTGGACTGACTGTACAGCCAACCAATCATCACAAGCTTTCATGACCTGCGCATGGAGGGCATCGGGCGCATGCTGTCTAGGACGGGCCATGGCGATCTCTTCAGGTCAACGAATAACAAGAAAGAATGCCTCACAGCGCTTTAGCGTGAGCAAGGGGTAATATAGGATACCTTATATCGAACACTGTTTTCGACACTAAAACGCCACATTTAGCGCATTCTTGTGCATCTGTAATCTCTCCCATGACATGATTGAGCCGATTCTGCTTAAGGAGACTGGCATGACCGGACGCCTACATGTACACAACTTACCGCTCAAGCGTCTTCTGCCCTCACTCAAGGCGACATCCGCGCTGGTGGAATCCCCCAATCTGGCACCCCGCCAACCCGTTTCGGCTATTCGTTTAGCCCAAGGTGAATTGCAGCTCGAATCAGTTTTTTGGGGGTTAACCCCCCCGTGGTTAACGGTGCTGGATCACGCTCCACACTGCGCTAGAGCTGAGACACTCAGTTCAAAAGCCATGTTCCATGAAGCGTTTCAGGCTCGTCGCTGCGTTATTCCTGTCAGCGGTTTTTACGTTTGGAAAGCACTGCCGCGACACAAACAGCCTTATCTGGTCACAGAGGTGAGGCGCGCGCCCTTACTGCTCGGTGCGTTATGGTGTCGCTACCATACAACGCTTACCGCGTTTACTGACTCAACAGCACTGATTAGCGTACCGGCCAACGCATGCCTGGCACCGCTTAGCGACCGATTGCCGGCGGTCATTCCCCCTCATGCGTTGACCACATGGCTTGACCCCGACAGCCCTTTGGAAACCGTTAAAACGTTATTAACACCCGCGCCCTTGGAACTATTAGGTGCGTTTCCAGTATCCAAGCATGTCAACAATCCTGCCTATCAATCAGCCGCTTGCGCCCACCCGGTTGGGCCAATGCTGCAATGGACCGTCCCACAGGAGCCGTAATGTTACGACCGAAAAGTAGACTATTTTATTCGCGCGTTGTACTGGCAGCGGTGCTCAGCTCCGTATGGTTTTCTCCCGGCGTGCTGGCCGCTGGTGATGACCCGATAGAAGACATTGTCATCCCGATTGCCAGCCCCTTTGACAGTCGCGACTATCGCGTGCTGACGCTTGAAAATGGTCTACAAGCGCTATTGGTAAGCGATCCTGACGCCGATAAAGCCGCTGCATCCATGAACGTCCGAGTCGGTAGCGCCCAGGATCCAGATGACCTGCAAGGGCTTGCTCATTTCCTTGAACACATGCTGTTCCTGGGTACCGAGGCGTATCCCGCTCCAGACGCCTATCAGCGCTTTATTTCTGACCACGCGGGCTCCCATAACGCCTTTACCGCTCAGCAAGATACCAACTATTTTTTTGATATCGAGCCCTCCGCTCTGCCGGAAGCGCTTGATCGCTTTAGCGAGTTTTTCCTGTCACCGCTGTTTAATGCCGACCATTTAGAGAGCGAGCGCAATATCGTTCATTCTGAGTACATGGCAAGAATTCGCGATGAGTCCCGACGCGAAAACGACGTGCTTAACCAATTGCTCAACCCTGACAATGCCACCACAGGATTTGCCGTTGGCAGCCGCGAGACGTTAGCCAGCCCACCGGCGGGAGAAGCGACGCTACGCGAACGTGTCATCGATTTTTATCACCAACATTACGATGCCAACGTAATGAACCTGGCCGTCGTTGCCCCTCAGTCGCTTGATACACTCGAAGAGTGGGTGGTGGAGCGTTTTGCGGATATTCCTGACAATGGCCTGAGCGTTCCTACGATTGATGCACCGCTGGTAGATACCGATACCCTGCCACGCTACGTTGAGCGTCAGTCACTGCAAGATCGCCGCCAGCTGCGTTTTTACTTCCCCATCCCTGACCCCGAAAATGAGTACCACGCAAAACCCACTCATTTAATGTCGCATTTGCTGGGCGATGAAGGGGATGGCAGCCTTTTGGCGGTACTGCGTAATGCAGGTTTGGCCGACGGCCTGTCCGCAGGTGTTCAGCGCGGTGATGGTCAGGACGCCCTGTTTACGGTTTCCATTAGCCTGACGCCTGCCGGTGCCGAGCGGCTTGATGATATCCAGGCTACGCTATTTGCCGCCATTGATCAGCTGCGTGACGATGGGTTGGCTGACTGGCGCTATACTGAACTGCGCGATTTGAGCGAGCAGGCATTTCGTTTTCAACAGCACGGCGCACCCCAGCAGGAAGCCACTCAGCTCGCCATGAATTTGTCCCGCTACCCGGTTGAGGATGTGCAGTATGCCGCGTATCGCATGGATGCACCGGACACTGAGCGCCAGCAAGCGTATCTGGCTGCGTTAACGCCGGACAACATGCTGCGCTTTTACTCTGCGCCCGAGGTGGAAAGTGACACGGTTTCGCCCTGGTTCTCGACCCAGTGGCGAGAACAACCGCCTGTTCAAGAAGGTCTCGCGCTTGAAGGTTTGGCCCTGCCTGAACCCAACCCCTTTATTGCCAGCGACCTTGCCCTTATTGAAGGCCAGGACGAGCACCCAAGCCTAATGATCGACACGCCATTCTTTAAGGTTTGGCACATGCAGGACTCACGCTTTAATACACCAAGCGTTGAGTGGCGGGTCAGTTTGCAGTATCCCGACGCCAGCTATTCGGCCGAAGAGGTCGTACTGACGCAGTTGCTGGCTGGGTGGCTAAACGACAGCTTGAATGAATCACTTTATCCCGCATGGATGGCCGGTCAGTCGTTTAGCGCCTACCCGCACGCACGTGGGATGACGCTATCATTTTCCGGTTGGCGTGATGGTCAGACACCGCTTATTGAGCAAGCCATTGATCAGCTTAAAACGGCTGAGATTAGCGAAGGCGCCTTTGATCGCGTGCAATATCAGCTGCAGAGAGAGCTGGTTAATGCGCCGCAATCATCGCTTTATGGCCAGGCAAGCCGCACGCTGGGTGAAGCACTGCTGACCCCACGCTGGTCGACAGCCGAACTACTTGACGCCAGTCAGCGCCTTGACCAGCAGCACCTTGAGAACTTCCGTAAGCACTTTTTGGGCGGGCTCTATATCGACGCCATGGCGATTGGCAACCTGGATAAAGCACTCGCCCAGGAACAAGCCGAGCGGGTGCGCAGCAAACTGCGCCCAGGCTTGACGCGAGAAGATATTCCAACGCTTAGCCCGCTGGCCATTGACACGACTTCCAGCGTACTGCACCCGCACAGCACCCGCGACGAGTCCCTGGTGCTGCGTTACTTACAAGGGCGCGACCAGAGCGCTAAAGAACAAGCAACCATTAGTGTGATTGCCCAGTGGCTGGAGACGCCCTTTTATCAACAGCTGCGCACGGAAGAACAGCTGGGCTATATTGTGAACGCGGGTTATTCACCCCTGCTTGAGGCACCTGGCATTGCACTACTCGTTCAATCGCCGGATGTGGACAGCGAAACGGTCGCTGCGCACATGGATGCCTTTTTAGCTGACGCTGGCGAAGCACTTAAGCAACTCGACGATGCTGAACTCGACGCCTATCGCAAAGCGGTCCATGCCAGTCTGAGCGAGCGTGATACCAGCCTTGCGGGCATGGCCAACCGTTACTGGCAGGCCACCGCGCTGGATGAGATCCGCTTTGACCGTCGTGAAGAGCTGGCCAACCTGGCACTTGAGGTTAGCGCTGCGGATATTCAAGCTGCATGGCCAGAGCTACTTGGCCACCAGCTTGATATACGCTTCAACCCGGGTGATGAGCCCAGCGATGTAACGCCTTACCGCGAAGCACTAACGCCGTTTACCCAGCGCAACACTCCGTAAATGAATGTGCCGCTCAGGCATCGAACGCCTGGGCGGGCATCATGGCCTCGACAAACATCACCAGTTCTTCAAGGATCTGCCGCTCACGCTCGCTGAGCGGCTGCTGATTGTAGCGCTCGATCTCTCGAGCAAAGGCCTTAAGCGTAAAGCCGGACATCGCCGGATCATTAATTCGCATCCAGCGAAACGCCTCCCACTGCTCGCGCTCGTCACCTTCCAGCGTGTCAGGGTAGCTACGCGCCCGATAGCGAAACAGCATCTCCTCAAGACGCGGATCCTGAAAGGCAAACCGTTGCCCTACCAGATCCCAGGGTTCCATCTCACGCACCTGCTCCATCTGCTGCCGGTCGGCGGCGGAAAAGAAGCTGCCGGAGTAAAGCATCATGTCAGGGTCGTGGGGTGCGTCATCAAAGTTGGTCTTAAAGACCTCGGCCACTTTAGGCGTCACTCCCTGGGCGCTGCGCAAGGTTTTCCAGTGCTGGCGGCACGTTGCAATATCCAACCCAAGGCGCTCAACAATCGCGCCATACGCTCCTTTTTGCGGCCCCTCTATGTCCTTGAGCACACTCGATGGAAAGATCACCGGGCAACGGTTGATATGAATGACCTTGAGTGGAATACGCGCCTCACCTTCCGCTAAATCCTGCTGACTGACAAAGACGCGCTCGCGTATTTGCTCAGGCGAAAGCGTAAGAAAGTCGCTTGGATCAACACTCAGGTCGTACACGATCATCCCATTAGGGTTGGTAGGGTGCTCAGCTAACGGCATTACCAGGGCGCTGCAACCACGGCTGGCCGGGTAGCGGCGGGAAATGTGCAAAAGCGGCTTGGCATTAGGCAGGTCAAGCTGCTGGGCAACCGCGCGTTTGCCGCGCAGGCCAAGCAAGTAATCGAAGAGCTTAGGGTTACGCGTTTTGAGCAGTCGCGCCAGGGCAATGGTTGCCCGAACGTCGGCCACCGCGTCATGCGCACCTTCATGCTCAATCCCGTTGGCTTTGGTTAAATGCTCAAGCTTAAAGCTTGGCGCACCATCTTCACGTAGCGGCCACTCAATGCCATCCGGGCGTAGCGCATAAAATGCGCGCACCACATCAATTAAATCCCAACGGGAGTTACCGTTTTGCCATTCGCGGGCGTAGGGGTCGATCAGGTTGCGATAGAACAGGTGACGAGACACTTCATCATCAAAGCGTAAGCTGTTGTATCCCGCAACACAGGTGCCCGGCTCGCTCATGTGGCGCTGCACTTCACTGGCAAACTGCGCTTCAGGCAGACCGTGACGTCGCGCTTTTTGTGGGGTAATCCCGGTAATCAAACACGCAGCAGGATGAGGCAGGTAATCGTCTGCTGGCTTGCAGTAGAGCTCGATAGGCTCACCGATCTCGTTTAAGTCCGCATCGGTACGCAGCGCAGCAAATTGAGCGGGCCGATCTCGACGCGGATCGGCCCCGAATGTTTCATAGTCATGCCACAAAAAACTGGCAGGGGCGGCATTAGGTGGCGCCATGAACAAGCACTCCGCAAGGCAGCAAAAACCCTAGCCTAGCACACCCAGCGCCTTTCTCGCCGCCTGTTGCCCTCCTGTCTTGTCAGCTTTTGGGCAACGTCACATTCAGCTCAAGTACTGAGCAGTTATCTTCGCTATCCAGCGAAATCTGAATGGCATTGTCGTCAACATGTACATAGCGACGAATAACTTCGAGCAGTTCGCGCTCAAGTAGCGGCATGTAGTCAGGCTGACCACGCTGGCTTCGCTGATGCGCCACGATGATTTGTAACCGTTCTTTGGCCACCGAGGCGGATTTCTTGCGCTCACGCTTCAAGAATTCCAAGAGTTTCATCGACGGTTACCTCCAAACATACGGCTAAGCAGACTTTTGCGCTGCACCTCATGAAAACGTAACGGAATCTCCTCACCCAGCAGACGTGAAACGGTATCCGTATACGCCTGACCTGCATCACTTGATGCATCGTGAGTGACCGGCACCCCTTGGTTCGAGGCGCGAAGCACAGCTTCGGACTCAGGAATCAGGCCCAGTAAATGAATGGCCAGAATTTCACGAATATCCTCAAGGGTAAGCATATCCCCGGAGGTCACCCGTTCAGGGTTATAGCGAGTAACGAGCAGGTGCTCTTTAATCGGATCACCACCCTGCTCAGCACGCCGGGTTTTTGATGCCAAAAGGCCCAAAATACGGTCAGAATCGCGTACCGATGAGACTTCCGGGTTGGTGACCACAATCGCTTCGTCGGCAAAATACATGGCAAGCTGCGCACCACGCTCAATACCAGCAGGCGAGTCACAGATAATAAAGTCAAATTCTTCTCGAAGCTTTTCCAAGACCTCCGCCACCCCTTCCTGGGTTAGCGCATCTTTATCCCGGGTTTGTGAAGCGGGCAGGATATACAGATTTTCAACACGCTTATCACGGATCAACGCCTGGTTAAGGCCGGCTTCGCCCTGTATAACATTTACAAGGTCATACACTACACGACGCTCGCATCCCATAATCAGGTCAAGGTTTCGAAGCCCTACATCAAAATCAATGACCACGGTTTTTTTACCACGCAGGGCCAGACCTGTTGAGATTGCTGCAGCGCTAGTGGTTTTACCGACCCCCCCTTTACCTGAGGTCACAACAATAATTTTAGCCAAGATTCACTTCCTTCTTGAAGTCGTTCATCGCGAGCGCATGACGCTGAACGAATAACGGGAACGTCAATGTCACAAAAGCCCTACTGTAACGGATAGGCAAGGCAGCGTCGCTAAGCATTAAGCATGGATGCACGCTACGTTGAAAGCATCAACCCAACGGCTTAATTTCAAGCTGCTCTCTTATAAAATGAACTTCTGCGGCGCGGCCCAAAAGCCGGGGATCAACATCTTCGAGGCGTTTGTAATTCCCAGCCACCGAAAGCAGCTCAGCCTCAAGCTCGCGGCAGTAAATACCGGCCTGAGTATTACCATGAATACCTGCCAGCGCCCGCCCCCGCAGAGCACCGTAAATATGAATACTACCTGCTGCTAGTACTTCTGCCCCCGCATTGACGGCACCAATAACGATCAGATCCCCATCCGATGCACTGACCTGCTGGCCTGAACGAACGGTACCGCGATAAAGCCGTGTTGCCGCACTCTTGGCGTGTGCCTCAATACGGTCGTCGTCAGAGGCATTGTTTTTTGAGGCTTCCTCTTTGCTGCTGACGCTCTCCAGTGCCCGAGCGCGCGTCTCCTCTACAGGTGCAAACCACCCAAGCCCCAATGCCCAAGCCGACTGGCGTACCGGCTCTGAACCGCCGCGCACCGCAACGGGTAAAAGTTTGTGATCCCGGCAAACGGCGCATATTCTTTCCAAAGCCAAATGAGGCTCATCAAGCTTTTCCACGCTTAGCACAACCGGTGTATGCTGGAAGAAGGCAGGAGACTGAGACAGTTTACCGGCCAACTGCCGCCGGATATGCTCAGGGTCAGCGCTACTTAATTCCATGACGGTCATCGGCAGCATGCCGCCTTTAAAGGTAAATGCCATGTTGGCACTATCGGCGTTGAGGCTCATAGCCGAACTCCATGTCATGTTCAGGTAAGATAAAGGTAGCGCAATTTGGCGCCTTTGGGTGTGAAGAATCAATTTCTATTACACCCTGGTAAGGCAAAGCTAAGCGACAGCGCCAGTGACTGCAACCGCTGTTCAATAATGGCTAATTTTTTTCATGCTACGCACCTCTACGCAGGATGATCCATGCACGGACTGTTAAGACGCCTGTTCGCTCCTCGTTGGCAACACCCCGACCCCGAGGTACGCCGACAGGCCCTCTCTCGACTTGACCCCCACCAGGCTGAACAGCGCGAAGCGCTGCAAGCACTCGCGCACGATAGTGACAGCAGCATCCGCTTGGCGGCCCTGCTCGCGCTGGATGATGTCGAAGGATTGGTGGCGGGCTACCCTGACCACAGCCAGCAAGAGGCATGGTTCAATGCCGTGAGCCAGCGGCTTAGCGGTCTTGAAGGCAGTACCGAACTGCAACAACGCCAAGCCCTGGTGGAAGGGCTGGACGAGCCGCGGCTTTTAAACGTGATTGTCTTGCAAGGCGACAACCTTGATCTGCGCCTGACCGCTCTTGCCCGACTAACCCGTGAAGACGACTTGATTAAGCAAGCGTGCCAAAACGGTGTCGCGGCTGTTCGTCATCGCGCCGCCGAGCGCATTGAGACAGAAGAGGGCCTAAAGCGCCTGCTTAAAGATGCGCGACGTGATCGTTATGTAACTCGCCTTGCCCGCGAAAAACTCGGCCAGCAGCGAACCGATGCCGAATGGCTGGCTCGCCAACAGCAGCAGCTGGAGCATCTTCTTCACCAGATGGAACAGCAGGCTCGCGCGCCTTGGGAGCCGCTATATGGCGGTCGCTTTCGCCATTTAGAGCGCGAATGGAAGAACCTGACGCCCCCGCCCAGCGCCGAGCAAGAGCAGCGCTTTCATCAAGCCATGCTGGGCTGTCGTAAAACGCTTCACGACCATGAAACGCAGGAGCAGGCTCGCCAGCAGAGCCTTGCCCGCCGAGAGGAAGCGGATCAGACACGTGATCAGCTGCTTGATGGGCTAGAGGAGACGCTTGAAAGCCTTCATCATGCTACCGAGCTGACCGTTCAGGATATTGACAGCCTGCGTGCCCAACGCCAACTTTTCAGCCAACGCTGGCAAGCACTCTCGGACGTACACTCGCCCAGCGAACCTGCAAGCCAACGCTACACGCAAGCCATTATTCAATATGAGCAGTGTCTGGATGCCTGGCAGCGCTGGCAAGGTGTTAATGTCGCGCTTGAGCAAGCGCTTGCGGATAATGACCACCACGTCATGCGTCGCCTGCTGAACGAATGCTACTGGCCAGAAGCATTTACGCCGCCTGCGTTGATACAGCGCGCTCAAGCAACACTTGCCAGCGAGTCTCACACACCGGCAGCTACCCCACACACCTCGGTTTCATTAAGCACTTATGAAGCAGAACTCGATAGCTTTGAGCACCTACTTGAGCGTGGCGCCTTCAAAAGTGCCAGCCATCTTCACCAGCGCTTAAAGCCGCAAATCGAAGCCCTGCAAATGGAGGGAGCCAAGCCGCTGAAGGCACGCTTCAAGCAGTCCGGCGCGCGCCTTGCCGAGCTACGCGATTGGCGCGGCTTTGTCGCAGGGCCCAAGCGCGAGCAGTTATGCTCAAGCATTGAAGCACTGGCCAACGACCCGCACATGGCGGAAACCGCGCTTGACCGCCACCACCGCCAGCTAGTGAAAGAGTGGAAGTCGCTGGGCGATGCCGCCGCCAATCGCGAACAGTCCGCGCGCTTTCGTGCCGCATCTGACCGCATCCACGAGCGGTTAGCCCCATGGCGCGACCAACTAGGTCAGGAGCGTGAAGCAAACCTGCAGGCCCGCGAGCAGCTGTGTGAACAGCTTGAAACACTGCTCTCCCAGCCAGCAGAGGACGCCGACCCGGATGTACTACGTGAAATTCGCGACAAGGCACGCCATCAATGGCGCCACTACTCACCGGTGCCTCGCGAGCGCTCTGAGGCCGTTGGTCAGCGGTTTGGAAAAATCCGCCATCAGTTGCAAACATTAATTGATCAGCGGGCCGAGCAGATCGCCTCTCAAAAGCAGGCGCTCATTGAAGAAGTGCGGGCGCTTCGTCACGACCAGCAACAGCCTTTGGCTCAACGCATTACACAAACCAAGCAACTACAGCAGCACTGGCGTCAGTTAGGGCGCGCACCCAAAGGGGCGGAACAAACCCTTTGGAAGGCGTTCCGGCACGAGTGCGATCAGCTGTTTGCTCAGCGCGAAGCCTACAAGAGTGAGCAGGCTGCCCATCAGCAACAGCAGCTTGAAGCCATGCAAATACTTATCGATCAAATGGACAGCTGGCAACCCACTACCGCCAATGAAACCAGCACGCTGGACGACTTTTTGAACCAGGTCAGCCAGCTTGAGCCACTGCCGCGAAACCGGCGTAGCGAAGGCATGCAGCGTCGCTTAAGCGGTATTGTGCGCGCCAAGCGCGAGCGTTTGAGTCGTCTGAAGATTGCGGATACCGTTCAGCAATGGCAGCTTATTTTACCGCTCGTTAACGCACACCTGGCCGCCGATCAGCGCTATCTGGACGGCGGGGCCGCGGAAATTATTAACGCTGACAATATCATCAGCACGCCGCTTCCCAGCGTATTTGTCGAGGCGCATCAGACGCGTAACCACCAGCGTCAATCCACGCCACTCCCTTTGTCGCTGGACGATGAGGCAGCACGGGCAGACGCCATTTCTCGGCTGCGGGTGCATCTGTCTTTATTAACCAGCGGCAGCATCCGGCAAAGCGACGAGCCTTTGCGCTTGGCGATTCAGGTAGAGCGCTTGAATGAAGGAATTCGCCAGGAGCGTAGTCGCGAAGAAGAAATTATCGATGTCTTAGCCGCGCTATTAGCGCTTGGCCCGGTATCGATAGCGCAGTGGGAAAAAGAAGCCAGGGAACTGGATAGCTTATTGCGCGACCTGGGGCATATTCCGCCCCCCTGATCGCCCCATCAATGCGACAACAACACAACGGGAGGCGATTCGCCTCCCGTTTTGCATGCTCCCTTGTGAGGAATAAGCCGTCGCGTAGGCATGGGTGGCCTAGCCCATAAATTGCCCACCGTTAATATCGATGTTGGCGCCGGTAATAAAGCCAGACTCTTTATCGGCAAGGAACGTCACCAAGCGACCAATCTCTTCCGGCGTACCGTAGCGTTTCACCGGAATCGTTTCACGAATGGCTTCACGCACAGGCTCCGGAATTTTCATAATCATGTCAGTGGCAATATAGCCAGGCGATACGGTATTTACCGTAATGCCTTTGGTGGCCGTTTCCTGCGCCAGCGACATGGTTAAACCGTGCATACCGGCTTTAGCGGCAGCGTAATTAACCTGACCAAACTGCCCTTTACGGCCATTGATGGAGGAGATATTAATAATTCGGCCATAGCCATTTTCGAGCATCATCTCGATCACGCTGCGGCACGTATTAAAGACGCTATTAAGGTTGGTATCGATGACCTGATACCACTGTTCGTAGGCCATTTTTTTCATCGTGCCGTCGCGGGTAATGCCAGCACAGTTTACCAGCACGCTAATTGGACCATACTGTTCGTGGATCTCACGCGCAGCATCCAGGCATGCGTTATGGTCAGACAGGTCGACTCCAAGTGTTGTAATACTCTGATAACCGGCAGCTTGCTGGGTGTCCAGCCAGGTTTTGGCTTTTTCGGGATTGTTATACCCTGCCACTACCCTATAACCCGCATCTGCCAACGAACGACAAATTGCCGTGCCGATTCCGCCAGTTCCACCAGTTACCCAGGCGACGGGGGCTTGATTGGCCATTGACTACCTCCCTGATATGACAAATGGCTTGGACGCTAAGTACTGTTATGGTCCGTAAACCATTTCGAATAAGCGTCAAGCGCTTGTATCACCAACAGCACGCCACCGATTTTATTGTCAGGCGGCCTACCGACAGTAAGCTTTTTATTGGGACCATGGGAAGCATAGCTTTACTCTTTGCATATTGCAGTACGATGAATATCAGCCTTTGTGCTTTGTTTGCCACAAAGGGTTGACGTGGCGCAAAAAATCCGTAGAATACGCCTCACGTTGATGCGGGGTGGAGCAGCTTGGTAGCTCGTCGGGCTCATAACCCGAAGGTCATCGGTTCAAATCCGGTCCCCGCTACCAATATTTTAAAAGGCAGATCAGTTATTTACTGATCTGCCTTTTTTCGTTTACCCCCTCTTCGCATCTCCCCAGCACTACGCCACCGCACACCGTTATGCCGAGCGCATCACGCCGACGCTCGACATCGAATACCCTTACCGAAAAACCAAAGCACAGCTCCCAGCAAGCCACATAAGCAACTTACCGGACTGACTCAGGCAAACTAACTGTACATCCAAGCCCTCAAAATTAGCACCGAGACTCATTGGCCGGTTACACGCCTGCTTTTTTCTTGTCAGGGGAAATACTAACGATATTTTGCGGCTCTCCCTTTACAAAAAACGCATGGATATTATCAACCGACCCATTGAGAAAACGCGAAAAGGTCTCTTCGGTCTTCCATGCCATATGCGGCGTTATCATGACATTATCCAATGCCGCAAAGGCATTATGCTGCGGTAGCGGCTCTTCACAGAAAACATCAAGTCCCGCCCCACCAATCTTCTTACGCTGCAAAGCATCAATGAGCGCCGCTTCGTCAATAATGGGCCCGCGTGATGTATTGACCAGAATCGCCTCAGGCTTCATTAGCTCAAAATGCTCCGTCGTCAGTAACCCTTCCGTTTCAGGCACAAGCCTTACATGGATACTAACGGCGTCCGCTTGGGTGAGCAGGCTTTCTAATGACACGTACTCTGCTCCCACCTGAACGGCTCGCTCCTGGGTCAGTCTGGGGCCCCATGCAATGACTCGCATACCAAAGGCCTGCGCCATTCTCGCCACGGTACAACCAATCTTGCCCAGACCAATCAGGCCAATGGTTTTACCGCTCAAATTACTGGTAACAATCGTTGGCCACTCTCCAGTGGACATCCGGCGATCTACCTCAACAATCCGCTTGGTGAGATTAAGTAAAAACGCAAAGGTCATCTCGGTTACCGCCGCCGTAGACCCACCCGGCGTCGTTGCAATCGAAATCCCCGCTTCGTCCACTGCCTCTTTATCCACATGAGCCAGCCCCGTACCGGTTTGGGCGATCAGCTTTAGGTCAGGTAAAGCCGCGATAAGGTCTCGATCAATCAAGGTGCGCTCCCTGAGCGGGATAATCGCATCGGCCCCTTGAAGCCGGCTCACCAGGGTTTCAAAGGCAGGCACATCACCATAGACCGATACCTCAGAGAATTCGCGCAAGCGAGATACGGCAGGGTGCTCCTTCATACAGCCTTCCCAATCATCAAGAATCACCGTCTTCATATACACTCCTTCTCTAGCGCAGGCCAAGGCCGGACATAGCATTGCTAAGCCGCGTGGTTATCGCTCAATCACTGTTTAATTAAGGGCATCTCTCTTGGGCAACTGCTCTTCAAGCGCTTCCCAACTGCTCTGTATATGCCGCCGCATCAATAAGCCCGCCACCTCCACATCACCTTCCGAGATAGCTGAGGCTATGCGCTCGTGCTCATAAAGTGCGATTTTTCCACGCCCTGTAACATGCCGATGCTTATTCCTTAACAGGGTTAGCTGCGGGCGAAGCTCGTGGGTTAAATAACGCTGAATGAGTGGATTACCGGACATTCGTGCGGTAATTAAATGAAAATCATACTCCTCAGACTCCTGAAGATAGGCTCCCTCAGGATGAGATGTCACTTGGCTGGCATGTAACTGCAGTAACGTAAGGTATTCATCGGCAGTGGATGCATTGGCACGACTGGCCGCCAACATGGCGGCTTCAGCCTCAAGAGCAGCTCTGACCTGGTAGATCGCCCGGGCATCTTCGTACCGCATTTCACGCACGTGCGCCCCACTGTTCGGCACGATAGTAACGAGCCCGCACTCGCTAAGGCTTTTGAGCGCCATACGCACCGGCCCCCGACTAACACAAAAGCGCTCAGCCAACGCGACCTCTCCAAGACGAGTCCCAGCCTGCAGCTGCCCTTTAAGTATTTCATCGTACAAGCCACTAGCCACTCGCTCAGCTGCCAAACCATGCGTTTCTTCTTTTATTGTAGACAAAATATTTATCCTCCGAAGACAACACACTCTATATAATTTTCAATAATTTCCAAAAAACATCTGAAAAAATAGATCTTTTGTTTACATATCCGAGGATTGACAGGAACTACTATATGTACTTCTATATTCACGCACAAATGATTGTCTTACAATTGTCTATGATGAAGCGGAGTGACCACCATGATCGATAAGAAGAAAGTCATCGCTACAGCTATGCTGGGTTTCTCCCTGGCAGCTGCAATTACCCCCCTCACCGCCGCAGCCTAGGAAAGCTGGCCAACACAGAAAATCACTTTCGTTGTTGCGCTTGGCCCTGGCGGGTCCGCTGACCGCACCGCTCGCGCGCTGGCTCAACGGCTCCAGGAAGACCTGGGCACGCCGATTTCAGTCATTAATCAGAATGGCGGCGGTGGTCACGTAGGTCATACTTACTTCCACAACATGCCTGCTGATGGCAGCTATTTCCTTGCCTCTTCAATCCACCCTTACGTCTCTAATGCGATTCTTGGCTTTGATGCCACTTATGATTTGTCAGACTTCGCATTCATTAACGGGCAGTGGAATGATTACGATCTTTTCGCCGTTAATGCTGATACGCCTTATGAAACGCTGGCGGATTTCATGGCGGCAGCCAAGGAAAATCCAGGAAAACTTAGAGTTTCTGTCGTACCTGGCTCGACCGGCGCTATCAACCTTGAACTCGCTCTTGAGGCCTTTGGTCTCGATAAAACAGACGTCAACATTGTCACCTATCAGTCTGGTGGCGCTGCGCGCACGGCGGTCGCTGGCGGGCAGGTAGACATGACCGTATTAGCTGCAGACGGCACGCTATCAATCCAGGAATATATACGTCCTCTTGCCCTCGCGGCTGATACCGCATCGGAGGACTGGGATGCACCAACGCTTAATGCAGCGCTTGAAGAGAGCGGTCACGAGCCGGTTCCGGTGCTTGCAGGATCAATGCGAGGCCTTGCCGCGCATGCTGACTTTAAAGAGAGCAACCCCGAAGCATTCCAACAAATGGTCGATGCCTATCACAGTGCGCTGCAAGATGAGGCGTTCGTTAGCCGACTAGAAGCCCAGGATATTGGTGCAGAGTGGCTTGGTCCTGAACGTACGACAGAGATCATTGAGTCCAACTTTGAAATTTTGAAGCAATACACATCAGAAGAATAAATGATTTCAATGCTGGCACATGTGCACTAATGCTTTTCGCTTAATCGTCACGGGACCAACTTACGCTTGGTCCCATTATTATTTCAATGTGGAGGCGCTATAAAATGGTGACAGGAAAGATTTCTGCAACACATGCCTTTTTGTTAGGCCTTGTACTGGCTATAGCGGGCTTTATTACCTGGAGTGCTACTCAGGCTTCCACAACGCTGAACAATCTGGTGGTAGTGGCCCCCACCGCGATAATCATCGGCCTTCTGTCCATTGGGATTGTCGCTAAAATCTTGCTGAAGCCAGTTCCAGCTCCCTCATCCAGCAGTACGGATAAACCATCGTTATGGGGCGACATACTGCTTCTCGCAGGATTTGCCGTCTTCTGCTTTGCGTTAACCAATGTCGGCTTCGATGTTGCTACTTTTGTTTTCGTCTGGGTTGGCATTCTTATGTGTGGGAGTAAAGGTAAATGGCAACCGCCTTTGTACGCACTTTTGTTTACTGTTTTTCTCGTCAAGGGCTTTGGCTCTCTCTTCCCTTACCCAATGACCACACTAGTGCTTTAACATGATTGATCAATTCGCATTATCTCAGGCGTTTTCCCATCTTTTTACTGATCTAAGCCCTTGGCTTTGGGTTATTCCGGGCTTATTAATCGGTCTCGTTTTTGGGTCGATTCCCGGGCTGCAAATTTCCATGGCCATGGCCGTTTTCTTGCCCGTAACCTTTGGTATGGATTTTCTTCAAGCCATGCTGTTTTTAACCGCCATATTTACTGGCGGTGCCTACGGTGGCGGGGTAACCGCTATTCTTATGAACATCCCGGGGTCATCCTCGTCAATTGCGACGGCATTTGACGGATACCCTATGGCGCGAAAGGGACAACACAATGAAGCCTTGGGCCTGGGCCTGTGCGCTTCAGTTGTGGGCGCTTTCGTGGGTTATAGCCTGCTGATGTTGTTAATCAATCCACTGGCTGCTTTTGTACTTAAGATAGGCCCGCTGGAAATGGTCGTGGTGGTGCTGTGGGGATTAACCCTCATCGCGACACTCAACGATAGCAGTATGGCCAAGGGCCTGCTGGCTGGCTTCCTGGGGCTCATGCTCAGTCAAATTGGTATGTCCACGACGGGTATTATGCGCACGACGATAGGCAACCCCTACCTCCTTGATGGCATCCCAGTAGTACCCGCCATGATCGGCATCTTCGCCGCTTCTGAGTTGTTACGCCTGAGAGGAAGCTCATTTCTGGTACAAAATGAGGCTCAACGTAATATATCTTTTGCGCTTATTCTCAAAGGCGTTGGGCAGACATTTCGCCATCCCGGCATCTTACTACGAGGTAGCCTCATCGGCGCAGTGATCGGCGCCATCCCAGGCGTGGGCTCATCGGTAGCTAATCTGGTCTCTTATGGTGAGGCCAAACGAACGTCGAAAACGCCTGAAGCGTTCGGCCAAGGAGCACCCGAGGGTGTCGTGGCAGCCGAGTCCGCGAACTCCAGCTCGGAGGGAGGCTCAATGACGGCGCTATTAGCGCTTGGCATTCCTGGTGGGGCTGCGACTGCAGTGCTTCTGGCCGCATTCTCTTTTCACAACATTATTGGTGGGCCATCGTTTATAAGAGACCAGACCGATATCGTCTATTCGATTATTCTCGGCAATCTGGGCCAAGTAGTACTTCTCGCATTTCTGGGATTACTTAGCCTGCGCTTACTGGGCATGGTGGTGCGCGTTCCCTTGGCTTACCTAGTGCCCAGTGTATTAGCAATGTGTGCCTGGGGCGGCTATGGCATAACCGGCACTATCGCTGGGCCGCTAACAGTTGCCGCATTTGCAGGACTTGGCTGGCTCATGCGACAAAACAACTATCCCGTCGCGGCAACAGTCATCGGTTTACTGCTTGGCCGCATGATGGAAGGAGAAGTCGTGCGCACCTTACAGGTGTCCGGTGGCCGACCTTTTGAATATATGATGGAGCGGCCCATTGCTCTTGCTCTTTTCATCATAATGCTGCTTGTTTTAATTGGAGCCCCCGCATTAAAAGCCTTCCGCTCCCGCCGCGCTAGCCATGAATCTAATTAAACAAATGCCTCCTCAACTTCGGGGAGGCATTACCTTTGGCATCGGCACGTTAGGCGGACTCGCTTTTTTTGCACTCTCTCTACCGTTGCCATGGGTACTGGGCAGCCTAACGGCATCACTCTTGTGCACTCAGACGACGTCTTTTCAGCCTCGTTTTCCAAACCCTTGGCGCAGTTACGCTATGGTCGCTATCGGCACGATGCTAGGAACCAGTTTTACCCCAGAAATCGTACGACAAGCCGGGGACTGGACCATAAGCCTGATTGTCATGAGTGTGTTATCGCTGGCATTTTGTTTCATTGCCTATCAAATATTCTATCGCTTCGGGAAAATGGATAGAGTAACTGCTTTGTTCGCCGCCATACCCGGAGGACTCTCAGTCGTTTCAGTTTTGGCAGAGAATTACCGAGCCGAAGTCAGCCGCGTAGCCCTTTGTCATACCGCGCGCTTAGTGGTATTGCTAATTGCAGCGCCCATCATCATCCAGGCGACATCCGGTATTAACCTCGCTGACGCTAGTCTTGCAAGCTTCACTCACGCGGAAGCAATCGATCCTATTAACCATGGAATCCTGGCCCTGGTGGCGATAGCCAGCGGCTGGCTAGCCTGGCGATTAAACTTTCCCTCAGCGATGCTATTGATTCCATTACTCAGCTCGGGATTACTGCACGCGACTGATCTTTTAACGGTGCATGTCCCTCCCTTGCTTTCCAGCGCAGCACAGATTGTCATTGGCGCAGGAGTAGGAGCGCGATTCGCGAATTACTCCCTTCCACAAATTTTAAAAGATGGTTGGCTAGCGGCGGTGATCGGTGTACTCCTTACCTTTGGCTCCTTCGTTGCAGCCCTGTTGTTTGCGCCCATTATAGGGTTGGACAACACGCCTTTGTTCTTATCCTATTTACCTGGGGGGGCGCCGGAACTTGGCGTCGTAGCGCTTGCGTTGTCCATAGATCCCGCCATGGTGGCAGCCCACCATGTACTGCGTGTTTTCTTGATCGTAGCGATGCTACCCCTCATCGCTAGTTGGCTAGGAAAACAAATGCAGCAAGGCTAACGATAGCGCTTACGAGGCTAAATGGTGATGCTATCGCGCGCTGCACGCATTGGCGTCACCGTCTCGTCGAAGCCACTCTCAAGAGCTGTCGATATAAAGTGCTAATAGACTCCTTTAGAGCAGTGCTTGCTCCTATATTTTTCCTCTTGGCCTAGCCTTCTCTTCAGATTTACATGATTAGCATCGTTCCGGCTTGAATATGGCGGTGACTGCCTGCATATCATAAGCAATTATTTTTCTGCGAAGCTGAGCTTACCCATGTCAATCATTGATCCTCGCACCGGCAAACCGCTGACAGCGGATACCGCAAGCACGAATACTGCTGACACCGAACGTGCGCCAGTGCGCCCTGAAGATGTGATCGTCGAACTTGATGCGAGCAACATTCAGCAAGTGCTGGAAGCGTCAATGCAAGTGCCAGTACTACTGGGCTGCTACTCACCAGCCGATAGTAGCTGCGCCACACTGCTGACGGTACTGGAGAAGCTGGCGCTCGAATACGCGGGCACCTTCCTGCTTGGTAAGCTAAATACAGACGCTAACCCGGAAATTTCTGCACAGTTGGGTGTGCGGGCGGTACCGGACGTTAAACTGGTGAGCCAGGGCGGCCTTGTGGATAATTTTCAGGGCGCACTGCCCGAGAAAGAGGTGCGTGAATGGTTAGGCCGCTACTTCCCTGCCCCAGCCGATGCACCAGAAAGCCCTGAAGAGCAGGCCGAGGCGGCGCTTGAGCAAGGCGACACCGTAACAGCCCACGGCATTTACCAGGACCTGGTGACGCAATACCCGGAACACTACGCCTACCAAGTGGCGTTTGCCCGCGTATTAGTGGCTGAAGGGCGCGGAGATGAGGCGCGCAGCGTGCTGGAAAATCTCCCCCCCGAAGAGCGCGATGGCCCCGCAGCACGTGGCGTACGCGCCAGCATTACGTTCAGTGAACAAGCGCTTTCTGCAGAAGACATTGCGGCCTTGGATGAGCGCGACGATAGCGAAGCGCAGTTCCAGCGCGCCCTGCGCCAAGTGGCCGATGGTCAATACGATGCAGGGCTTGAAGCACTGCTTACGCTAATGAAGCACGACCGTACCTACAACGACGACGCGGCACGTAAAACGCTGTTGCAGGTGTTTGATGCGCTAGGCGCCGACCACCCGTTGACGGTCGCCTATCGCCGCAAGCTGTTTGCGCTGCTTTATTAATGGCTAAGGCTTCAATAGCGCATCCATGCGCGTTAATGCTGCTTCCAATTGAGCACCCGTAGTACCAAAATTTAGTCGAACAAAGCCGGGGTAGCCAAACGCTGCCCCGTCTGAAAGCGCCACACCGGCCTGCTCCTTGAGCGTTTGGTAAGGCGTTTCTCCCAGCCCCGCTTCCCTCATATCAAGCCAAGCCAAATAGGTTGCCTCCGGTGCGCTTAGATGCACACCCGGCCAGTTGGCAACGCGTGCTTCAAGCGTGGCGCGGTGCTGACGCAGCACATCCAGCAGCGCTTGACGCCACGGTTCACCCTCGCGATACGCCGCTTCTGCCGCCACTAATCCCAGCACGTTAACATCGGGCAACAGGCCCTTGCAGGCAGCGGCAAACCGCTGGTGCACTTCGGGGTCAGGGATGATCGCACATGCGCTGCTTAACCCCGCCAGGTTAAAGGTTTTAGAGGGCGCCCAAAGGGTAATCGTGCGTTTGGCTAGTTCAGGAAACATAGCCGCTAACGGGCGATGCTGAGCATCTTTATCCAACAGTAGGTCGCAGTGTAGTTCGTCAGAGACAACCCATAGATCGTACTGCTCAGCCAGTTTCACCAATGGCGCCAGCTCTTCACGGCTCCAAACCCGCCCGGTCGGATTATGCGGATGGCACCAGAGTAATATGCGTGTTTTGGGCGTGATGGCGGCTTCAATCGCGCTAATATCCAACTGCCATGGCTCGCCTGGGCGTTTAGGCGCGGCCAGCATGGCCTGCTGGGGCAAACGCCCGGTACGCTCAGCGACGGCTAAAAACGGTGGATAAATAGGCGCTACCGTTAGCACGCCATCGCCTGGCTGGGTTAACGCCAGCGTGGCGAAGTGGAGCGCGGCCACGACACCCGGCAGCCAGTGCTGCCAGTCGGGCTGGATCGTCCAGTCATAGTGCGTAGCGCTCCATGTGCAGAGCGTTTCTGTTAACGTAGCAGGCACTTCTCCGTAGCCGTAAACACCATGAGCGACCCGTGCTTGTAGCGCCTCAATCACCGCGGGCGGCGAATAAAAATCCATGTCGGCAACCCATAGAGGCAGTACTTCACCGTTATAGCGATGCCATTTTTGGGATGAGTAGCCACCTTCGGGGTGGCGTCGCTCGATAGGCGTGGCAAAATCAAAAGCCATAACAGATCTCACTTATTGACGAAGGTTGGTAACGAGCATGCCGCAAGATGATTTTTATACCAAGGTACGCACAGGATTATCAGCGCTATTGCGGCAATGGCAAGCGCTTGGTCAGGCCGATGCTGACCAGTTAGCGCTCATACTGGCGGAAACCGCACGGGTTGCCAAACTGGGCACGCCGGACACGACGCCCGATGGGGCAATGCTTAAACACTGGAGCCAAACACGTGAGGATGACATTCCGCTGTGGGCACCCCGCACAGCGGTTTTTCTGCTCAACCAAATGCCTGCCAAGCCAACACCTCAAAGCGAGGCTGAAGCCAGTGCCTGGGCTTACTGCTGGCTGCGCAACCGCACGTTTAACACGTTAGAGGCCGCGCACTCTGCGCTTCCAGCCCACCTTCAAGTACCACTAAAAAGTGCTTTGGAGGCGGCCTGGCGCGATCAGCAGGGACTACGTTTAGTATAAAAAAACGTTAACGTTTTCGATAGCGCGGCCTGGTGTGCCGCGCGCGGATATACTGGCTGACAAACGAAGAAAAATGTTTAATCAATTATAAGGATAGTCATTGATGCTGGACGTTCCGATTAGCTGGCAATTAGCCAAAGTAGCGGTGTCAGTCACGATGGTGCTGGGACTGGGGGCGATTGCTGTACGTGTGAGTCCCAAAGTGGCAGGGCTTTTATCAGGCTACCCTTTGGGTACCGCGCTGGCACTGTTCTTTATTGGTCTGGAGATATCCCCAACGTTTTCCGCTGAAAGTGCCATTCATACACTCGCGGGCTTTACCGCGACCATGGCACTTGGCGCGGGTTACTGGCTTTGCGGCCGTAAACCCGGCTTGAAGGGTGTTGCTAGCGGAATGGCAGGCGCGATCACTCTATGGCTTATGGCAAGCCTGGTGCTTGCCCAGTTCGATTTTACTCGCTTGACGGGTACGCTGGTGACGCTTTGCGCTATCGTATTTTTTACGTGGATTTTCCGGCGAATACCCGACAGTCTGGCCACTGCACGTCAGTCTTTCTCATGGGGTGCTTTATGTATTCGCGCCTTGCTGGCGACGCTTATTGTCTTTGCCATCACAAGCCTTGCCCATTGGGTACCGCCTGCCTGGGCAGGCACGTTGGCGGCTTTCCCCGTCACCATGCTGCCTTTCCTGCTAATTTTGCATATAACCCAAGGCCCCGCGCCTACCGCGACCGTTATCAAACACTACCCCGTGGGGCTGGGCTCGCTGTTAAGTTACGCCCTGTGTGTCTCTTATACGTATGAAACGTTGGGGCTTGCCTGGGGCACGCTGGCCGGTTTTTTGGTAGCAACGCTATGGCTGCTGGGCTGGCTACAAGTCCAGCGCTGGTTTTCCAAGCGACGCGAAGGCAACAGGCAAACGGCTTGACCGAACGCTTGCCTGAATTTACAACTCCTGCCAACGATAAGGTGATTGCCATGTTTACCCGTACGATTGAGCCGGCGTTTTACGATACGGATGCGCTGGGCCATATTAACAATACGCGCCTACCCGCCTGGCTTGAGCTGGCCCGCAACGACCTATTCAAGCTTTTTACACCTGACCTGAACCCGAAGCAGTGGCGTTTGATAATGGCGCGGATGGAAATCGACTACCGTGCAGAACTGTTTTACGGCCATGACGTCGAATTACGCACCTACTTAACGCGGCTGGGCAATAGCTCATTTACCGTCACTCAGGAAGCACGCCAACATGGCACGCTCGCCAATCTCGGCCACACGGTGATGGTACAGTACGATCACCAGGCTAAATGCGCCGTACCTATTGAGGGCACGCTGCGCGACGCCTTGTCGACTCACTTACAAGATGCGCCCGCCTAACGCACCAACCCGCCGGACGGGGCGACCAGGAGCACAGCATGGCCATTCGCTATAATCTCTGGCTGGACCCTGACAATACCGCGCAGCATCGCGCTGTCGAAGCGGATATTGAGCGCTATTTTATTGAGCGCTTTGCAGACTATCCGCATATCCGCTTGTTTGGGGCTGACCCTTACGATTATGATGCCCCGTTTAACCGCCTTTATGACGTACTAATGGCGCGGGCCGCCGAGTATTGCGAGCGGACATGGTGCTATGTAGCGTCTCCTGAGCAGTTGAATCGCTGCTTTTTTCGTGCTGTTGGCCGCTCCAATAAATTTGTTCAAGACGACCGTTCGTGAGAGACCAACCTAATGGTGATCCGCACCAACCAGGCGCCCGATGAGCGTCAGCTGGCGATTATTACCCAGCAGTTAGGCCGCGCACCACGTGGCATCGAAGCCGTTGCCGCCACTGATAGCGAAGGCACACCGCTGGTGCTGCGTATGGCGCCGATTGTTGATAGCAAACCCTTTCCTACCCTGTACTGGCTCTGTTCTGATGTACTAAAGGTAGAAATTTCACGCATTGAAGCGGTGGGGGTTATCAAATCACTTGAGCAGCGCCTGCAAGAAGAGCCAGAATTTCTAGCGCATTATCAGCAAAGCCATCGTGACTATGTAAAAGCCCGCTGGGATTATATGAGCGACGCCCAGTGCACAGAGGTTGCACGGCTGGGATACACCGATGTGTTGACCGAGCGTGGCATTGGCGGTATCAGCAACTGGCAACAGATACGCTGCCTGCACACTCAGTATGCCCATCATTTATGTGGCGATAATGTGATTGGTCAGTGGATGGATGAGCACTACCAGGTAGACCAGCACCTTCCATAACACCGCTTCTCTCATAAGCGTTAAGGAACCCAATTAATGTCCCGAATTTGCGTTTATCTCGGCTCACGAGAAGGTAACAGCCCGACTTATCGTCAAGCGGCCCAGGCATTAGGTACTGTGCTGGCAGAGCGGGGGCACACCCTGGTATACGGCGGCGCGCGTATTGGCCTAATGGGCGAGCTTGCTAATGCGTCGCTGGCGGCAGGCGGCAACGTGATAGGCGTTATGCCGGACCATCTGGTAGAGCGCGAGCAGGCGCACTTTGGACTCACCGAGCTGATCCGCGTGCCCAACATGCATGAACGCAAAGCCACCATGGCCGCTAACGCCGATGCGTTTATTGCCATGCCTGGCGGTATCGGTACCTTTGAGGAGCTGTTTGAGATTTGGACCTGGGGCTATTTAGGCCTGCATGAGAAGCCCATGGGCCTACTGGATACCGAGGGGTTTTATACACCACTACTGGCATTTCTCGACAACACCGTGACGCAGGGTTTTCTAGCTCAAACGACACGCGATATGCTGCTGGACGCGGTAACACCAGAGGCGCTACTTGACGCGCTGGAGAGCCAGCTTAGGTAGAGGTGAGCAAGGCAGACATGGCAAGCGCGCTACGCGCCGTGGATAACGTTGCGGGTGCGCTGATAGGTGAGCTGGAGCAGACGGGCATCGTCTCCCGCTCGGTGACGATGGATATCGACCTCGGTAATCATGGCCTCTTTGGTACCGCTCCATATCGCTTGCTGCTCTTCGCTCAACAAAATGCGCAGCGCCTCCAGGCGGAAGCGAGGCAGCATGCCGGCATGGTGGAACAACAGCGAAAGCCAGGTATTATCGTAGCCCCAGCTGTCGCTGTACGCTTTGCCTAACCCGCTTAACTCATCGTTGAGCCATTGGGCCACCTGACGAACAGGGTGCCCTTCCTGGTACAAGCGATCACGCGAAATACCGTGCAAGAGCTCTGCTTTAGGGTCCCAGTGCGTCCACTCATCCAGTGGCTGAATAAGAAACGCGCAGCAGCTACCGTCAGCACGTGCAATGCCGACTTCTATGGGATAACTACCACGCCCAAATCCGGACGCTTCAATATCTAATACAGTGGGTAGCGTCTCGGACACTGACTTCCTCATTCAATCATTACGCGGCGGTCACATCGTTGTGCGGATGATGTTCAGCGAACTGTTCCCAGTAGGTAGCCTGGCTCGCATCTATGCTTAAGCCTAGCTCACCCAAACGATAGGCGCTGGCCAGCCGCTCAGCAGCCAAATAGTGACCGGACTGCGCCGCACGGGCATACCACGTTACTGCATAATCTTCACGGCGCGGGTACTGCGCGCAGCCGTGCTCGTAGATCTGGGCCACCTGGTACTGCGACTTCACATCACCCGCTTGAGCGGCTTCCACCACATAGCGTGCCCCCCGCGCTTTGTCCTGCGGCGATAAGCTACGATGAAACAGCATATGCCCGTAAACGGACAGTGCATCAGGATGCCCCGCTTCAGCGCAGCGCTTGAACAAACGCATGGTAAGACGCTGTGTGCGCTCTGAACGCGGTAACAACCAACGGTTTTGAAACAGCCGTTCAGCTAAACGAAACTCTAGCCGAATAAACAAAGATGATGCCTGCGGCATGGCAAACCACCCTGCCAATTTGTTGAGATATTGAATTAGCGGTCACTACATCATTTGACTGCCAATCACACGAAAAACCGGGGTCAGCCGGCCAATGGGGTGGCAAGCATACGCCTGCCTTTGCAACGACTCAACCCCATTGATTTGCTGCTTTCAAATAGCCTCGCTAACATGCCTCTCACACACCGTCATTCATCACCTTTACAAACGCCCATTCGGCGATAATTTTCGCTTTAGCGAGGAGACAAAAATGCAAACGCGCCCACTTGGCAGAACGGGAATTGAGGTCAGTCGGCTCTGCCTTGGTACGATGACGTTTGGCGAGCAAAACAGTGAGGCAGAAGCTCACGAACAGCTGGATCGCGCCGTCGCTTTCGGTATCAATTTTATCGATACAGCTGAGATGTACCCCGTACCGCCCAAAGCCGAAACGCAAGGATTAACGGAAACCTATGTGGGCAGCTGGCTGAAACAGCGTGGCGACCGCGATGACGTTATTATCGCCACCAAGGCGGTAGGCCCCGGGCCTGAGCATATCCGAGGTGGCCCACGCTTAACGCGTGACCATATTCACCAAGCCATCGACGCAAGCCTTGAGCGCTTACAAACGGACTATGTCGATCTTTATCAGCTGCATTGGCCAGACCGCAACACCAACTTTTTCGGCAAGCTGGGCTACGCGCATCAGGAGAATGAAGATGCCACGCCGCTTGAAGAGACACTTTCTGCACTCAAGGAGCTGGTGGATGCTGGCAAGGTCAGATCGATCGGCCTCTCCAATGAAACCCCGTGGGGCGTCATGCGCTCGCTTCAATTGGCCGAAAAAATGGATCTACCGCGAGTGGCCTCCATACAAAATCCTTACAACCTGCTTAATCGCTCGTTTGAAGTGGGCCTGGCGGAGATTGCTCATCGCGAAGACGTAGGCTTGCTGGCTTATTCTCCCTTGGCCTTTGGCGTTCTTTCTGGCAAGTATCTTAATGGCGCATGGCCCGAAAAAGGCCGCCTGACGCTTTATGAGCGTTTTAAGCGCTACACCTCACCAGAGGCGGAGGCGGCGACAAAGGCCTACGTTGAGCTGGCCCGCGAACATGACCTTGACCCCGCACAAATGGCACTGGCGTTTATTAATTCACGCAGCTTCCTTACCAGCAATATTATTGGTGCCACCACACTGGACCAGTTGGAAAGCAACCTGGCCAGTGAGAGCCTTAAGCTGGACGACGATGTGCTTAGCGCGATTGAGGATATTCATCGCCGGATGCCAAACCCCTGCCCCTAAGCATTGATACACACGCTATTAAAGCGATAGCCTCGGCCAACGCCGAGGCTTGATATACTATCGGCCATGATTTTGTTCTTATCTGGTTTTGCATCGGCCGAAGGAGCTCACCTTGCTAAGCGTTATTTCGCCAGCGAAAACGCTGGATTTTGAAACGCCCTCCACCACTCACCAGGTGACACAGCCCGGTTTTCTAACGGAAAGCCAAGCGCTGATCGATATCCTGCGTGATTATTCACCTCAGCAGATCAGTGAGCTGATGGGCATCAGCGACAAGCTTGCTGGCCTTAATGCAGCACGCTTTGCTGAATGGGAGCCGCCGTTTTCACTAGAGAATGCCAAACCTGCCGCTCAAGCATTCCAAGGCGATGTTTATACTGGCCTGGAGGCGCAAACATTCAGCGATGCGGATAACCGGTTTGCCCAGCAGCACTTGCGTATTTTGTCAGGCCTGTATGGCTTACTGCGCCCACTGGATCTAATCCAGGCGTACCGACTGGAGATGGGCACCAAACTGTCTAATCAGGCGGGTAAGGATTTATACGCGTACTGGAAGCCTACACTGACCAACGCCCTTGATCAGGCTATTACAGAAAGCGGCTCAAAGGTTCTGGTGAATCTTGCTTCTAATGAGTACTTTAAAGCGGTAGATGCCAAAAAGCTGAACGCCCGCGTCATCACGCCGGTGTTTAAAGATGAGAAAAACGGCACGTTTAAAATCATCAGCTTTTATGCCAAAAAGGCTCGAGGCTTGATGAGCGCTTGGATTATTCATCAGCAGGTGAATGACCCTGAAGCGCTTACAGCATTTAACGTGGCAGGCTACCAATTTGATGCAGCGGCTTCTGAGGGCGATACGCTGGTGTTCACACGCAAAGAAGCCGACCGATAAACGTTTCCCCCTTTTGCTAAAAAAAAGTTACGCCGCGTGAGGAGCGCGGCTTAAGCAACCGGCGATGCACCTCTTTAAATAGCGCGGTATCACAGCGATCAAGCCACTCGTAAGCCACCATATCCGCCGTCACCGCAATGGCGCCTTGAGCACAAGCACGCTCACGCGCAAAGCGAGCTTCCTCACAACGTCGGCTGGCTGTCGCTTCACTTAGCCAGTACACACTATATCCAGCTTCCAGCAAGCCAAGCGCGCTCTGCAACACACAGATGTGTGCTTCTGTGCCACAGATCACGACTTGTTGCACCGACTGGGCCTTTAATGCTCGGGCAAATTTTGGCTCTTCCATGGCGTTGAAATGATGTTTTTGCCAAACCTGATGCTCACCCAACTCCCTTATCAAACCAGGCGCTGTTCCCCCGAGTTTTTCAGGGTATTGTTCGGTAAGCCATGCAGGCACTGCCAAGGCTTCTGCTACGTTTGCAAGCCAGGCGGCCTCCTCTATTACCTGCAAACCGCCTTCAACCACCGGCAGTAATCCTGCTTGAAAGTCGATCATTAACAATAGGCTACGATCTCGTTGTAGGCGCATACCTTCCTCTTATTCTTTATGCTTATTAGTGCCATTAAGATAGCCCATTCTGACAGCTGAGGCGCTAAACTAGCTGCCCAACGCTTTCTACACGCTCATTACATTGGGCTTATTTTCTTAAGGCTTTGAACATTGGAGATTGCCATGTTACGACAATTGTTTGTCATGCTGCTGGTCAGCGTTATGGGGTTTAGCGTTGCGGTGGAGCATGCGGAAGCGCGTCGTATGGGGGGTGGTGGCAATATGGGCAGCATGTCCCGTTCTGCGGACCGCCCGGCCAGCACTCCCAGTACACAACAAGCGCAAGGTGGCCAGCAACAGGGCCAAGCGGGTGCGGCAGCACGTAGAGGCGGAATGGGCGGTATGATGGGCGGTCTTCTGGCTGGTGGGCTAATTGCCGCACTCTTTTTCGGCGGTGCCTTTGATGAGCTAAGAATGATGGACCTGCTCATGGTGGTCGGTATCGCAGTGCTTGCGATGATCGCTTTCCGTGCGTTTATTCGCCAGCGACGTCCAGCGCATGCTTCCGAACCCAACTACCAACGCACACAGCACGTACCATCAGCGCCTGCTGCTGGCTCAGTAGGCGCTGTGCCTGGTAGCCTGGCAAGCAACCTGCAAAGCACGCCGACCTGGTTTGATAAAGAGCCGTTTTTAAACGGTGCTAAAGAGCATTTTATGACGCTGCAGCGCGCCTGGGACAATAACGACTTTAGCCAGATTCAGGAGTATGTCACTCCCGAGCTCTATAACCTGCTACGCTCCGAGCGTGCTCAGCATCCTGCCAATAACCGTACCGACATCGTACGTTTATTTGCCGAATTGGGGGATATTAACGAATACGAAGGGCATGCTGAGGCAAGCGTGATCTTTCATGGCGTTATAGAGGAGAATGGAGAGCAGACCGAGTTCAACGAGTCGTGGCACTTAACCCGTGCAATGCGCGACCAAGCGCCCTGGTATGTGCAAGGTATTGAGCAAAACCCTGGCGCTTAAAACGCGGAGCTATACCTTCAAACGGCCGCTTTTAGCGGCCGTTTTTCTTTCCACAGGGCAACCTAATCAACCGTTTAAATCAACATAGTGAATTAGTTTTCAGCAGCCTCTTCGATACTCTCACCCGCGCTTTCAATGCTTTCGCCGGCGCTTCCAATACTATCATCAATACTTTCACCTGCCTCTTCAGCAGGCCCCTGGTTATCACAGGCAGCCAAACCGCCCGCGAGCAGAGCCATCAATACCGCCGCTGATAATTTCTTGATCCATTGTCCATTCATGTTGTTTCTCCTCCTGAGATAAAGCGCAGATTACCCTTCCATCAACGTGCCATATCATTCTAAAGACAACAGTGCGTCATAACCACCCATATCAGGATAGCTGCCTGACGCAAAAAAGCGTAAATAGTAAATTCCAGCCATGTTTTGTAGGCATTATGGATTGACCTGCCTCTACATTGTGGGAGCTGGCTTCAGCCGGCGATGCAGCACAAAGTGCTGCTGGGGTTAGCGGCTGATCCATCACGCTGAAGAGTGCCTTGCCGCCTTTTCCTGCATGCAAAAAAAAATCCCCCGAGGCGCG